>NZ_JBVKBA010000002.1:0-500471 GCF_055639175.1 Streptomyces sp. NPDC107546 | reverse complement strand
GGGGGTGGATGGAAGGGCCTCCCCAAGTGATGTCTCTCAGTGCTGTGGTCGTTCAAGTCGCCCCGTCCCTGCTGGTTTCCCGCCCCCTCCCCCGATGCCAGGGGTCGGAACTCTTCGGAGCTCCTACTCGCTGGGCGCCCAGTAGTCGAGCAGGGTGGCCGTGCCCGGTTCCAGCGCCTTCCAGGAGCCGTCGAAGGAGAGCACGGCGAAGGCGGCGGCCGGGAAGCCGCGTCGGCTCATCCGCTCGCGGGCATCGCCCTCGGTCGCACCGGACAGGACGTCGGCGAGGCCCTGGATGCCGGGGTTGTGACCGATCAGGACCACGTTCCGCACGTCCTCGGCGGTTTCGTTGAGCACGGCGATCAGCTCGCCGGGCGAGGCCTCGTAGAGCCGCTCCTCATAGACGGTCTTCGGCCGATGCGGCAGCTCCTGGACGGCGAGCTTCCAGGTCTCGCGGGTGCGGACGGCGGTGGAGCACAGGGCCAGGTCGAAGGGGATGCCGGTCTCGGCCAGCTTGAGTCCGGCGGCGGCCGCGTCCTGGCGGCCCCGGTCGGCGAGCGGACGCTCATGGTCGGGAACCTGCGGCCAGTCGGCCTTCGCATGCCGGAAGAGGACAATCCTGCGGGGTTCTGCGGAGCTCATGAGTCCCAGCTTCGCATGAAACAGGCCAACGAGCGCAGGGAGTTGGCAGCGCCGCGATCTGCCTGCTCACCGGCCGGATCCGCGGGAAGCGCACCGCGTACACCCGGGCGGTGTCACGACCCGGTCCGGCCGGGTCACTGCGCGTGGTGCGTCACCGCGTGCTGGACACGCTCGAGGAGGTGGCTGAGGGCCGGGTCGCCGCCGGCGCTCGCGTCCGCCGGGTTGAGTATCAGGGCCAGCAGGGCGATGAAGGCGAGCGCGGGCAGGGCGAGGGCCCACCAGGGCAGCCGGATGTCGACGCCGCCCGTGGGTGCCGGGCGGGGCCGGGTGTGCGTGCGGGCCGACATGGCTGCCTCCGTGGGTCCTCGAGTGGTCCATGGGCCGCTCTCGCGACCACATCTCGAAGGTACGGACGGGGCGGCCCTCAACCCATCCGGTGATCCACCCACTTGACCCTGACACTCTCCCCCTAGGGGATGGTGGGGCCGGCACCACCATGGGACGTCACCGGTGCGTGAACGGCGAGGCGATCGTCGCGACGACGGGGATCGTCACGGCGAGGCGATCGTCGCGACGACGGCGATGATCGCGAAGATGGCGAAGAACGCGCCGAAGACGAGCAGCATCTTCTTCTGGCCGTTCCGGGGATTCGGTTCGAGCACGGGCATACGCCCAGTTTCGCACCCCTCCCCCGCCCGGGCCGCGGCGGGGGAGGCTCGTCGCTCAGCGCGTCGCCTCGTCCTCCACGATCCGGTCGCGGCCTGCCAGGACGCCCACCGCGATCTGCGGGAGCATGAGTCCGGCCATGAGCGCGAGCGGCCGGCCCCAGCCGCCGCTGTGCTGGTAGAGGACGCCGACCAGCAGCGGCCCCGGGATGGACAGCAGATACCCCGTGCTCTGCGCGAACGCCGACAGCTTGGCCACGCCCGCGCCGGTGCGGGCCCGCATCCCCACCATGGTGAGCGCCAGCGGGAAGGCGCAGTTGGAGATGCCGAGCAGGACCGCCCATGCCCAGGCCCCGCCCGCCGGGGCCCAGTACAGGCCCGCGTATCCGGCCAGACCGCAGACACCGAGCGCGATCACGATCGGGCCCTGGTGCGGCAGCCGGGCGGCCAGCCGCGGGATGACGAAGGCGAGGGGCACGCCCATCACCATGGTGACGGCCAACAGCACACCGGCCGTGCCGGCGGGCACCCCGGCGTCGCGGAAGATCTGCGCCATCCAGCCCATCGTGATGTAGGCCGCCGTGGCCTGGAGCCCGAAGAAGACGGCCAGCGCCCACGCGGTACGGCTCCGGGTGATCCTCAGCCCGTCGGGTTCCACGCGCGCCGAGGCGGTATCACCGTCCGGGGAGGCGGTGTCGCTGTCCGCCGGACGGGCGTCGCGCGCTCGTGCGAACGGGATCCACGGCAGGACGGCAGCCGCCGCCGGCGCCGCCCACACGGCGAGCCCGGACTGCCACCGTCCGCCCAGGGCGTCGGTCATGGGCACCGTGAGGGCTGCCGCCAGGGAAGTGCCCAGGGCGAGCGCCATGGAGTACAGGCCCGTCATGGAGCCCACCCGGTCGGGGAACCAGCGCTTGACGATCACGGGCATCAGGACGTTGCTGACCGCTATGCCCATCAGGGCGAGCGCGCTCGCCGCCAGGAAGCCGGCGGTGTTCCCGGCGTACGGGCGGATCACCAGGCCGGCGGTGATCGCGGCCATTCCGGCGCACACCACGGCGCCCGGCCCGAAGCGGCGGGCGAGTCGGGGCGCCATGACGCCGAAGACGGCGAAGCAGAGGGGCGGCACGGAGGTGAGCAGGCCCGCGACACTGCCGCTCATGCCGAGCCCGTCGCGCACCTCTTCGAGGAGGGCGCCGAGGCTGGTGATGGCGGGCCGCAGGTTGAGGGCGCTGAGGACGATGCCGAGGACCAGCAGACGCGTCCGCCACGCGCGCGTGGCGGAGGCCCCGGCATCGACCCGCTTCCCCTCGGAAACGCGTATCGGTGCGGACGTCGTTGTGCCGGTCTCTTCGGGTGCCATGCGCACCATCATAGAATCATAGGATGATTATAGGTGCGGGGGGCTGCGTTACGCTCCGCTCATCCGGCCTCGCTCCCGGGCCCGCACGAAGGACGGTCATGCCGCTGAGCCACCCCCGCAGATCCGCGCTGTCCGAGCAGGTCATCGCCGAGCTGCGGAACCAGATCACCTCGGGTGAGTGGCCGGTGGGCTCCCGCATCCCCACCGAGCCGGAACTGGTCGAGCAACTGGGAGTCGCCCGCAACACGGTCCGCGAGGCCGTCCGGGCGCTCGCGCACAACGGCCTGCTGGACATCCGCCAGGGCTCCGGCACCTACGTGGCGGCGACGAGCGAACTGGCGGGCGTGATGCACCGCCGCTTCGCCGGCGCCGACCCGAACCACATCGCCGAGCTGCGGCGCACCCTGGAGTCGAGCGCCGCCCGGCTGGCGGCCGAGCGGCGCACCGAGCGGGACCTCAAGCAGCTGGACGCCCTGCTCCTGCGCCGTACGGAGGCGTGGGAGTCCGGGGACGCGGAGGCGTTCGTGACCGCGGACGCGACCTTCCACCTGGCCGTGGTGGCCGCGTCGCACAACGACGTGATGACCGCGATGTACGCGGACCTGGGCGAGGTGCTGCGGGACTGGCTGCGCGGCGACGTCGGCGAGGAGCTCACGCCGGAGGCGTACATGGACCACACGGCGCTCGTGGACGCGATCCGCGCGGGCGACGCCGACGCGGCGGGCGCGGCGGCGGCGAGCTACCCGCGCATGTGCGGTCCGGGGCACCCGGAGTCCGTCGGCCGCTGAGGCCCACTCATCTCTGGTGGGTGACCCACGCCGAGCGCACCGCCTCCCAGCACCGCCCGGTCAGCCGTACGGTCATCGCGGGCCCCGCGTCGGCCGGGGCGGTGTCGGTGTCGATGTCCCACCACTGGGCGCACTCGATGTGCAGGCTCACGTGATCGGTGTCCGGATAGGGGTTGTGGCAGTACGCGACGACATGGGCGCCGGTGACACGGACCCGGCACTCCGAGCCGAAGGGCGCCGGGTCGGCGGACTTTCCGGCGTCCTCGTGCGCGTGCGAGGCGGTGTGCTTCCCGTGCGACGGCAGGGCGTCGTACGGCAGGACCGTCACCAGGGCGAGCGAGAGGAAGGCCGGGGCGAAGCGGTGGGACAAGCGCACAAGGGAACCTCCTCGGCCGTGCGGCGTGCGGGGCGGTGCGTTGCTCCCAGCGTGGGTCCCGGGCGGCCCGGCACGCCCGGTCAGGTACTCCGAACGGGCGACGCCCCGCTCCCCGCGCGCAGCGGGAAACGGGGCGTCGGCCTCGTACGACCGGGCGATGCGGGCGCGTAAGCGATTGCGCAATCGCTTACGCGGGCCGAGAGCGCATGTTCACGCACTCCACGGCGTACCCGCGGCGCGGACTCAGGCGCCGATGGCGTGCAGTCCGCCGTCCACGTGGACGATCTCGCCGGTGGTCTTCGGGAACCAGTCGCTCAGCAGGGCGACGATGCCCCGGCCGGCCGGCTCCGGGTCCTTCAGGTCCCACTCCAGCGGGGAGCGGCTGTCCCAGACGGAGGCCAGCTGGTCGAAGCCCGGGATGGACTTGGCGGCCATGGAGCCGAGCGGGCCTGCGGAGATGAGATTGCAGCGGATGTTCTGCTTGCCCAGGTCGCGGGCGAGGTAGCGGCTGGTGGCCTCCAGGGCGGCCTTGGCCGGGCCCATCCAGTCGTACTGCGGCCAGGCGAACTGGGCGTCGAAGGTGAGGCCGACGACCGAGCCGCCGTTCTGCATCAGCGGCAGGCAGGCCATGGTCAGCGACTTCAGGGAGTACGCCGAGACGTGCATCGCGGTGGCGACCGACTCGAACGGGGTGTTGAGGAAGTTGCCGCCGAGCGCGTCCTGCGGGGCGAAGCCGATGGAGTGGACGACGCCGTCGAGGCCGCCCAGCTCCTCGCCGACGATGTCGGCGAGGCGACCGAGGTGCTCGTCGTTGGTGACGTCCAGCTCGACGACCTTGGTGGGCTTCGGCAGCTTCTTGGCGATGCGCTCGGTCAGGGTGGGCCGCGGGAACGCGGTCAGGATGACCTCGGCGCCCTGCTCCTGGGCGAGCTTCGCCGCGTGGAAGGCGATCGAGGCCTCCGTCAGCACACCGGTGATCAGGACGCGCTTGCCCTCGAGAATTCCGCTCATGGTGATCAGTGACCCATTCCCAGTCCGCCGTCAACGGGGATGACGGCTCCAGTGATGTACGAGGCGTCGTCGGAGGCGAGGAACCGCACCGTCGCGGCGATCTCCTCCGGCTGCGCGTACCGGCCGAGCGGCACCTGCGACACGATGCTCTCGCGCTGCTCGTCGGTGAGCGCCCGGGTCATGTCGGTGTCGACGAAACCAGGGGCGACGACGTTGAAGGTGATGTTGCGCGAGCCCAGCTCACGGGCGAGGGAACGCGCGAAGCCGACCAGGCCGGCCTTGGAGGCGGCGTAGTTGGCCTGCCCCGCCGAGCCGAGCAGTCCGACGACCGAGGAGATCAGCACCACGCGGCCCTTCTTGGCACGCAGCATGCCGCGGTTGGCGCGCTTGACGACACGGAAGGTGCCGGTCAGGTTGGTCTCGATGACGGAGGTGAAGTCCTCCTCGGACATCCGCATCAGAAGCTGGTCCCGGGTGACGCCGGCGTTGGCGACGAGGACCTCGACCGGGCCGTGCTGGGCCTCGATCTCCTTGTAGGCCTGCTCCACCTGCTCGGTGTCGGTGATGTCGCACTTGACCGCGAGGCAGCCCAATTCCTTCAGGGCGGCCGGCGGCTCACCCGAGCGGTACGTGATCGCGACCTTGTCGCCGGCGTCGGCGAACGCGCGGGCGATGGCGAGGCCGATGCCCCGGTTGCCTCCAGTGACGAGAACCGAGCGGCTCAACGGATCACCCTTTCGTTAGCGGTCTGGAACCCCTGCAGGACAGGCGCCTACGTCGAAAACCTATCGGTCCACCCGGCCGCGCGGACAATCGGGCACCGACAGTGGCGTAAGGGACTCACTGTCGGGTCCCTACAGAAGCGTCCGCCGCGGAGACGGTCCCGGACGGCTGGGTCCGGCCACCGGACGCAAAGGTGTGGTCCCTGCGCCCGCCCGCGCGACATGATCGGACCCGACAGGCCACGACAGCAGGGAGACCTCCGTGCCTCATTCCATCGACGAAGCCTTCACGGCACTGCCGCTGCGGGCCCTGGCGGACGCCGCGCTGGCACGCGCGCGGTCGCTCGGGGCCGAGCACGCCGACTTCCGGCTCGAGCGGGTGCGCAGTGCCGCCTGGCGGCTCAGGGACGGCAGGCCCGCCGGGTCCTCGGACACGACCGACCTGGGGTACGCGGTGCGGGTGGTGCACGGCGGGACCTGGGGGTTCGCCTCGGGTGTCGATCTGACCCAGGACGCCGCAGCCAAGGTCGCGTCGCAGGCCGTGGCGATGGCCAAGCTGTCGGCGCAGGTGATCAAGGCGGCGGGGTCCCAGGAGCGCGTCGAGCTGGCGGACGAGCCCGTGCACGCCGAGCGGACGTGGGTGTCGTCGTACGAGATCGATCCCTTCACCGTGCCCGACGAGGAGAAGACGGGTCTGCTGACCGAGTGGAGCGGGCGGCTGCTCGCGGCCGACGGCGTCAACCACGTGGACGCCTCCCTGCTCACCGTGCACGAGAACAAGTTCTACGCCGACACCGCCGGGACCGTGACCACCCAGCAGCGCGTGCGGCTGCATCCGCAGCTGACCGCCGTGTCGGTGGACGAGTCCACGGGTGAGTTCGACTCCATGCGCACCCTGGCGCCGCCGGTCGGGCGCGGGTGGGAGTACCTGACGGGCACCGGCTGGGACTGGGACGCGGAGCTGGAACAGATTCCGGGGCTGCTCGCGGAGAAGATGCGCGCGCCGAGCGTCCAGGCCGGGGTGTACGACCTGGTCGTCGACCCGTCCAACCTGTGGCTGACCATCCACGAGTCCATCGGGCACGCCACCGAACTGGACCGGGCCCTCGGCTACGAGGCCGCGTACGCCGGCACCTCCTTCGCCACCTTCGACCAGCTCGGCAAGCTCAGGTACGGCTCCGAGCTGATGAACGTCACCGGCGACCGCACCGCCGAGCACGGGCTCGCGACGATCGGGTACGACGACGAGGGCGTGCAGGCCCAGTCCTGGGACCTGGTCAAGGACGGGACGCTGGTCGGCTACCAGCTGGACCGGCGCATCGCGAGGCTCACCGGCTTCGAGCGGTCCAACGGGTGCGCGTACGCCGACTCCCCCGCGCACGTGCCGGTGCAGCGCATGGCCAATGTGTCGCTGCAGCCGGACCCGGCCGGGCTGTCGACGGAGGATCTCATCGGGGGCGTGGACCGGGGCGTCTACGTCGTCGGGGACCGCTCCTGGTCCATCGACATGCAGCGCTACAACTTCCAGTTCACCGGGCAGCGGTTCTTCAGGATCGAGAACGGGCGGATCACCGGTCAGCTGCGGGATGTCGCCTATCAGGCCACGACTACGGACTTCTGGGGCTCCATGGCGGCCGTCGGCGGCCCCCAGACGTACGTTCTCGGCGGCGCCTTCAACTGCGGCAAGGCCCAGCCGGGCCAGGTCGCGTCCGTCTCGCACGGCTGCCCGTCCGCTCTCTTCAGGGGCGTCAACATTCTGAACACCACGCAGGAGGCCGGTCGATGAGGGTCGGCTGCGGAATCGGCCGGGGGTCCGGGGGTCGCCCCCCGGGAAAGCACATTCTGAACACCACGCAGGAGGCCGGTCGATGAGGGTCGGCTGCGGAATCGGCCGGGGGTCCGGGGGTCGCCCCCCGGGAAAGCACAGTCTGAACACCACGCAGGAGGCCGGTCGATGAGTGCCCGTACGAACAAGCCGCACGAGATCGTCGAGCGTGCTCTCGAGTTGTCCCGCGCGGACGGGTGCGTCGTCATCGCCGACGAGCACTCCACCGCCAACCTGCGGTGGGCGGGCAACGCGCTGACCACGAACGGTGTCACGCGCGGGCGGACCCTCACCGTCGTCGCGACCGTCGACGGCAAGGAGGGCACGGCCTCGGGGGTCGTCTCCCGCTCGGCGGTCACCGCGGACGAGCTGGAGCCCCTGGTCCGGGCCGCGGAGGCCGCCGCGCGCGGCGCCGGGCCGGCCGAGGACGCGCAGCCGCTGGTCACGGGAGTGGCCGAGTCGCCGGACTTCACGGACGCGCCCGCCGAGACCTCCTCCGCCGTCTTCACGGACTTCGCGCCGGCGCTCGGCGAGTCGTTCGCCCGAGCCCGTGCGGGCGGGCGCGAGCTGTACGGCTTCGCCAACCACGAGCTCGTGTCGACGTACCTGGGCACGTCGACCGGGCTGCGCCTGCGCCACGACCAGCCCAACGGCACGCTGGAGCTGAACGCGAAGTCCCCGGACCGTACGCGTTCGGCATGGGCGGGGCGTTCGACCCGTGACTTCAAGGACGTCGACCCGGCGGCGCTGGACACGGAGCTGGCCCAGCGGCTGGCGTGGGCGGAGCGCAGGATCGAGCTGCCCGCGGGCCGCTACGAGACGCTGCTGCCCCCGACGGCGGTCGCGGACCTGCTGATCTACCAGCTGTGGTCGGCGTCGGCCCGGGACGCGGCCGAGGGCCGTACGGTCTTCAGCAAGCCCGGCGGCGGCACCCGCGTCGGCGAGAGGCTCTCCGAGTTGCCGCTGACCCTGCGCAGCGATCCGAACGAGCCCGGTCTGGAGACACCGCCCTTCGTGGTCGCGCACGCCTCCGGCGACGACATGTCGGTGTTCGACAACGGGCTGCCGGTGCGGGCCACCGAGTGGATCGGCGGCGGCGAGCTGAAGCACCTGACGACCACCCGGCACACCGCGGCCCTGACCGGGCTGCCGCTCGCGCCCGCGATCGGGAACCTGATCCTGGACGGGGGTGCCGACCGCTCCCTGGAGGAGATGGTCGCCGACACCGAGCGCGGGCTGCTGCTGACCTGCCTGTGGTACATCCGTGAGGTCGACCCGGCGACCCTGCTGCTCACCGGCCTGACCCGGGACGGCGTCTACCTGGTCGAGAACGGCGAGGTCGTCGGCGAGGTCAACAACTTCCGGTTCAACGAGTCCCCGGTCGGCCTGCTGGGCCGCGCCACCGAGGCCGGGCGCACGGAGAAGACCCTGCCGCGCGAGTGGAGCGACTGGTTCACCCGGGCCGCGATGCCGCCGCTGCGGGTGCCGGACTTCAACATGAGCTCGGTCAGCCAGGGAGTGTGAGCCCTGGGGCACGCAGGGCTGGAAGGAGGGGCGCTCCCGTCATGGGGCCGCCCCTTCGCCGTGCCGTCATGCCCGCTGTCTGCTGCCCCTGCGTGTCATGTACGCCATCTCGCCGACGAAGACGAGGAGGACCGCCGCGGCGAGCTGGAGGCCGTGGCGGCCCCAGTCGATGCCCGGGGTGGCGGCGATGCCGATCGCGCGGGCGACGGCGTTCCCGACGAGGCCGCCGATCGTGCCCAGGAGGGTGGTCAGCCACAACGGGCTGTGCTGCTTGCCCGGCAGGATGAGCTTGGCCAGCAGGCCCAGCACGAATCCGACGATGATCGCCCACAACCAGCCCATGGCTGCCTCCTCGAATCCTCGCACGGTTGTACGGCTCGACCTGAGACGTGAGCAGTACGCCCAGTCTCGGACCGCCCGCCGTACGGCGCACGCCGGGATCACCCGTACGCGGGGTCCGCGGCGCGTTCGCGCAGGCAGGAGATGCCCCGGTCTCGATGGCGCCCGGGGCGCGGCGTAACGTGGTGAGTGTTCGGGCTCGGGTCCTGACCGGCTACGCGGCAGGTACGGGCCGGGGAGAGTCCGAGACAGGCGGGTGGTGTGGTGTGATGCGGAAGCGGAGCGGCGGCGGCAGCGCCCAGGTGTTCCGGATCACGGGCGCCCGGCAGGGGCTCGAGGCGGACGTGCGCGGCCGGCAGCGCCGTTATGTCGTGTCGATGAGCGTCCGTACGGTGTCGGTGATCCTCGCGGCCACCCTGTGGAACGTGGAGCGGCCCGTCGCGATCGTCGCGCTGGTGCTCGGCGCTGTGCTGCCCTATATCGCCGTGGTCATCGCGAACGCCGGGCGCGAGAACGCGCCGTCGCTGCCGTCGACGTTCATCAACGTGCCGGTGCGTCCGATGATCGCGCCGCCGGCGGCGGACGCGTCGAAGGAATCCGGCCAGGACGACGCCCCGGCGGAGCCCACGGCCGGAGTCCCGGGCGAACCACGCGAGCGGACCTGACCACGTCGGATGCCGGGCAAGCGGAATCGCTCCCCGCACCAAGCTCAGGAAAAGCTCAGATCAATCATGTTGTTCCGGTGCCGGGTACTGGGTTACCCGTGACATACTTCGTACGCGCTCCGCATCCCCCGTCGGAGCGACAGACCGACGCCGGGCAGCTCCCCCCGTGGCTGCTCGGCGTCGCCTTGTTTGCCGTGGCTGTGAGACGAAGCTGTGACTGACGAAACCCCGATCTGCTCCGCCAAGGGCTGCCGTGCCGAAGCGGTGTGGGTGCTGGCGTGGAACAACCCGAAGATCCACACGCCGGAGCGCCGCAAGACGTGGCTGGCGTGCGAGGAGCACCGGGAGCACCTGTCGCAGTTCCTCGGTGTGCGGGGGTTCCTGAAGGACGTCGTCGAGCTGGAGGACTGGGAAGCGCCCGAGGGCGCCTGACACCCCGGCGGTCCTAACCTCCGATCGCCGACATCGGCCGGTCCGGCTGGACGAACGACGGGTCGTCCAGGCCTGCGCCCGCCTTCTTGCCCCACATCGCGAGCCGCCAGATGCGGGCGATCTCCTCGTCCGGAGCCCCGGAGCGGAGTGCGCCGCGCAGGTCGGTCTCCTCGGTGGCGAACAGGCAGGTGCGTATCTGGCCGTCGGCCGTCAGGCGGGTGCGGTCGCAGGCCGCGCAGAACGGGCGGGTCACTGAGGCGATGACGCCGACCCGGTGCGGACCGCCGTCGACCAGCCAGCGTTCGGCCGGGGCCGAGCCGCGCTCCTCGGCGTGCTCCGGGGTCAGCTCGAAGCGGGTGCGCAGCGAGGCGAGGATGTCCCCGGCGGTGACCATGCCCTCGCGCTTCCAGCCGTGCTGGGCGTCCAGGGGCATCTGCTCGATGAAGCGCAGCTCGTAGTCGTGCTCGATCGCCCAGGCCAGCAGGTCCGGGGCCTCGTCGGCGTTCAGGCCCGGCATCAGGACCGCGTTGACCTTGACCGGGGTCAGGCCGGCCTCCCGGGCGGCCGTCAGGCCGTGGAGGACGTCCTTGTGCCGGTCCCTGCGGGTGAGGGTCTTGAAAACGTCCGGGCGCAGGGTGTCCAGCGAGACGTTCACCCGGTCCAGGCCCGCCGCCTTCAGGGCCGCCGCCGTGCGTCCAAGGCCGATGCCGTTGGTGGTGAGGGACATCTGGGGGCGGGACCGAAGGGCCGCGACCCGCTCCACGATGCCGACCAGGCCGGGGCGCAGCAGCGGCTCGCCGCCGGTGAAGCGGACCTCCTCGATGCCCAGTGAGGTGACCGCGATGTCGATCAGGCGGACGATCTCGTCGTCCGTGAGCAGGTCGGGCTTGGCCAGCCACTGCAGGCCCTCCTCGGGCATGCAGTACGTACAGCGCAGATTGCACCGGTCGGTCAGCGAGACCCTGAGGTCGGTGGCCACCCGGCCGTAGGTGTCGATGAGCACGTGGACCCCCTCCCTCGTCGCGGATCACACATTCTGCGTCACCCGCACCATCATCTGCGAGCCTACGTGACGCCACCGACAACGACAGCGGCCCGTGCCCACGAGGGACGACGCGGCCGCGTCGCAGGACCTCACGATCCTGACGACGCGGCCGTCGGCGAGAAGCGGATCTCAGTGCGCCCCGGCGCCGGTCAGCGACCGCACCTCCAGTTCGGCGTACTTGCCGGCGTCGGGCTCCTCCTTCGACAGAAGGGTGCCGAGCCAGCCCAGCAGGAAGCCGACCGGGATGGAGATGATCCCCGGGTTCTCCAGCGGGAACCAGTGGAAGTCGGCGTCCGGGAACATCGACGTCGGCTTGCCCGAGACCACCGGCGAGAACAGCACCAGGCCGACGGCCGTGACCAGGCCGCCGTAGATCGACCACAGGGCGCCGGAGGTGGTGAACCGCTTCCAGAACAGGCTGTAGAGGATCGTCGGCAGGTTGGCGGAGGCGGCGACCGCGAAGGCCAGGGCGACCAGGCCGGCGACGTTCAGGTCACGGGCCAGGGCGCCGAGGACGATGGAGACGGCGCCGATGCCGACCGTCGCCCAGCGGGCCGCGCTCACCTCCTGCTTCTCGGTGGCGGTGCCCTTCTTGATGACGTTCGCGTAGATGTCGTGCGCGAACGACGAGGAGGAGGCCAGGGTCAGGCCGGCCACCACCGCGAGGATGGTGGCGAAGGCGACCGCGGAGATGGTGGCCAGCAGGATCGCGCCCCAGCTGGAGTCCACCCCGCCCAGGTGCAGGGCGAGCAGGGGCGCGGCGGTGTTGCCCGCCTTGTTGGAGGCGATGATCTCGTCCGGTTTGATGAGCGCGGCGGCACCGAAGCCGAGGGCGAGCGTCATCAGGTAGAAGGCGCCGATGAGGCCGATCGCCCAGTTCACGGACTTCCGGGCGGCCTTGGCGGTGGGCACGGTGTAGAAGCGGATCAGGATGTGCGGCAGGCCGGCGGTGCCGAGGACCAGGGCGATGCCGAGTGAGATGAAGTCCAGCTTGGTGGTGCCGGTGGCGCCGTACTTCAGGCCGGGCTCCAGGAAGGCGGATCCCTTGCCGCTGTTGACGGCGGCCTTGCCGAGCAGGTCGGAGATGTTGAAGTGGAACTTCAGCAGCACCAGGAAGGTGAGCAGCAGGGCGCCCGCGATCAGCAGCACCGCCTTGACCATCTGCACCCAGGTGGTGCCCTTCATGCCGCCGATGGTGACGTACACGATCATCAGCACGCCGACCAGGGCGACGATGCCGATCTTGCCGCCGTCGCTGGTGATGCCGAGCAGCAGTGAGACGAGGACACCCGCGCCCGCCATCTGTGCCAGCAGGTAGAAGATCGACACGACGATCGTGGAGGTGCCGGCGGCGGTGCGGACCGGGCGCTGGCGCATGCGGTAGGCGAGGACGTCGCCCATGGTGTAGCGGCCGGAGTTGCGCAGTGGCTCGGCGACCAGGAGGAGGGCGACCAGCCAGGCGACCAGGAAGCCGATGGAGTACAGGAAGCCGTCGTAGCCGAAGAGGGCGATGGCGCCCGCGATGCCGAGGAAGGACGCCGCGGACATGTAGTCGCCGGAGACGGCTAGGCCGTTCTGGAAGGCGGTGAACTGCCGTCCGCCCGCGTAGAAGTCGGCGGCGTCCTTGGTCTGACGGCCCGCCCAGACGGTGATGACGAGGGTCGCGGCGACGAACACCGCGAACAGGGTGATGATCAGCGGCCGGTGCTCGCTCGCCTCACCGGCGGCCAGGACGAGTGCGGGGCTCATGCGCGGCCCTCCATCCGGGACTTGATGGCCTCGGCCTTGGGGTCGAGCTGGGCGGCGGCGTGCCGCGCGTACCACCAGGCGATCAGGAACGTGGTGAGGAACTGGGCGAGGCCGAGCACCAGGGCGACGTTGACGTTGCCGAAGAGCTTGGTGCCCATGAAATCGCCCGCGTAGTTCGACAGCAGGACGTAGGCCAGGTACCAGGCGATGAACGCCACGGTCAGCGGGAAGGCGAACGAGCGGTGGGAGCGGCGCAGTTCGGCGAACTCGGCGCTCTGCTGCACCGCGCCGAACTCCTCGGCGGACGGCAGGACGTGTTCGGCCCTGGAGGGGGGAGGTGCGTCGGTGGCCACGGTGTCTCCTCGCGTTGCGGGTGGGGTGACGGCGATCACGTAACCGGTTGCGACCGTAGCGCTCCGGATAGTGATCCGACAGGGGCCCTCGGCCGTGTTCGGGCCCTCTGCCCTGGGTCACGGCGCCGCGCGGAGGCCGGTTCAACTCGCTTTTTTTCTTTCGCTTGAACTTGTTGCTGGCCGGCCGGGGCGGCGGATAGCTTCACCCTGCACCACTCGTCATGTACCTGCCGGTCGCATAACCCGTGTCCGGCAGGTTCACGTTTTCCGGATGATGTGGAGACCCCATGGCTCATCGCCGTTCGAGACGCCGCCTGGCCCTGGCCGTACCCGTCGTGCTGTCACTCACCGCCTCGCTGGGCTTCCTGCCTGGGGCCGCGTCGGCCGCCCCGCGCACCGCCGGCACCGCCCAGACCGCCGAGGGGCAGGAACTCGCCTACGTCGTCAACACCCGGACGGACCGTCACACGCTGTCGACGGTGCGGCAGGCGATAGCCGCGGCCGGTGGCACGATCGTGGTGACGTACGACAGGATCGGCGTGATCGTCGCGCACTCCGCCAATCCGGACTTCGCCCGTACCCTCCGGGCCGTCCGCGGAGTGCAGTCCGCGGGCGCGACCCGGACCGCCCCGCTGACGGCCGCCGGCACGACGGACGAGGGCGCCGCGCAGTACCTGACGACGGCGGAGGCGGCGCAGGTCACGAAGGCCTCGGCGAGCGCGGACGGCAGCGAGCCCCTCGAGGCCGACCAGTGGGACCTGCGCGCGATAGGCGCCGACAAGGCCGCGAAGATCAACCCGGGCAGCCGCAACGTCACGGTCGCCGTCATCGACACCGGCGTCGACGACACGCACCCGGACCTCGCGCCGAACTTCTCCGCGTCGCAGTCCGCGAACTGCGTCGGCGGCAAGGCGGATACCTCCTACGGCGCCTGGCGGCCGGCGAAGCCCGAGCACTACCACGGCACCCATGTCGCCGGCGAGATCGCGGCGGCCCGCAACGGCATCGGCGTCGCCGGTGTCGCCCCGAACGTCGAGGTCTCCGCCATCAAGGTGGCCGACCCGGTCAACGAGCTCTTCTACCCCGAGAGCGTCGTCTGCGCGTTCGTGTTCGCCGCCGACCACGGCGTCGAGATCACGAACAACAGCTACTACGTGGACCCGTGGCTGTACAACTGCATGGACGACCCGGACCAGCGGGCCATCGTCGACGCGGTCAACCGGGCCCAGCTGTACGCCCAGCGCAAGGGCACACTCAACGTCGCCTCGGCGGGCAATTCCAACGACGACCTCGACTCCCACGCCCTGGTCGACGACTCCAGCCCCGACGACTCGACCGCGGTGACCCGCACGGTCGACCCGCACGAGTGCTTCGACGTGCCGACCCAGCTGCCGGGCGTCGTCACGGTCAGCGCGACGGGGGTCACCAACGCCAAGTCGTACTACTCCAGTTACGGCGACGGCGTGATCGACGTCGCCGGCCCGGGCGGAGACAAGTATCAGATCCCGGACACACCGTCGAAGAACGGGCGCATCCTCTCCACGATGCCGAACGGCCAGTACGGCTTCCTGCAGGGCACGTCGATGGCGTCGCCGCACGTCGCGGGCGTGGCCGCGCTGCTGAAGTCCGCGCACCCGTGGGCGACCCCGGCCCAACTCCAGGCGCTCCTCAAGGCGCAGGCGGACAACCCGGGCTGCCCGACGGCCCCCTACGACGGCGACGGCGACGGGGTCGTGGACGCGACCTGCGTGGGCGGCAAGCGCGTGAACGGGTTCTACGGCTTCGGCATCGTCAACGCCCTGCGCGCGGTCAAGTAGTCGCCGGCAGCCAGACCGCTGAAGCCGCGCAGAAGGGGCCGGGCCTATGCACGGCCCCTTTGCGTGCCGATCCTGTCCACAGGGCATAGTGCCCACCATGACGGACACGGAAGTGGCGTGGGCGGCACTGGGCGGCGATCCCGCACTGTTGCCGAGGATCACGACGGTCGTACGCGAGGGGGCGCTGCCCTCTCGTCTGCCCGTTCGGGAGGTGGCGCGAGCCTGTGTGGGCGCGTGCGCGCTGGCCGCCGCCGAGTGGGCGGCGCGGCGGGCCGGGCCGGCGGAGGTGCCACAGGTGCGGGTCGACGACGGGGCCGTGGCGACCGCCTTCCACAGCGAGCGGCATCTGCTGGTCGACGGCCGCGAACCGATCAACTTCGCGCCGCTTTCGCGGTTCTGGCGCACGGCGGACGGTTGGGTGCGCACGCACGCGAACTATCCGCACCACCGGGAGCGTCTGCTCTCCGCTCTGGGACTGGCGGCGGACGCCTCCGTGGAGACCGTGGCCGCCGCGCTCGCCGAGCGGCCGGCCGTCGAGGTGGAGGAGAGCGTGTACGCGGCCGGCGGGCTCGCGGTCGCGCTGCGCACGCCCGGGGAGTGGGCAGCGCATGAACAGGGTCGCGCCGTCGCCGCGCACCCGCTGGTGGGCCGTGAGCGGCTGGACAAGGCGCCCGTACGCCCCCTGGTGCGGCTGGGCGGTGGCCCGCTGCTGCCCCTGGCGGGCGTCCGCGTCCTGGACCTCACCCGGGTCATCTCGGGCCCCGTGGCCACCCGCACGCTGGCGCTGCTCGGCGCGGACGTCCTGCGCATCGACAGCCCGCACCTGCCCGAACTCCCCGACCAGCACGCCGACATGGACATCGGGAAGCGGTCCGCCGCCCTGGACCTGACGGCGTCCGCGGACCGTCGGACCTTCGAGGATCTGCTGGTGGCGGCGGACGTGGTCGTCACGGGCTACCGGCCCGGCGCACTCGACCGGTTCGGCATCTCCGCCGAGCAACTGGCCGAACGCCGACCCGGCCTGGTCGTGGCGCAGTTGTCGGCGTGGGGCGCACACGGGCCGTGGGGCGGACGGCGGGGCTTCGACAGCCTGGTGCAGGTCGCCACCGGGATCGCGGCGACCGAGGGGGCGCCGGAGCGGCCGGGCGCGCTGCCCGCGCAGGCCCTCGATCACGGCACGGGGTATCTGCTGGCCGGGGCGGTCCTGCGGTCCCTGACCGAGCAGACCGAGGAGGGCGGGACCCGGGTCGTACGGCTGGCGCTGGCACGGACGGCGGCCTGGCTGACGGACGGGACCGTCCGGAACGCCGGGGGCGCGGAGGACGCCGGGGGCGGGCAGGTGTACGACGGCCCCGAGCCCTGGCTCGCCGAGGCCGACAGCCCGTTGGGCCGGCTGCGGTACGCCCTGTCGCCGGTCCGCTTCGCGGGCGGGCCGGTCGACTGGGCGCGTCCGGCGGGGCGGTGGGGGCAGGACCCGGCGCGGTGGCAGCCGGGCCCGCGCGGGAACTGAGTCACCGGTGGCCGACATCGCGCCCGTGGGCGGAATGCGTTCCCTCAGTTGATTGACTTCGGTTGCCCGGTTCTGTGGCGACTGGCGAAGATCCTGACGTGAGCTCGATACGTCCCGCTGCCCAGCCCGACGGCTCAGACTCCGGCTCCGGCTCCGGCATGACGCCCGTGCCCGCCCCGGTCGCCGTGCCCGTCCCGCGCCCCCCGGCCCGCCGGGCCGTCGCCGCGCTCGTCCTCGTGACGGCCGCCGCCCTGGTGCCGCTGCTCGGCCCCTCGGCCGCACTGCACGGCACGGGTGAGGCGGCCGCGCCGGGGGCCGGTGGCATCGGCCTGCTGCGCGCGGTGCTGTTCGCGGCGCTGTGCATACCCGTGGGCGAGCTGTTGGTCGCCCGCCTGGCGCGTCGGACGCCGGGCGCGCCCGTGGCGGAGGGGCCGCGCAGCTGGGCGCCCTGGGCGGCCGGTGCGGGTTTCGTCGCGGCGCTGGGACTCGCCTCGGTCGTCGCCACCGGCAATCTGGTCCCCGACCGGCTCGCCCGGATCGACGTCGGCGGGCTGTACCGCACCCGGGACGGCGCGCTGGCCCTGCTGGAGGTCAACGCGTTCCTCGTGGCCTGGCTGTGCGCACTGTCACGCCGAGCGGCGCTCCAGGTGTGGCCGCTGACCGCGGTGGTCGTCGCCGAGGCGCTGCGCGCCCACCCCGCCACCGAGCACTCCCCTCTGGTCGGGTCCGGCCTGACGCTGGTTCACCTCGGCTGTGCGGCGCTGTGGTCGGGCGGTCTGCTGCACGCCCTGCGGCTGCTGGCGCACTGGCGCACGGCTCCCGCGGCGGGCGCCGCTCTGCTGGGCCGCTACGCGCGCGTGGCGGCCGTTCTGCTCGCCGCGATCACCGCGACGGGCGTGTGGAGTTCGCTGCGCCGCATGCCGCCGGACACCGTCCTCGACCAGTTGACGACTACGGCGTACGGCCGCACGCTGCTCGCGAAGCTGCTGCTGGTGGCCGTCGTCGCCGTGCTCGCCCTGGCCGCCCGGCTGCGGCTGCGGCGCGCCGCCGACCCGCTCGGCGCCTGTGTGCCCGCGCGGGCGGAGCTGGTGGTGCTGGGCCTGGTGGTCGCGGTCTCGGGCCTGTTGACGGCGCTGCCGCTCCCCATCCGCTGGTCATGACCCGCCGGCTGTGGCGAGCGTCCTTGGGAGGCCGCAGGACATGGAGCGTCGGCGGCGCGGTGGCCGATGGCCGGGTCACACCCCCGCCGCCCCCAGCAACGTCCCTGCGGCATAGGTGATCCCCATCGCCAACGCGCCGCCCAGTACGTTGCGGACCACGGCCCGTCCCGGCTTCGCCGCGCCCAGGCGGGCGCTCGTCCAGCCGGTGATGACGAGCGCGGCCAGGACGGACGCGACCGTCACCAGCAGGCGCACCCCGGCCGGTGGCAGCACGATCGCCAGCAGCGGGAGCAGCGCCCCCACCGTGAACGCCAGGAAGCTCGCCCACGCCGCGTGCCAGGGGTTCGTCAGCTCGTCGGGGTCGATGCCGAGTTCCACGCGCGCGTGGGCGCGCAGGGGGTCGCGTGCCGTCAACTGCACCGCGGCCTCGCGGGCCACGTCCGGGGACAGGCCGCGCTGCTCCAGTATCTCCGCCAGTTCCTCGAGCTCGGCCTCCGGTTGCTCCTTGAGTTCCCGCCTCTCCAGGGCCAGCGCCGCCTGCTCCGAGTCCCGTTGGGTCGACACGGACACGTACTCGCCCGCCGCCATCGACATGGAGCCGGCCAGCAGCCCGGCGAGGCCGGCCGTCAGCAGCGTGCCGCGGTCCGTCGTCGCCCCGGCGACGCCGACCACCAGGCCCGCCGTGGACACGATGCCGTCGTTCGCGCCGAGCACCGCCGCCCGCAGCCAGTTCAGCCGCGCGCCGAGGGCGCCGTCGTGTGCCTCGTCGTGCGTGGGTTCCATCACACGGGGAGGATGGCACCTCTTGAGGCGGACGGCACCCCGGGCGCGCCCGTCACCGGCTCCCCTGACGGGAGCTCAGCCACGGTGTCGTCAACTGGTGCAAGGCGGCTCAAGGGTTGTGCGCCCGGCGCGATGGGACCGCGGGTCGTGGGTGGGGGCGTGGGGCTGTCAGTCGTGGCCCGTATCCTCAGTGACCATGCTCGAAGACCCTACGACCGCAGCGTCCCCGGCCGCCTGGCCGGCCGCGTACCCGGAGGGGTACGCGGTCGTCGACGTGGAGACCACCGGCCTGGCCCGGGACGACCGGATCATCTCGGCCGCCGTCTACCGGCTGGACGCTCGCGGCGAGGTCGAGGACCACTGGTACACGCTGGTCAACCCGGAGCGCGACCCGGGCCCGGTGTGGATCCACGGTCTGACGAGCGAGGCCCTCGAAGGGGCGCCCCTGTTCCAGGACATCGCCGAGGAGTTCGCGGCCCGGCTCGACGGCCGCGTGCTCGTCGCGCACAACGCGGTCTTCGACTGGCAGATGATCGCCCGGGAGTACGCGCGCGCGGAGCGCGAGGCGCCGGTCCGTCAGCGGCTGTGCACCATCGCGCTGTCGAAGGAGCTGCGCCTGCCGCTGGCCAACCACAAGCTGGAGACGCTGGCCGCACACTTCGGGGTGGTCCAGCAGCGCGCGCACCACGCGCTGGACGACGCGCGGGTGCTGGCCGAGACGTTCCGGCCCAGTCTGCACGCCGCCGCCCGGGACGGTGTACGGCTGCCACTGCTGGAGTGCCGCCCGCTGACGGAGTGGTCCGCCGCCCCCACCGTGCCCCGCCAGTCCTCCGGGGGCTACCGCCCGAGCAGTTGGCGCCCCTCCCGCAGGCGCCCCGCCTGCCCCTACCCCAACCCGGGGCGGTACGAGGAAGGCAAGCGGCTCAAGCAGGGCATGCGGGTGGCGTTCTCCGGGGACACCTCGGTCGAGCGGGAGCTGCTGGAGGACCGCGCCGTCGAGGCGGGGCTGCACGTGGCGACGAGCCTGTCCCGGCTCACCAGCCTGCTCGTCACCAACGACCCGGACTCGGGCACGTCCAAGACGGTGAAGGCGCGGCAGTACGGGACACCGGTGATCGACGAGGCCGCGTTCGGGCAACTGCTGCGGGACGTGGAGCCCGCGTCGCCGGAGTGACCCCTACCGTCGGCGGAGTGACCCGTACGGACGGGTGATTGCCGCGCGACTCGCCCGGCGCTCACTCGCCCGCGTGACGGCGACGCCCCACGCTGTGGCGCATGGCACGTTGCGAGGTCTGCGGAAACGACTACGGCATGACGTTCGAGGTGCACGCGCAGGGCGCGGTGCACGTCTTCGACTGTTTCGCCTGCGCCATCCACCGTATGGCGCCCATCTGCGAACACTGTCGCGTCCAGATCATCGGCCAGGGCGTCGACGTCGACGGCCACTGGTACTGCGGCGCGCACTGCGCCCGCGCGGAGGGGCAGGTGGGGATCGTCGACCGGGTCTGAGGCACCCCCGTGCGGGCGCGGCCCGGTCCGAGATGTACCGTCGTGGGGTGTACCGCTTCCTGTTGTCCCGGCAGTGGGTGATCCTCACCCTCGTGGCTCTCCTGCTCATCCCCACGATGATCAGGCTGGGTTTCTGGCAGCTGCACCGTCACGACCACAGGCAGTCGCTGAACAAGCTGATCAACGAATCCCTGGCGGCGCCGCCCGTGCCCGCCGAGTCGCTCACCTCGGTGGGCGGGACCGTCCGGCACGAGGACCTCTACCGCCGGGTGACCGCCAAGGGCCACTTCGACACGGCGCACGAACTGGTGGTGCGCCGTCGTACGAACTCGGACAACGAGGTCGGCTACCACGTCCTGACTCCCTTCGTGCTGAACGACGGCAGGACACTCCTCGTCAACCGGGGCTGGATCGACTCCCCCGCCTCGCAGACCGCCTTCCCGAACATCCCGGCACCCGCCCAGGGCGAGATCACGGTCACCGGTCGGCTGATGCAGGACGAGACGACGGCCGCGAGCGGCATCAAGAACCTCAAGGGGTTGCCCGACCGCCAGATCATGCTGATCAACAGCGAGCAGGTCGGCGCTTTGCTGCGCGACGCGGGCGACACCTCCGCCAAGGAGATGCTCGGCGGCTACGTGGAACTGGTCTCCCCCGCCCCGAAGGGCGGCAGCCCCCAGCTGATCCCGTCGCCCAAGGAGGACAGCAGCTGGATCGGCCTCGGCGACATCAATCTGCCGTACGCGGTCCAGTGGTGGCTGTTCGCGGCGGGCGTCCCCCTCGGCTGGGTGATCCTGGTCCGCCGCGAGGCCCGGGAGCGGGCGAAGGCGGCGCAGGAGACGAGCGAGGAGCCGACACCGGCCACGGTGTGACCCCGGCCGGTGTCGGCTCGGGTCCGGTGGCGTCGGCGATCTTCTCCGGCTTGGGCGCCACGAGCATGGACAGCGGTACGCACCACGCGGCGGCACTCCCCCGGCCCACCCCCTGATTGCCCCCTCATCCCATCGGGAACCCGCTCCCCGTGCACCCGCGGATCGAGGACTACGCACTCATCGGCGACGAGCAGACCGCCGCCCTGGTCGGCCGGGACGGCTCCATCGACTGGCTGTGCCTGCCCCGCTTCGACTCGCCCGCCTGCTTCGCCAAGCTGCTCGGCACCGAGGAGCACGGCCACTGGAGGATCGCGCCCAGGGGCGCCCACCTGTGCACGCGCCGCGCCTACCGTCCCGACACCCTCGTCCTCGACTCCGACTGGGACACCCCGGAGGGCACGGTCCGCGTCACCGACTTCATGCCCCAGCGCGACCGCGCCCCCGACGTCGTACGCGTCATCGAGGGCCTGGACGGCCGGGTCACGGTGCACGGTGAGCTCCGGCTGCGCTTCGACTACGGCTCGATCGTGCCGTGGATGCGGCGGAGCGACAGTCACCGGGTGGCCGTGGCAGGGCCGGACTCGGTGTGGTTGCGCAGTGAACCCCCCGTGCGCACCTGGGGCAAGGACTTGGCCACTCACTCCGAGTTCACGGTCGGCAAAGGGGACAAGGTCGCCTTCGTCCTGACCTGGCATCCCTCGCACGAGCCCCGCCCGGCCCTCGTCGCCCCGTTCGAGGCGCTGGACGGCAGTGTCGAGGACTGGCGCGCGTGGGCGGCGCGATGCCGTTACCGCGGCCCGCACCGGGACATCGTGGTCCGCTCCCTGATCACCCTCAAGGCGCTCACCTACGCGCCCACCGGCGGTATCGTCGCGGCCGCCACGACCTCCCTGCCGGAGTCCCTGGGCGGCGTACGCAACTGGGACTACCGCTACAGCTGGCTGCGCGACTCCACGCTCACCCTGCAGGCCCTGCTGGCGGCCGACTACCACGAGGAGGCCGAGGCATGGCGTGACTGGCTGCTGCGCGCGGTCGCCGGGAACCCGGCGGACCTGCAGATCATGTACGGCATCTCGGGCGAGCGGCGGCTGCCCGAGTACGAGCTGCCGTGGCTGCCCGGTTTCCACGGTTCGGCGCCGGTCCGGGTCGGCAACGACGCGGTGAGGCAGTTCCAGCTGGACGTGTACGGCGAGGTCATCGACTCCCTGTCGGTGGCTCGCCGCGCGGGTCTGCCCGTCAGACCGCACATGTGGCGGGTGCAGTGCGCGCTGCTGGAGTTCCTGCGGACGGCCTGGCGGCAACCGGACGCGGGACTGTGGGAGGTGCGCGGGCGGCGCCGCCATTTCGTGTACTCGAAGGTGATGGCCTGGGTGGCCGCCGACCGCGCCGTGCGCACCCTGGAGGAGCACCCGCACCTCGACGGCGACCTGGAGGGCTGGCGGGCCATGCGGCAGGAGGTGCACCGGGAGGTGTGCGAGCGGGGGTACGACCCCGAGCGGAACACGTTCACCCAGTACTACGGCTCACGGGCGCTGGACGCCTCGCTGCTGCAGATCCCGCTCGTCGGGTTCCTGCCGCCGGACGACCCGCGGGTGACCGGAACGATCGACGCGGTGCGCGCGGAGCTGTCCCGCGACGGTCTCCTGCTCCGGTACGACCCGCGGGACACGGACGTGGATCCGATGCCGGGCGAGGAGGGCGCGTTCCTCGCGTGCTCGTTCTGGCTCGCGGACGCCCTGCACCTCACCGGCCGCACGGACGAGGCCCGGGAGCTGTTCGAGCGGCTGGTCGGGCTGTGCAACGACGTCGGTCTGCTCGCCGAGGAGTACGACCCGGTGACCGGTCGGCAGCTCGGCAACTTCCCGCAGGCGTTCAGCCATCTCGGCCTGGTGGGGACCGCCCTCGCCCTGGACGGGGGCGAGAAGGCAGGATAGGGGCCATGGATCTTGGACTGAAGGACCGGGTGTACGTCGTCACCGGGGCGACCCGCGGACTGGGCAACGCGGCCGCGCGGGAACTCGTCGCCGACGGGGCGAAGGTGGTGATCACCGGCCGCGACGGGAAGCGCGCCGAGGAGGCGGCGGCGGAACTGGGCGCGAACGCCGTGGGCGTGGCCGCCGACAACTCCGACCCGCAGGCGGCGGTCCGGCTGATCGCGACGGCGCGTGAGCACTTCGGCGGCTTCGACGGCATCCTGATCAGCGTCGGCGGGCCGCCGACCGGAGGGGTCGCCGACAACACGGACGCGCAGTGGACGGCCGCGTTCGAGTCGGTGTTCCTGGGCGCGGTGCGGCTGGCGCGCGGGGCCGCCGCGGAGCTGACCGAGGGCGGCGTCGTCGGGTTCGTGCTGTCCGGTTCCGTGTACGAGCCGATCCCGGGCCTGACCATCTCCAACGGGCTGCGCCCCGGTCTCGCGGGCTTCGCCAAGTCCATCGCGGACGAGCTGGGCCCGCGCGGCATCCGGGTCGTCGGCCTGCTCCCGGCCCGCATCGACACCGACCGGGTGCGCGAGCTGGACGCCCTGTCCCCCGACCCGGAGGCGGCCCGCGCGGCCAACGAGTCCCGCATCCCGCTGCGCCGGTACGGCACCCCGGAGGAGTTCGGCCGCACGGCCGCGTTCCTGCTGTCCCCGGCGGCGTCGTACCTGACGGGCATCATGGTCCCGGTGGACGGCGGGGCGCTCCACGGCTTCTGAGCCGCGTGCGGTCGGCGCACGGACCTCGGGCCGGCGCCCGGCCCCCCTCAGCCGACCGACGGCGCCGGGTCGACGCCGAACGCGCCGCAGGCGTACCCAGGCAGGCAGAGCCACCAGGCCCGCGCCTCGCGGGCCTGGTTCGGGGTACGTCTATTCGCCGACGCCGGCCAGATCCCGCAGCCGCCGGGCCTGGGCGGCCCGTTCCGCCGCGCGCTGGGCCTCGTAGGTCCGCTCCTGCGCGCCGCGCAGCAGTGCCTTGGTCTCGATCACGGCGTCGCGGGGCGCCGCGAGCAGGGCGCTCGCCAGGTCCCCTACCGCCTCATCGAGCTGGTCGCGCGATACGGCGATGTTCGCGAGCCCGGTGGTCACGGCTTCCTCGGCCCCGACGAAACGGCCCGTCACGCAGATCTCCAGCGCGCGGGCATAGCCGACCAGGCCCACCAGCGGATGCGTGCCGGTGAGGTCCGGTACCAGGCCCAGGCTCGTCTCCCGCATGGCGAACTGCACGTCATCGGCGACGACGCGCAGGTCACAGGCGAGGGCGAGCTGGAACCCCGCTCCGATCGCATGCCCCTGGACGGCGGCGACGGACACGATGTCGCTCTGCCGCCACCAGGTGAACGCCTCCTGGTACCCGGCGATGGTGGCGTCCAGCTCCGCGTCGCCGCTGCGAGCGAGGTCGATGAAGGTCGGTTCCCCCTCGATCCCCTCGGGCGCGAACATCCGACGGTCCAGCCCGGCCGAGAACGACTGACCCTCGGCACGCAGCACGACCACGCGGACCGAACCGGGCAGCGCCCGCCCGGCCTCCGTCAGCGCCCGCCACAGAGCGGGGCTCTGCGCGTTGCGCTTGGCCGGGTTGGTCAGCGTCACCGTGGCGATCGCCTCGTCGACGGTGAGCCGTACGCCGTCCTTGTCGAGTACCGGGTCGAGCGAAGCCATGGGGCGCCTCCGATGGGTGCGGTCAGCAGCGGATGCCGTGGCACGGCATCCTAAGTGACTGCACAGTAACCACCCGGCCGGTCGCCTGACCGACCGGGTGGCCACCACCGAAGCCGATGGGCCGCCCGGCGTCAGGCCGACTGGGCCTTCTTGCCCCGCGTCGCCCCGCCACGCCCTCGGAGCGTGACGCCCGACTCGCTGAGCATCCGGTGAACGAAGCCATACGAGCGGCCGGTCTCCTCGGCCAGCGCTCGGATGCTCGCACCGGAGTCGTACTTCTTCTTCAGGTCTGCCGCGAGCTTGTCGCGCGCGGCGCCGGTCACCCGGCTGCCCTTCTTCAGAGTCTCGGCCACCCGTGCCTCCTCATGGGAAGTGCGCTCTGGTCTCCTCATGATCACCCCTCCGGGGCGCGATGGCCACCCATTCGGCAAGGTCCGTGCGACAAGGTTGTGACGACAGGAGCACATCCCCACGAGTGGAATCCGGTATTCCGCCCGGTCGCGTCCGTACACCCGAACGGGTTCATCGGGGAATCACCAGGTCAGCGCCGCGCGACGGCCGAGCCCGCCCCACGGAGCGGCTCGGCAGTCGAATAGGTGCAGGACACACCCTGGTACGAGGAGATCTCACACAGATGATGGATCACGGATCGGCCGAATGATCCATACGCAGTGGATCAGCCGTTCGATCAAGCGCCCCTGACCGCCCGGCGCGGTGCCGTCAGGCGAGCGTGACGAGGTCGGCGTAGTCCGCGCCCCACAGGTCCTCGACACCGTCCGGCAACAGGATGATCCGCTCCGGCTGGAGCGCCTCGACCGCGCCCTCGTCGTGCGTGACGAGGACCACCGCGCCCTTGTAGGTGCGCAGCGCGCCGAGGATCTCCTCGCGGCTGGCCGGGTCGAGGTTGTTGGTCGGCTCGTCGAGGAGCAGCACGTTCGCGGAGGAGACGACCAGGGTGGCGAGGGCCAGACGGGTCTTCTCGCCGCCGGACAGAACGCCGGCGGGCTTGTCGACGTCGTCACCGGAGAACAGGAACGAGCCGAGCACCTTGCGGACCTCGACCAGGTCCATGTCGGGCGCGGCGGAGCGCATGTTCTCCAGCACCGTCCGGTCCGGGTCGAGGGTCTCGTGCTCCTGCGCGTAGTAGCCGAGCTTGAGGCCGTGACCGGGGACGACCTTGCCGGTGTCGGGCTGCTCGACGCCCGCGAGCAGGCGCAGCAGGGTGGTCTTGCCCGCGCCGTTGAGGCCCAGGATCACGACCCGGGAGCCCTTGTCGATGGCCAGGTCGACGTCGGTGAAGATCTCCAGGGAGCCGTACGACTTCGACAGCCCCTCCGCCATCAACGGGGTCCTGCCGCAGGGGGCCGGCTCGGGGAAGCGGAGCTTGGCCACCTTGTCCTGCTGGCGGACCTCATCCAGGCCGGCCAGCAGCTTCTCGGCGCGGCGGGCCATGTTCTGCGCGGCGACCGTCTTGGTGGCCTTGGCGCGCATCTTGTCGGCCTGGGCGTTGAGCGCGGCGGCCTTCTTCTCGGCGTTGGCGCGCTCCCGCTTGCGGCGCTTCTCGTCGGCCTCGCGCTGCTGCTGGTAGAGCTTCCAGCCCATGTTGTATACGTCGATCTGGGCGCGGTTGGCGTCCAGGTAGAACACCTTGTTGACGACCGTCTCGACCAGGTCGACGTCGTGCGAGATGACGATGAAGCCGCCGCGGTAGGTCTTCAGGTAGTCGCGCAGCCAGATGATCGAGTCCGCGTCCAGGTGGTTGGTCGGCTCGTCGAGGAGCAGGGTGTCCGCGTCGGAGAACAGGATGCGGGCCAGCTCGATGCGGCGGCGCTGACCGCCGGAGAGCGTGTGCAGGGGCTGGCTGAGCACCCGGTCGGGCAGGTTGAGCGCGGCGGCGATGGTGGCGGCCTCGGCCTCGGCCGAGTAGCCGCCCTTGGTGAGGAACTCGGTCTCCTGGCGCTCGTACTGCCGCAGGGCCTTCTCGCGGGTGGACCCCTTGCCGGAGGCGATGCGCTGTTCGTTCTCGCGCATCTTGCGGATCAGGACGTCCAGGCCGCGCGCGGAGAGGATGCGGTCGCGCGCGAGGACGTCGAGGTCGCCGGTGCGCGGGTCCTGCGGGAGGTAGCCGACCTCGCCGGAGCGGGTGACGGTGCCCGCGGCGGGGATGCCCTCGCCGGCGAGGACCTTGGTGAGGGTGGTCTTCCCGGCGCCGTTGCGGCCGACGAGGCCGATGCGGTCGCCCTTGGTGACGCGGAAGGTGGCGTTCTCGATGAGGATGCGGGCACCGGCGCGCAGCTCGATGCCGGAGGCGGAGATCACGGACAGACTCCTGGGCGGGACGGTGGCGGGATGGGCGGCTGAGGACGTTCCCGCCGTCTAATGCGCGAGGAGAATGGCCATGGGCCCCAGTCTAACGGGGCGGTGCAAGCACTTTTTCCGCACGCGGCGTCCCGGGCTGGTGACGTCCGTCTTCGCGGCAGCGTGACGGCGGTGGTGTGAGGTTCACTACGCGGCGCGGATGGTACGCGCCGACGCGGCACACGGGGGCGCGACGCGGCCGGTCCGTCCCCCGTTGGGACCACGGCCCGGCGTCATGCGGTGGGGCGGTGCGAGGCTGGCACTCCCGGCGCCAGGCCCTGTCGTCGAACTCCCGTCGTCCGCCGCGTTGTCGGTGGCCGGTGCGAGACTGAGCGACAGGCCGGGATTCGGGCCGGACACCGGAAGGAGTGACGGCGATGGCGGGCATGGACGGCAGGCGACCGAGCATCTGCCCGACGCTGCTGTACGCGGACGCGAAGGCGGCGATCAGGCAGCTCACGGAGGCCTTCGGTTTCACGGAGCTGTCGGTCTACGAGGGCGAGGACGGATCGGTGCTGCACGCCGAGCTGGTGCAGGGCAACGGCGTGGTGATGTTGGGTTCGAAGGGCCGCGGCGGCCCCTTCGACGAGGCGATGAAGGGGTCCGGTCCCTGCGGGGTGTACGTCGTGGTGGACGACGTCGACGCACACCACCAGCGGGCCGTGGAGCACGGCGCGGAGATCCTGATGCCCCCGACCGACCAGGACTACGGATCACGGGACTACATGGCCCGGGACGCCGAGGGCAACATCTGGAGCTTTGGCACGTACGCCCCCGAGACAGCCGCCTGACGGCCACTGTTCGAGGAGGGTCAGCTGCCCCCGGTGTGGACCTGGAAGGCGGCTCGGCGCACGGCCTTGGCGAGCGCCGGGTCCGGGTGGGCCGCGGCGAGCGCGACCAGGACCTGGACGGTACGGGGGTGTCCGACCGCGCGCACCTCGTCGAGCAGCGCGGGCACGGTGGCCTGCACGGCGGACTCCAGGTGGCGGACCAGGAGCGGGGCCTCACCGTGGTCGGCGACGGCGGCGGCGGTGTCGACCCACAGCCAGGTGGCCTCCTCGCGGGTGAGCACCTCGTGGGCGTCCTCCGGGTCGGCGCCGTCGTGCTCGGCGAGCCAGAGCAGGGCGTAGGGGCGCAGCGTGGTCTCCTCGGCGGCGCGGCGCACCTCGGGCTCTGCGGGCGCGCCGACCACGCGCAGCGCCTCGAAGGCCAGCCCGCGCAGCAGGGCGTCCTCGCCGCGCGCGGCGTCGAGGAGTTCGGTGACGGCGCTGCCGACGGGGCGGGCGGCCAGCCAGGCGCGGTACTCGGCACGGGCCGCGTTCGGGCGGAGCTGGGCGCAGCCGCGGAGCATGTCCTCGGCGTTCTGCTCGATGTTCCCGGCGGGGCTCTGCGCGGCGACGCAGATCTGCTCCAGCTTGACCCACACCGCCCAGCTGCCGAGCGGGGTGAGGGTGGCCTGCCCGTCGGCGCAGGTGAGGGCGCCGACGTAGGCCAGCGCGTCGAGGGCCCAGGCGAGCAGGGGGGCCAGCTCGGACTCGTCGGCGGGGTCCGGGACCGGCGGCACGACGGGCTCGGGCTGGGGTCCGTAGGGGACCTCGCAGCGCTCGGTGCGCAGTTCGGTGACCCGCTGCTGGAGCAGGTCGAGGAGCTGCTCGACGGGGACGGGCCCGGCGGACAGCTGGAGGAAGGAGAGCACCTGGGGCATGGCCGAGACGACTTCGGCGACGGCGGCGTGCTCGCGGTCCGCCGGCTCGGGGCAGGCGAGCGACCAGGCGTCGAAGAGGGCGACCCAGCCGCGCAGTACGGCAGAGTCGTCCCGGTCCCAGGCGCGCAGCCGCCAGCCGGGGCGGGCGCTGTCGCCGTGCACCTCGACGAGGCCGGCCAGGCGCGCGGTGTCCCAGTCGGCGCGCACCTGAGCGGCGGTCAGGCCGAGGTCGGCGGCCGCCCGTTCCGCGGTGGCGTCGGACAGGGTGCCCTTGCCGTCGGGGGCCGCACCCTCGCGGCCGGGCCCGAGCGTGGCGTCGGCCCAGTGGGCGACACGGGCCGCGCCGGCCAGGCGGGCGCGGGCCATTTTCGCCAGTTCCGCGGGCGGCGGCGTGCCCTCCGGCGGCCTGGGTGCGGGGCGGCGCGTGCGGCGCTGGGTCACCGCTCGGGGGGCGGCGGCCAGCGGCCGCGGTCGGACGAGTCGGAGCCTGGAGTCGCGCGGAATACGGGACGTCACGGGTGCAGTCTTCCGGTTGACGGTCCGAAAACCCAAACGGAATGCCTCGAGGGACGCCGACGGGAGCCGGCGAGAGGGGCCTCAGAGGCGCTGGGAAGGGGGGCAGCGCTGGTCGGGTGGGCTAAGCGGAAGAGGGCGCGAAAGGGCGCCGCAGCTGTGTGCCCGTCGGCGGGGCCGTTGCGTCGGCACCGTCACATCAACGGCGTGAGGAAGCGCCGCATGGCCTCCTCGTAGGCCTCGGGGTCGGCGTTCCACATGGCGCCGTGCGGGGCGTTCTCCACCGTGTGCAGGGTGACGAGGTTCGCGCGCCGCTCGGCGAGACGGCGTGAAAGGCCCCAGGGGGCGATGGTGTCGTCGGGCCCGTGGAAGATCAGAACCGGCACCTTGAGGTGCTGCGGGTCCGCCGCCTTCCGGGTGCGGTCTCCGTGCACACCGGTGCGGCCCTGCGCGGCGCGGACGGCCAGCGGCAGCAGGGCTCCGGGGGTGCGGCGGGCTGCGGCCAGGGCGCGCAGCGTGACCTCCCAGCTGAGGACGGGTGAGTCCAGGACGAGCCCGGATACCCGCTCGCGCACCGCCGAGTGGGCGGCGGCGTGCAGCGCCATGGCGGCGCCGGTGGACCAGCCGTGCAGCACGACCCGCTCGGCCCCGGCCCGCACCGCGTGGCGGATCGCGGCGTCCACGTCGCGCCACTCGGTCTCGCCGAGATGGTTCAGACCGTCCGGCGAGCGCGGCGCCCCGGGGTCGCCGCGGTAGGCGATGTCGAGGACCGGGAAGTGGTGGCGCTGCAGGAATCCCAGGACGTTCATGGGGTGTTCCCGGGTGGTGCCGAGCCCGTGCACGGTGATCACCCAGGTGTCGCGGGCGCCCGGCAGGAACCAGGCGGGCAGGGTTCCGAGTTCGCCGGGCACCTCCACGTCGGTGTACTCGAGACCGAGGGCGGTCCCGGGGTCACCGGTGTACAGGGCGGGTGTGAGCCAGACCTTGTCACCGGGCTCGAGCGTGCCGTGCGTGACGCGTTCCAGTCGGCGTACGACCGTGTCGACGGTGTGCGGGGCGGAGTCCAGGACCGGCCCGACGACCGCGTGCGAGCCGTCACCGGTCAGCCCGTAGGTGCCGGGCCGCCGGGAGGCCAGGTCGCGGGTGAGGGCGATCCGGCCGGCCGCCAGGGAGTGCACGGTGAGGCGGGGTTCCGTGGGCAGCGGACGCCCCGGCGGTGCCTTCAGCGCGGCGTCGCTGGCGAAGCGGCCCGCGGCGACGCCGGCGGCGCCCGCGGCGATGGCTACGGTGACGGCTGCGGCCGCCGCTTTGACAGTGCGCATCCATCCAGTCTCCCGGTGCAGCCCGCCCCCGGCCAGTGGGGAGAAGGGCGTGGTGTCACCCACGGGGCGCGCCGCAAGGCGCCCCGGCCGGCCGGTCCACTAGGGGTTCGTGAACCCCTGATGCTGCCCGTACCCCCGCAACCGCTCCCCTACCTCCGCCACCTGCTCCCGGCTGAGCAGGTGCGGGGTGAGGCCCGGCACGGTCGACGCCGTCAGCCACACGCGGCACATCCACTCCAGCTGGGCCGTGCGGTCGTAGGCCTGGTCCAGCGAGGCACCGTGGGCGACGGTGCCGTGGTTCTGCAGCAGGCAGGCGCTGCGGTCGGTCAGGGCGCGGAGCATGTTCTCGGCCAACTCGGGGGTTCCGTAGGTCGCGTAGGGGGCGACCCGCACCGCACCTCCCAGCGCGGCGGCCATGTAGTGGATCAGCGGCAGCTCCCGTACGAGCGTGGAGACGGCCGTGGCGTCGGGGGCGTGGGTGTGCACGACGGCCCGGGCGTCCGTCGTGCGGTAGACGGCCAGGTGCATGGGCAGCTCGCTGGTCGGGCGCAGCGTGCCGAGCACCTGTCGTCCGTCCAGATCGACTCCGACCACGTCGCCCGGCGTCAGCCGCTCGTACGGCACTCCGGTGGGGGTGACCAGCACGGTGTCACCGACGCGTACGGAGACGTTGCCGGAGGTGCCGACGACCAGTCCGTCGGCGACCGTGCGGCGGGCCGTCGCGACGAGCTGGTCCCAGGCCCGCGCCACCTCCTCCGCCTCACCCGGCCCCCGCCCCTGCCCCTGCCGTACGGCCTCCCGGGCGTCCCCTGCGTCATGTCGCTGATCGGCCATGCCGCGATCCTGCCAGGCGGGGTCCGCGCGGGGATGGCCCGGCGCACCTGTGGGCCGGGAGCCACGGGGCCGTAAGGACGCATATACGGACGTACCTCCCCCGGGAGGCGGTACCCGACCACGGGAGCCCGGAGGGTGACCGAAATCTCTTCAACGGGCCCCGGGACCGACTGAAGCGGTTCGCGACGAGCCGACGGAGAGCCCGGCGCGGCCCCCTGAGGCACGCCAAGGCTTCCGGAGGCCTGAATTCCAGCTTCGTTCGAGGCTGCGCCCCCCGTCGGCCGACCACAAGCGGAACGCAAATACGCTGATCGGTACACCCTCCAGCCGGTCTCAGTTCATCTTCCGTTCACCCAGGTTGCCTACGGTCCAACAGCCACTGACCTCCCACAGAAGCCTGGGTAAATGGAACACATCACGCTCCTCCTCGGAATCGTGATCGTCACCGCTCTCGTGTTCGATTTCACGAACGGTTTCCACGACACAGCCAACGCGATGGCGACGACCATCTCGACCGGCGCCCTGAGGCCCAAGACGGCGGTGGCGATGTCCGCCGCGCTGAACCTCCTCGGCGCCTTCCTGTCCGTCGAGGTCGCCAAGACGATCTCCGGCGGCATCATCAACGAACAGGGCATACGCGTCGAAGTGATCTTCGCCGCCCTGGTGGGCGCCATCCTGTGGAACCTGCTGACCTGGCTCCTCGGTCTGCCCTCCAGCTCCTCCCACGCTCTCTTCGGTGGTCTGATCGGTGCCGCCGTCACCTCGGCGGGCTGGTCCGCGGTGAACGGCTCGACGATCGTCACCAAGGTCCTGATCCCCGCGGTGGCCGCGCCGCTCGTGGCGGGCCTCGCCTCGATGCTCGCCACGCGCCTGTCGTACGTGATCGGCAGCCGCGCCGACGAGAAGGCGACCGCGAAGGGCTATCGCGCCGGGTCGATCGCCTCGGCCGGGCTGGTCTCCCTGGCCCACGGCACGAACGACGCGCAGAAGACGATGGGCATCATCACGCTGGCCCTGGTCACCGGCGGTGTCCTCGCCCCCGGCTCGAACCCTCCCACCTGGGTCATCGTCTCGGCCGGCCTGGCCATCGCGCTCGGCACCTACCTGGGCGGCTGGCGCATCATCCGCACCCTCGGCAAGGGCCTGACGGACCTGGCGCCGCAGCAGGGCTTCGCCGCCCAGACCAGCGCGGCGACCGCGATCCTCGCCTCCTCGCACCTCGGCTTCTCGCTCTCCACCACCCAGGTCTGCTCCGGCGCCGTCATGGGCGCGGGCCTCGGCCGCAAGGGCGGCGTGGTCCGCTGGTCCACCGCGACCCGGATGCTGACCGCGTGGGTGCTGACGCTCCCGGCGGCCGGCCTGGTCGGCGCGGGCGCCGAACTCCTCACCAAGCAGGGCACCTGGGGCACGGTCGCCACCGGCGTGCTGCTGGTCGCCGGCGCCGGTGTCATCTGGACGCTCTCGCGCCGCAAGCCGGTCACGGTGGACAACGTCAACGACGTCGAGACGGAGCCCGCGGGCGTCGTCACCGCGGCGATCGCGGCGGTCATCCCGCCCCCGGCGGGCCCCGTCGCCGCGGCCGACGCCGCCGCGGCCGACAGCGCGGCGCCCGGCACCGCCCCGGCGGACACGGACGCCACCACCGACCTGCAGGCCACGATCCCGGCTCCGGACGCCGGCCCCTCCGCTGAGCCGGCCCCCGCCGCCACGGTTTAAGGAATCACCACTCATGAAGATCGACTGGGCAGCCCTCGGCTCCGTCTTCGGCGTCAGCCTCGGAGTCACCGTGGCCCTGGTGGCCCTGTTCACCCTGGGCGTCGTGGGCCTCACCAAGAAGGACGCGGCCCGGGGCGGCACGGCCGCCCTGGCGGCCACCGGCGCCTACGCCTGTTTCGCTGCGTGCGCGGCGGCGGTCGCGTACGGGATCCATCTGATCGTCGCCTGACGGCCGGAGCACTTCGGAATCACCCCGCAGCGCTGTCGCTGCGAGTCACCCCCGCAGCGATGTCGCTGCGGGGGTTTCCCACGTTCCCGGAGTAAAGGGGTCAAGGGGTTCGCGAGTCGCGTTGCCGGACAGCCGCCGTCGCCCGGCCCAGGACACGGAGACGCTCCGTGACCGGAGTGAGGCCCCACCACAGCCCCGCGCAGGCGGCGGCCACGAGGGTGACCACCAGCCACACGAGGGCCCGCGCCGGGGTTCCGGGCACCAGCAGCGCCGCCAGGGCACCGATGCCGACCGCGAACATCCCCGTCGTCAGGGAGAAGAGTGCCAGCGGAGCCGCCGCCGCCAGCGAGAGATGCGGCGCGTGGGGACCTCCCGCGCCTGCCGAGAATTCCTTGGCCCTGTCCCCCATGTGGGTCCCTCCCGTCCTCTGGACGGTTCGCTCGGACGCCGTCCACTGCCGGGTTTCTCGAGTTCGGCCAGCAAAGCACACCCCGCCGTACGGCGAAAGACGAGCACCGGACCGGTGCGCCGTTTCGAGTCACGCGCCGGAACGCGCGCCCCTGGACCGCCCACTTCGACCGCCACTTCACAACGAAAGGCGTGATTCGGGCAACTGACGCGATTTCAGTGGTGTGGGACTCGGCACACCGCAGCGTCGCAGGTCAAGAGCAAGTTGACGGCTGTTCTGGGCGCGTGGTGGACTGCCGGAGCCAGTACGGCGGCAGGAGAGGAAGCCGGTGCGAGTCCGGCGCGGTCCCGCCACTGTCACCGGGGAAGAACTCCCCGGGAGCCAGGAACTCTCGCCGCCGGTCTCGTCGAACCAGGGCGTGGACACCCTGAGTGAGGACATATCGCCATGCGCGGCTGCCGATTGAGGTTCTGTCACCGGGTTCTGTCCGACCGCACGGTCGGCTGAGCCGATGGGTGCCGATCGCGTCTTCGCGTACGGCGCCGCCGCCGGTCTCCTCGGTGACCACCTGCTGGGCGATCCACGCCGCGGGCATCCGGTCGCCGCGTTCGGGCGGGCCGCGGCGGCCGTGGAACGGGTGTTGTGGCGGGACCACCGCGGGTGGGGCGCGCTGCACACCGCCGTCTGCGCCGGGGGCGCCGTGACAGTGGCGGCGCTCGCCGCGTCCGCCGTACGTCCCTCCCGTACCGCCGCCACGGCCCTGACCGCCGCCGCCACCTGGGCCGTGGTCGGGGGCACGTCGCTCGCCCGGGAGGCACGCGCCATCGGGCGCGCCCTGGAGGCGGGGGACGTCGATGCCGCGCGCGCCCGGCTGCCGCATCTGTGCGGGCGCGATCCGCAGGCGCTGGACGCGGACGGGATCGCCCGGGCGGTCGTCGAGTCCGTCGCCGAGAACACCTCCGACGCCGTGGTGGGCGCGCTCACCTGGGGAGCGGTCGCCGGGGTGCCCGGTCTCGTGGGTTTCCGCGCCGTCAACACGCTCGACGCCATGGTCGGGCACAAGTCGCCCCGTTACCGGCGCTACGGATGGGCCTCGGCACGCCTCGACGACATCGCGGGATGGCCGGGGGCACGACTCACGGCCGTTCTCGCGGCAGCGGCGGGGCCCGACCCGCGGGGCGCGGTGCGGGCCTGGCGTGCCGATGCCGCGAAGCACCCGAGCCCCAACGCCGGGCCCGTGGAGGCGTCGTTCGCGGGGGCCCTGGGCGTGCGGCTGGGCGGGACGCTGTCGTACGGGGGGCGCGTGGAGCACCGGCCCGTGCTCAACACGGCGGGGCGCGCCGTCCGTACGGACGACATCGAGCGGGCCGTACGGCTCTCCCGGCGCGTGGGCGGGCTCGCGCTCGGCATCACGGTCGCCGGGCGCCTGGTGGCCCGAAGGCTTCTCGCGAAGGGACGGACGTCATGAGCGGCGGACTCCTCGTCGCCGGTACCACCTCCGACGCCGGCAAGAGCGTCGTCACCGCCGGGATCTGCCGCTGGCTCGTACGGCGGGGGGTCAAGGTCGCGCCGTTCAAGGCGCAGAACATGTCTCTGAACTCCTTCGTCACCCGAGAGGGCGCAGAGATCGGACGGGCGCAGGCCATGCAGGCCCAGGCGTGCCGCGTCGAGCCGACCGCGCTGATGAACCCCGTGCTGCTCAAGCCGGGTGGCGAGCAGAGCAGCCAGGTCGTGCTGCTGGGCAAGCCGGTCGGTGAACTGAGCGCGCGCGGGTACCACGGGGGGCGGCAGCAGCGGCTCCTCGGCACCGTGCTGGACTGCCTGGCCGAGCTGCGGGGCACGTATGACGCGGTGATCTGTGAGGGGGCCGGCAGTCCGGCGGAGATCAACCTGCGGCGCACCGACATCGTGAACATGGGCATCGCCCGCAACGCCCGGCTGCCCGTCCTCGTCGTCGGTGACATCGACCGCGGCGGCGTCTTCGCGTCCTTCTTCGGGACGGTGGCGCTGCTCTCCCCCGAGGACCAGGAACTCGTCGCCGGATTCCTGGTCAACAAGTTCCGCGGGGACGTCAGCCTGCTGGAACCGGGCCTCGACATGCTGCGGGACCTCACCGGGCGGCGCACCTACGGCGTCCTGCCGTTCCGGCACGGGCTCGGGATCGACGAGGAGGACGGGCTCAGGGTGTCCCTGCGGGGCGCGGTCCGCGAGTCCGAGGTGACCGCCCCCGTCGGCGAGGACGTGCTGCGCGTCGCCGTCTGCGCCATCCCTCTCATGTCCAACTTCACGGACGTGGACGCGCTGGCCGCCGAGCCGGGTGTGGTCGTCCGGTTCGTGGACCGGCCGGAGGAACTGGCGGACGCGGACCTCGTGGTGATCCCGGGGACCCGGGGAACCGTCCGCGCCCTGGAGTGGCTGCGCGAGCGCGGCCTCGCGGACGCCCTCGTCCGAAGGGCCGCTGAGGGGCGGCCGATCCTCGGCGTCTGCGGCGGCTTCCAGATCCTCGGCGAGCACATCGAGGACGAGGTGGAGAGCCGCAGGGGGCACGTGGACGGGCTCGGAGTGCTGCCCGTGCGGGTGCGGTTCGCCCGCGACAAGACCCTCACCCGGCCGGCGGGGGAAGCCCTCGGCGAGTCCGTGGAGGGGTACGAGATCCACCACGGGGTCGCCGACATCACCGGCGGCACACCCTTCCTCGACGGCTGCCGGGTCGGACAGACCTGGGGCACCCACTGGCACGGGTCCCTGGAGTCGGACGGCTTCCGGCGGGCCTTCCTGCGCGAGGTGGCCGCCGCCGCGGAGCGCCGCTTCGTGCCGGCCCCCGACACGTCGTTCGCCGCGCTGCGCGAGGAGCAGCTCGACCGGCTCGGCGACCTGATCGAACAGCACGCGGACACGGACGCGCTGTGGCGGCTCATCGAGTCGGGCGCGCCGCAAGGACTGCCTTTCATCCCCCCGGGAGCGCCCGCATGAGCACAGTGTTGTTGTTGTCGACCGCCGACACCGATCTGCTGGCGGCCCGTGCCTCCGGCGCGCCCTACCGGATCGGCAACCCGACCCGGGTGGACGTCGCCGAGGAGCTCCCGGGACTGATCGAGGGCGCGGACATCGTCGTCGTGCGCCTGCTCGGCGGCAAGCGCGCCTGGGAGGACGGGCTGGCCCGGCTGAAGGCGTCCGGCATCCCGACCGTGCTGCTCGGCGGGGAGGCCGTCCCCGACGCCGAGCTGATGGCCGAGTCCTCCGTACCGGCCGGTGTCGTGGCGGAGGCGCTGAAGTACCTGGTCGAGGGCGGCCCCGCCAACCTCACCGAACTCGCCCGGTTCCTGTCCGACACGGTGCTGCTGACCGGTGAGGGCTTCGACGAGCCGCGGAAGATGCCGGAGTACGGCGTACACGGCGAGCGCCCGTTCACCGAGGGCCGCCCGACCGTGGGCGTGCTCTTCTACCGGGCCCACGAACTCAGCGGCAACACCGCCTTCGTGGACACCCTGTGCGACGCGATCGAGACGCAGGGGGCCAACGCCCTCCCCGTGTTCTGCGGTTCGCTGCGCGGCGCCGACGCCGGGCTGTACGAGATCCTCGCCAAGGCCGATTCCCTGGTGGCCACGGTCCTCGCGGCCGGCGGCACGCACGCCTCGCAGGCGTCGGCCGGTGGCGACGAGGAGTCCTGGGACATCGGCGCGCTGGCCGAGATGAACGTCCCGGTGCTGCAGGGGCTGTGCCTGACCTCCTCGCGCGCCGCGTGGGAGGCGTCCGACGCCGCCCTGTCCCCCATGGACGCGGCGATGCAGGTCGCCATCCCGGAGTTCGACGGCCGTCTGATCACGGTCCCGTTCTCGTTCAAGGAGCGGATCGACGACGACGGCGCCGACGTCCCGGTGTACGTCGCCGACCCGGAGCGGGCCGCGCGGGTCGCCGGGATCGCCGTGCGCCACGCGCGGCTCAAGCACAAGCCGAACGCGGAGAAGAGGATCGCGCTCGTCTTCACCGCGTACCCGACCAAGCACTCGCGGGTCGGCAACGCGGTCGGCCTGGACACGCCCGCGTCGGCGGTACGGGTGCTGGACGCGCTGCGGGACGCGGGATACGGCCTGACCGAGTACCCGGCGGGCGGCGACGAGTTGATCCACCGCCTCATCGAGGCCGGTGGTCACGACGTGGAATGGCTGACCGAGGAGCAGTTGGCGGCCGCCCCCGCGCGCGTGCCGCTGGCCGACTACCGGGCGTGGTTCGAGAAGCTCGACCCGGAGCTGAGGGACGCCATGACCGAGGCGTGGGGTGAGCCGCCGGGCTCGCTGTACGTCGACGGCGACGACATCGTGCTCGCCTCGCTGCAGTTCGGGAACGTCGTGGTCATGATCCAGCCGCCGCGCGGCTTCGGCGAGAACCCGATCGCGATCTACCACGACCCCGACATGCCGCCGTCGCACCACTACATGGCGGCCTACCGCTGGCTGGAGAACAGTTTCGGCGCAGACGCGATCGTCCACATGGGCAAGCACGGGACGATGGAGTGGCTGCCCGGCAAGGGCCTTGGTCTCGGCAGGGGGTGCGCGCCGGACGCCGTCCTCGGCGACCTGCCCCTCATCTACCCCTTCATCGTCAACGACCCCGGCGAGGGCACCCAGGCCAAGCGGCGCGGCCACGCCACCGTGGTCGACCACCTCGTACCGCCGATGGCGCGTGCCGACACCTACGGCGACCTGGCCAAGCTGGAGCAGCTCCTCGACGAGTACGCGCTGGTCTCCGACCTGGACCCGGCGAAGGCACCGGCCGTGCGCGCCCAGATCTGGACGCTGGTCAAGGCGGCCGAGCTCCACCACGACCTGCACGTGCACGAGCAGCCCGACGACGACGAGTTCGACGAGTTCGTCATGCACATCGACGGCTATCTGTGCGAGATCAAGGACGTGCAGATCCGCGACGGCCTGCACATCCTGGGCGGCGGCCCGGTCGGCGAGCCCCGTGTCAACCTGGTGCTCGCCGTGCTGCGCGCCTCACAGGTGTGGGGCGGGCAGGCGAACGCGCTGCCCGGTCTGCGGGCCGCGCTCGCTGAGCACTTCGGCCTGGTGGAGAAGGAGCTGCTGGCGGAGCCCGGCGCTCCGGTGAAGGTGCCGGTGGAGCTGACGGACCTGGTGGAAGGCCCGTCCCGTACGGCGGCGGACGCGATCGACCTGCTGGAGCAGCTGTGCCGGCGGATCGCGGAGGGAATGGAGGCGCGCGGCTGGGCGGCCTCCGAGAGCGGTGCTCTCGTGCGGGAGGTGACGGGCACCGAACTCGCCGACGCCGTAGCGGTGCTGGAGTTCGCGTGCACGGAGGTCGTGCCGCGTCTCGCCCGCACCACCGACGAGATCGGCCACATCCTCAAGGCGCTGGACGGCGGTTACGTCCCGGCGGGCCCGTCCGGCTCCCCGACCCGCGGCCTGGTCAACGTCCTGCCGACCGGCCGCAACTTCTACTCGGTCGACCCCAAGGCGATTCCGTCCCGCCTGAGCTGGGAGGTCGGTCAGTCGCTCGCCGACTCGCTGGTCGCCCGCTACCTCCAGGACACCGGCGAGTACCCGAGGTCCGTCGGCCTGACGGTATGGGGAACCTCCGCGATGCGCACCCAGGGCGACGACATCGCCGAGATCCTGGCCCTGCTCGGCTGCCGCCCCGTCTGGGACGACGCCTCGCGCCGCGTGACCGGTTTCGAGGTGGTCCCGCTGGAGGAGCTGGGCCGCCCCCGTATCGACGTCACGGTCCGTATCTCCGGGTTCTTCCGGGACGCGTTCCCGCACGTCGTCGGGCTGATCGACGACGCGGTGCGCGCGGTGGCCGAGCTGGAGGAGCCCGCCGGGAAGAACTTCGTGAAGGCACACGCCGACGAGGACACCGCCGAGCACGGCGACCGGCGGCGCGCCACGGCCCGTGTCTTCGGCTCCAAGCCGGGTGCGTACGGCGCCGGTCTGCTGCCGCTGATCGACGCGCGCAACTGGCGCTCCGACGCCGACCTCGCCGAGGTGTACGCGGTGTGGGGCGGCTACGCGTACGGGCGCGGGCTGGACGGACGGGCGGCGCGCGGGGACATGGAGACGGCGTTCAAGCGCATCGCCGTCGCCGCGAAGAACGTCGACACCCGCGAGCACGACCTCGTCGACGCGGACGACTACTTCCAGTACCACGGCGGCATGGTCGCCATGGTGCGGCACCTCACCGGTGCGTCCCCCGAGGCGTACGTCGGTGACAGCGCCGTACCCGACCAGATCAAGACCCGCACCCTCGGTGAGGAGACCCACCGTGTCTTCCGCGCCCGCGTGGTCAACCCGCGCTGGATGGCGGCCATGCGGCGCCACGGCTACAAGGGCGCCTTCGAGATGGCGGCGACCGTCGACTACCTGTTCGGGTACGACGCCACGGCCGGGGTCGTCGACGACTGGATGTACGAGAAGCTCAGCGCGGAGTACGTCTTCGACGCCGAGAACCGCGACTTCATGAAGAAGTCCAACCCGTGGGCGCTGCGCGGCATCACGGAACGGCTCCTGGAGGCCGCCGACCGTGGCCTGTGGGCCGAGCCGGACGCGGACACGCTGGAGCGATTGCGCGCCACCTATCTGGAGCTGGAAGGCGACCTGGAGGGCGACGAGAAGTGAGTACCCCGTTTCCGTTCACGGCCGTCGTCGGGCAGGACGACCTGCGGCTCGCGCTGCTGCTGAACGCGGTCTCGCCGGCGGTCGGCGGTGTGCTGGTGCGCGGCGAGAAGGGCACCGCCAAGTCGACGGCCGTGCGCGCCCTGTCCGCGCTGCTGCCTCAGGTGGCGGTCGTCCCCGGGTGCCGTTTCTCGTGCGATCCGGCGGCGCCGGATCCGTCGTGCCCGGACGGGCCGCACGAGCCTGGGGCCGGTACAACACGTCCCGCGCGCATGGTCGAACTGCCCGTCGGGGCCTCCGAGGACCGGCTCGTGGGCGCCCTCGACATCGAGCGGGCGCTGGCGGAGGGCGTGAAGGCGTTCGAGCCGGGCCTGCTCGCGGACGCCCACCGCGGCATCCTGTACGTGGATGAGGTCAACCTCCTCCACGACCACCTGGTCGACCTGCTCCTGGACGCCGCCGCGATGGGCGCCTCGTACGTCGAGCGCGAGGGCGTCTCCGTGCGGCACGCCGCGCGTTTCCTGCTCGTCGGCACCATGAACCCCGAAGAGGGCGAGCTGCGGCCGCAGTTGCTCGACCGGTTCGGGCTGACGGTCGAGGTCGCCGCCTCCCGCGAACCCGACCAGCGCGTGGAGGTCGTCCGGCGGCGGCTCGCCTACGACGACGACCCCGCCGGTTTCGCGGCGCGCTGGGCCGAGGAGGAGGCCACCGTACGGGCCCGCATCGTGGCCGCGCGCGAGCTGCTGCCGTCCGTGCGGCTCGGGGACGGGGCGCTGCGGCAGATCGCCGCGACCTGTGCCGCGTTCGAAGTGGACGGCATGCGCGCCGACATCGTGATGGCGCGTACGGCGACCGCGCTGGCCGCCTGGGCCGGGCGGACCGACGTGCTCGCCGAGGACGTACGACAGGCAGCGCTGCTCGCGCTGCCGCACCGCAGGCGGCGGAACCCCTTCGACGCGCCGGGCCTCGACGAGGACAAGCTCGACGAGACGCTGGAGCAGTTCGGGGATTCCGGGGATTCCGGGGATTCCGGGGATTCCGGGGATTCCGGGGATTCCGGGGAGGACGACGACCCGGATCCGGACGGACCCGGCGGGGGCGGCGGCCGGCCGCCGCAGGACGGTCCGGCGGGCGACGGTGACACGCCGGCGCAGGCCGAGTCCGGTGAGAGCGGGCCGTCGCAGACCTCAGGAGCCGGTGAGCAGACTCCCGCACGCGCCTCCGATCCCTTCCGTACGAAGGTGCTGACCGTGCCCGGGCTCGGTGACGGCGCCGCCGGGCGGCGTTCGCGGGCACGGACGCAGCACGGGCGGACCACCGGGGCCCGGCGGCCCCAGGGCACGCTTACCAAGCTGCACCTGGCGGCGACCGTGCTGGCGGCGGCGCCTCATCAGCGGGCGCGCGGGCGGTCGGGGCCCGGGCTCGTGGTGCGCCGGGACGATCTGCGGCAGGCGACCCGGGAGGGGCGCGAGGGCAACCTCGTGCTGTTCGTGGTGGACGCCTCCGGGTCGATGGCGGCCCGGCAGCGGATGAGCGCGGTGAAGGGCGCCGTGCTGTCGCTGCTGCTGGACGCCTACCAGCGGCGCGACAAGGTGGGCCTCGTGACCTTCCGGGGCTCGGCGGCCGAGGTGGCGCTGCCGCCGACCTCGTCGGTGGACGCGGCGGCGGCCCGGCTGGAGTCGCTGCCCACCGGGGGCCGTACGCCGCTGGCCGCCGGGCTGCTGAAGGCGCACGACGTGTTGCGGGTGGAGCGGCTGCGGGATCCGGCGCGGCGGGCGCTCGTGCTCGTGGTGACGGACGGGCGGGCCACGGGTGGTCCTGAGCCGGTCGCGCTGGCCGGGCGGGCGGCCCGGCTGTTCGCGGCCGAGGGGGTTGCCTCGGTGGTCGTGGATTGCGAGTCGGGACCGGTGCGGCTGGGGCTCGCCGGGCTGCTCGCGGGTGAGCTGGGCGGTACGGCGGTGACGCTCGACGAGTTGCGGGCGGACTCGATCGCCGGGCTGGTGAAGGACGTACAGAGGAGGGCCGCGTAATGCCGCAGGGACAGCCGAGTGTCGTACCGGACGACGGGCTGACGACCCGTCAGCGACGCAACCGTCCCCTCGTCGTCGTGCACACGGGCGTCGGCAAGGGCAAGTCGACCGCGGCCTTCGGGCTGGCGCTGCGCGCCTGGAACCAGGGGTGGCCGATCGGGGTGTTCCAGTTCGTCAAGTCGGCGAAGTGGAAGGTCGGCGAGGAGAACGCGCTCAAGGTGCTGGGGGCGTCCGGGCAGGGCGGGACCGTGGCCTGGCACAAGATGGGCGAGGGCTGGTCCTGGGTCCAGCGGGACATCCAGGGTGACAACTCGACCAACGAGGAGAAGGCCCGCGAGGGCTGGGAACAGGTCAAGCGGGACCTGGCCGCCGAGACGTACAAGCTGTACGTGCTCGACGAGTTCGCGTACCCGATGCACTGGGGCTGGGTCGACACCGACGAGGTCGTCGACGTGCTCCGCAACCGGCCCGGCACCCAGCACGTGGTGATCACCGGGCGGAACGCACCGGAGAAGCTGGTCGACTTCGCGGACCTCGTCACCGACATGTCCAAGGTCAAGCATCCGATGGACGTGGGCCAGAAGGGCCAGAAGGGCATCGAGTGGTGACCTCGTGCTGATGTCCTCCTCCTCGTCCGTGCCCCGGCTGGTCATTGCCGCGCCTTCTTCCGGCAGCGGCAAGACCACCGTTGCCACGGGGTTGATGGCCGCGTTCGCCGGGCGGGGGCTCGCCGTGTCCCCGCACAAGGTCGGGCCGGACTACATCGACCCCGGGTACCACGCGCTCGCCACCGGGCGCGTGGGGCGCAACCTCGACGCGTACCTGTGCGGTCCGGAGCTTGTCGCTCCGCTGTTTCTGCACGGGTCGCGGGGGTGCGACCTCGCCGTCGTCGAGGGTGTGATGGGGCTGTACGACGGTGCTGCGGGCGAGGGTGAACTGGCGTCCACGGCCCAGGTGGCGAAGCTGCTGCGGGCGCCGGTGGTGCTCGTGGTCGACGCGTCGTCGCAGTCGCGGTCGGTGGCGGCGCTGGTGCACGGGTTCGCCTCGTGGGATCCGGAAGTGCGGGTCGGGGGCGTGATCCTGAACAAGGTCGGGTCCGATCGGCACGAGGAGCTTCTTCGGGAGGCGCTCGATTCGGCCGGGGTGCCGGTGCTGGGAGTGCTGCGGCGGGCTCCGCAGGTCGACACGCCGTCGCGTCATCTGGGGCTGGTGCCGGTCGCCGAGCGGCGGGCTGAGGCGGTGGAGGCGGTTGCGGCCATGGCCGCGCAGGTCTCCGACGGATGCGACCTGGATGCGCTGATGGGGCTGGCGCGGAGCGCGGGTGCCCTGTCGAGTGCGGCCTGGGATGCGGCTGAGGCCGTGTGGGGGGCGCCCCCGCCGCCCCTTCCCGTGCCCGGCCCTGGGAGGGGACCGGTAGTCGCCGTTGCCGCAGGCGCGGCCTTCACCTTCTCCTACGCCGAGAACACCGAACTGCTCACCGCCGCCGGCGCCGAGATCGTCCCCTTCGACCCCCTTCGCGACGAGCGACTGCCCGAAGGGACCCGTGGGCTGGTCATCGGGGGCGGCTTCCCCGAGGTGTACGCCTCCGAGCTGTCCGCCAACGAGCCGTTGCGCAAGGCCGTCGCCGAGCTGGCGCTCAGCGGTGCGCCCGTCGCCGCCGAGTGTGCCGGGCTGCTGTACCTGTGCCGGGATTTGGACGGGCAGCCCATGTGCGGGGTGCTCGACGCCACCGCCCGGATGACCGAGCGGCTGACCCTCGGCTACCGCGACGCCGTGGCGGTCGGTGACACCGTGCTCGCCGCGGCCGGGACCCGTGTGCGGGGCCACGAGTTCCACCGGACCGCCGTCGAGCCCGGCGCCGGGGCGGCTCCCGCCTGGGGGGTGCGCGCTCCCCGGCCGCGCTTGGAAGGTTTCGTGCAGCAAGGGGCGCACGCGAGTTATCTGCACACGCACTGGGCCGGTGCGCCCGGTGTGGCCCGTCGGTTCGTGGAGAGGTGCCGGACGTCATGAGCAGCAGGCTGATCGGAGTCGGGGTGGGCCCCGGCGACCCCGAGCTGGTGACCGTCAAGGGCGTCAACGCTCTGCGCGCCGCCGATGTCGTCGTCGTACCCGTGATGGCTGCATTTGATGGAAAGGACGGGGGTGAGCGGGGGCGCGCCGAGGCGACCGTGCTGCACTACGTGCCCGAGGAGAAGGTCGTCCGCGTCGTCTTCGCGCTGAACGAGCGGACCGACCGGGCGCGGCGCGAGGCCGCCTGGGACGCCGCCGGTGAGCGGGTCGCCCGGCTGCTCCGACGGCATGCGGCCGTCGCGTTCGCCACCATCGGCGACCCCAACGTGTACTCGACGTTCACGTACCTCGCGCAGACCGTGCAGGAGCTCGTGCCCGGGACCGTCGTCGAGACGGTGCCCGGCATCACCGCCATGCAGGACCTGGCCGCACGGTCGGGTGCCGTGCTCACCGAGGGCACCGAGCCGCTCACGCTGGTGCCCGTCACGGCCGGTTCGGGCGTGCTCAAGGAGGCGCTCGCCGGTCCCGGGACCGTTGTCGCGTACAAGTTCGGGCGGCAGGCGCGGGAGGTCGCCGAGGCGCTGCGGGAGACCGGGCGCATCGAGGACGCCGTGTGGGGGTCCGCTCTCGGGCTCCCGGAGGAGTCCATCCGCCCGGCCGCCGACCTCGACGGCGGTTCGCTGCCCTACCTCTCCACCCTCATCGCGCCCGCCCGGCGCGACGGCACCCGTGGCGGCAAGCTGTGACCGGCGGCGGATCAGCCCGCGAGGCCCACCACCAGCCAGATGAAGGCCGTGCCCGCGACCGTGCACAGCAGGGTCGAGCGGGCGGGGTGCTCATGGTGGGCCTCCGGCAGGATCTCGGCGGCGGCGAGGTAGAGCAGTACGCCGCCGAAGAGGCCGAGGTAGCCGCCGAGGAACCACTCCGGGATGGCGACGAACGCGGTCGAGGCCGCGCCCAGCACGGGCGCCAGCGCATCCGCGAACAGCATCGCGACCGCCTTGCGGCGTGCGTTGCCGTACAGGCTGGTGAGGGTGAACGTGTTGAAGCCGTCCGCGAAGTCGTGGGCGATGACGGCCAGCGCCACCGCGAGGCCCATACCGCCGCCCACCTGGAAGGCCGCACCGATCGCCACGCCGTCCATGGCGCTGTGACCCACCATGGCTGCCGCCGCCGTGAGGCCCACCTCGGGCGCGCGATGGTGATCGTGCTCCTCTGCGCCGTGCGCCGCCCGGCGTGCGGCGAGCAGCCGCTCCACCAGGTGGGCCAGCAGGAAGCCGCCCACGAACAGCAGCAGCGCCGCCGGCACGCCGAACACCTCTGTGCCCGCCGCGCGCAGTGCCTCCGGCAGCAGATCCAGGCCGACCACACCGAGCATCAGCCCGCCGGCCAGGCCCAGGACCAGATGGCGACGGTCGGTCACGCGCTGTGCCGTCCAGCCGCCGGCCAGCGTCATCAGGAACGCGCCGAGCGCGACGAAGACCGCCATGTGCCCTTGCTATCCGATCGGGCCCCCATCGCGCACATCCGGCCCCGATTCCGCCCGCACACATCGTGACATTCCGTACGAGAGGACCTGAACCCATGGCCGATGCCCCCACCGGCAAGGTGACCTTCGTCGGTGCCGGCCCCGGCGCCGCCGACCTGCTGACGTTCCGTGCCGCGCGCGCCATCGCCGAGGCCGACGTCGTGATCTGGGCGGCCAGCCTGGTCCAGGCGGAGGTCCTGGAGCACGCGCGTGCGGACGCGGAGGTCCTGGACTCGGCGACCATGTCGCTGGAGGACGTCGTCGCCGTGTACCGGCGGGCGCAGACGCAGGGGCTGAAGGTCGCCCGTATCCACTCCGGCGATCCGGCCCTGTGGGGCGGCACCCAGGAGCAGCTGGACCGGTGCGCGCAGATCGGTATCGCGACCGAGGTCGTCCCCGGCGTCTCCTCCTTCTCCGCCGTCGCCGCGCTCGCCCGGCGGGAGCTGACGATCCCCGAGGTCGCGCAGTCCGTGGTGCTCACCCGGCTCGGCGGCGGCAAGACGCCGATGCCGCCCGGCGAGGAGGTGCGCGAGTTCGCCCGGCACGGCACCACCATGGCGATCTTCCTGTCGGCGGCCCGCAGCGGGCAGCTGGTGCGGGAGCTGCTGGAGGGCGGCTACCCGACGAACACCCCGGTCGTGGTCGCCTACCAGGCGACCTGGCCGGAGGAGCTGGTCGTGAAGTGCACGATCGGCACGCTGGAGGAGACCGTCAAGGAGCACAAGCTCTGGAAGCACACCCTCTTCCTGGTCGGCCCGGCGCTCGACGCGCAGGGCACGCGCTCGCACCTCTACCACCCCGGTCACTTCCACGGCTACCGCAAGGCCGACCCCGAGGCCCGCAAGGCCCTGCGCACACGGGGTGCGAGCACGTGATCACTGTCGTCGGCACGGGCACGGGGGCGCCGCTCGACGAGGAGGTCCTCGCGGCGGCGGACCTCGTCGTGGGCGGGCGGCGGCATCTGGACGCCGCCCCGCTGCCCGAGGGCGCCGAGAGGATCGTGCTCGGACCGCTGGCGCCCGCGCTGGACGCCATCGGGCGGTACCTGGACAAGGAGCGGCGGGTCGTCGTGCTCGCCTCCGGTGATCCCGGGTTCTTCGGCATCGTGCGGGCGCTGGGCGAGCGGTTCGGGCCGGACCGGCTGGATGTGCGGCCCGGCGTGTCGTCGGTGGCCGGTGCTTTCGCGCGGCTCGGGCTGACCTGGGACGACGCGGTGGTGGTCAGTGCGCACGGACGCGAGATGCGCACCGCCGTGAACGTCTGCCGGGCGCGTGCCAAGGTCGCCGTGCTGACCGGGCCCGGAGCCGGGCCCGCCGAGCTGGGAACGGCGCTCTGCGACGGTTACGCCGACCGGGTCCTCGTCGTCGCGACCGCGCTCGGCGACCCGGAGCGTGAGCGGGTGGAGCGGGTGACGCCCGCCGAGGCGGCGGAACGCGACTGGGGGGCGGCGGTGAGCGTGGTGCTGTGCCTGGACGAGACGCGGGCGCTGGGGCCGGTGCGCACGGTCGCGGGGGCGCCCTCGGGTCCCTCCGCATGGGCCCTGAACGAGAGCGCCTTCGCGCACCGGGACTCGATGATCACCAAGTTCGAGGTGCGTGCCCTGGCCCTGGCCCGGCTCGGGCCACGGCTCGGCGATCTGGTCTGGGACGTCGGCGCGGGCTCCGGCTCGGTCGCGGTCGAGTGCGCACGGCTGGGCGCCGCCGTCACCGCCGTCGAGAAGAGTCCCGACGGGGTCGAACGGATCCGCGCCAACGCGTCCGCGCACGGCGTGGACGTGCGGGTCGTGCACGGGACCGCGCCGGACGCGCTGGACGGACTCGACGACCCCGACGCGGTGTTCGTCGGCGGCGGCGGACGCGAACTGCCCGCCATCGTCACGGCGTGCGCGCGGCGCGCCCGGCGGGCGGTGGTGGTCGCCATGGCGGCCCTGGACCGCGTACCTGCGGCGCGCGAGGCGCTCGCCGCCGCCGGGTTCTCCTGCGACGGCGTCCTGCTGCAGTCCTCGCGCCTCGCGCCGCTGCCGGGCGACGTGACCCGGCTCGCGGCGACCAACCCTGTTTTCCTGCTGTGGGGCACCAGGACCCCGGCACTGCACGAAGGAGGAGCGAAGTGATCGGCCTCATTTCCGCCACCGCGGCGGGGGCGGCTGCGCGGGACCGGCTGGCCGCGGCGTGGCCGGACCGCACGCGGGTGTACGACGGGCCCGTGAAGGACGCCGTGCGGGCCGCCTTCGCGGAGTGCGAGCAGCTCGTGTGCTTCCTGGCGACGGGGGCGGTCGTACGGCTGATCGCGCCGCTGCTGGGTGAGAAGGTCTCCGACCCGGGCGTGGTCTGCGTCGACGAGGGCGGGCGGTTCGCGGTGTCCCTCGTGGGCGGGCACGCCGGCGGCGCCAACGAACTCGCCCGCGCTGTGGGCGGGGTGCTGGGCGCGGAACCGGTCGTGACGACCGCCACGGACGCCGTGGGGCTGCCCGGGCTGGACACGCTCGGGTTCCCGGTGGAGGGCGATGTCGCCGCGGTGTCGCGGGCGTTGCTCGACGGGGAGCCGGTGGCGCTGGCGGCGGAGGTGAGTTGGCCGCTGCCGCCGCTGTCCGTCGCCGCCGAGGGGGCGTACACCATCCGGGTCACCGACCGCGCCGTCGAACCCGCCGAACGGGAGGTCGTACTGCGGCCGCCCACCCTGGTCGCGGGCGTCGGCGCGTCCAGGGGCGCCCCGGTCGAGGAGGTGCTGGGGCTCGTCGAGGGTGCGCTCCGGGACGCGGGGCTCTCCGCGGCGTCGCTCGCCGAACTCGCCACCGTCGACGCCAAGGCGGAGGAGCCCGGCATCGTCGAGGCGGCGCGGCGGCTCGGCGTTCCGCTCGTGACCTACGCCGCCGAGGAGTTGGCGAAGGTCGACGTGCCCAACCCGTCCGAGGCACCACTCGCCGCCGTCGGCACACCGTCCGTCGCGGAGGCCGCCGCGCTGGTGGGCGGGGGCGAACTCCTCGTACCCAAGCGGAAGTCGGCCATGGCCACGTGCGCGGTCGGGCGGCGACCGGGGCGCGGACGGCTCGCGGTCGTCGGGCTGGGGCCGGGCGCCCGGGACCTGCTCACACCGCGCGCGCAGCAGGAGCTGCGGCGCGCGTCGGTGCTCGTCGGTCTCGACCAGTACGTCGACCAGATCCGTGACCTGCTGCGGCCCGGCACCCGGGTCCTGGAGTCGGGGCTCGGCGCGGAGGAGGAGCGGGCGCGCACGGCGGTCGCACAGGCGCGCAAGGGGCATGCCGTCGCGCTGATCGGCAGCGGGGACGCCGGGGTGTACGCGATGGCGTCGCCCGCGCTCGCCGAGGCGTCCGACGACATCGACGTGGTCGGGGTGCCCGGCGTCACCGCGGCGCTCGCGGCCGGGGCGATCCTGGGCGCGCCGCTCGGCCACGACCATGTGTCGATCAGCCTCTCCGACCTGCACACGCCGTGGGAGGTCATCGAGCGGCGGGTACGGGCCGCCGCCGAGGCCGACCTCGTGGTCACCTTCTACAACCCCCGCTCCCGGGGCCGCGACTGGCAGCTGCCGAAGGCCCTCGCGATCCTCGCCGGACACCGGGAGCCGACGACACCGGTCGGTGTCGTACGCAACGCGTCGCGGCCGGACGAGACCAGTCGCCTCACGACCCTGGCCGAACTGGACCCTGCGACGGTCGACATGATGACGGTCGTGACCGTGGGCAACACGGCGACCCGTGAGATCGCGGGCCGCATGGTCACGCCGCGCGGATACCGCTGGCAGGAGGAGGCCAAGTGAACCGTGTGGTGCACCCGATCGAGCAGGAGTCCTTCCGGCGGCTGCGCGCCCGCCTCGACACCTCGCACTTCCCGCCGCTGACCCGGGCGGTGGTGGAGCGCGTCATCCACTCCGCCGCCGACCTCGACTACGCCACCGACCTCGTCATGGACGAGAGTGAGTTGGAGAAGGCGCACACGGCGCTGCACGCCGGGGCGCCGGTGGTGGTGGACGTGGAGATGGTCGCGGCCGGGATCACACGCCGCGAGACGGTCTGCCGCCTCAAGGACGCCAGGTCGGGCCCCGGCATGACACGTTCGGCGCACGCGATCCGGCTGGCGTACGAGGACGTCGGCCCGGGCGCCCTGTGGGTGATCGGCTGCGCGCCGACCGCCCTTGAGGAGCTGCTGAAACTGGACGCCTCCCCCGCGCTCGTCATCGGTCTGCCCGTCGGTTTCGTCGGCGCGGCCGAGTCCAAGGCCGCGCTGCGCGAGAGCGGGCTGCCCGCCGTGAGCAACGTGTCCGAGAAGGGCGGTTCGGCGGTCGCCGCCGCCGCGCTCAACGCCCTGCTGTACCACCCCGTTTCGAAGTTCGAGGAGACATCGTGACCACCCCGCCGCCCGCCCTGCTCATCGCCGGCCACGGCACCCGGGACGAGGCCGGAGCCGAGGCGTTCCGCGACTTCGTACGGGAGCTGGGGCGCCGCCACCCCGACCTGCCTGTCGGGGGCGGCTTCATCGAGCTGTCGCCGCCGCCGCTGGGCGATGCGGTGACCGAGCTGGTGGAGCGGGGGGTGCGCCGGTTCGCGGCCGTGCCGCTGATGCTGGTGTCCGCCGGACACGCGAAGGGGGACATCCCGGCGGCGCTGGCCAGGGAGAAGGAGCGACACCCGGGCATCTCGTACACCTACGGGCGCCCGCTCGGCCCGCATCCTGCGCTGCTGTCGGTGCTGGAGCGGCGCCTGGACGAGGCGATGGGCGGTGCGGCGAGCACGCCGGAGGGGCGCGCCGAGGTGACGGTGCTGCTGGTGGGCCGTGGCTCCACCGACCCCGACGCGAACGCCGAGGTGTACAAGGCGGCGCGGCTGCTGTGGGAGGGGCGCGGGTACGCGGGCGTGGAGACGGCGTTCGTGTCGCTGGCGGCGCCGGACGTGCCGAGCGGCCTCGACCGGTGCGCGAAGCTGGGTGCGAAGCGGATCGTCGTCCTGCCGTACTTCCTGTTCACGGGGATCCTGCCGGACCGGGTGCGGCAGCAGGCGGAGGACTGGGCGGCGGCGCATCCTCAGGTCGAGGTGCGGTCCGCGGACGTCATCGGGCCGGAGCCGGAGCTGCTGGACCTGGTGATGGAGCGGTACCAGGAGGCGCTGAAGGGCGACCTGCGGATGAACTGCGACTCGTGCGTGTACCGGATCGCGCTGCCCGGCTTCGAGGACAAGGTGGGGCTGCCGCAGCAGCCGCACTTCCACCCGGACGACGACGGGCACGCGCACGGTCCCGGCGACGGGCATCACCATCACGGTCATGGACACCACCACGGGGGGCACGCGCACTCCCATGCGCACTGAACGGGACGGAGCACAGCACGACCTGCGGCACCACGGGGACGCCGAGGTCCGTGACGGCGGGGCGGGACTGACCGACCTCGCGGTGAACGTGCGCGCGGACACGCCTCCGGCGTGGCTGCGGGAGGTGATCGCCGAGTCGCTGGGCGGGCTCGCGGCCTACCCCGACGGGCGGGCGGCGCGGGCGGCGGTGGCGGAGCGGCACGGGGTGCCGGCCGAGCGGGTGCTGCTGACGGCGGGGGCGGCGGAGGCGTTCGTGCTGCTCGCCCGCGCCCTGAAGGTGCGGCGGCCGGTCGTGGTGCACCCGCAGTTCACGGAGCCGGAGGCGGCGTTGCGGGCCGCCGGGCACGTGGTGGGGCGGGTGGTGCTGCGGGAGGCGGACGGTTTCCGGCTGGATCCGGCGCTGGTGCCGCAGGACGCGGATCTGGTGGTGATCGGGAATCCCACGAACCCCACGTCCGTGCTGCACCCCGCGTCGGTGATCGAGGAACTGGCCCGGCCGGGGCGGGTGTTGGTGGTCGACGAGGCGTTCATGGACGCGGTGCCCGGGGAACGGGAGGCGCTGGCGGGCCGGACGGACGTGCCGGGCCTGGTGGTCCTGCGCAGCCTGACCAAGACCTGGGGTCTGGCGGGGCTGCGCATCGGCTACGTGCTGACCGACCCCGGGACGATCGCGCAACTGGAGCGGGCGCAGCCGCTGTGGCCGGTGTCGACGCCGGCGCTCGCGGCGGCTGAGGCCTGTGTGTCGCCGCGGGCGCTGGCGGAGGCGGCGCACGCGGCGCACCGGGTGGCGGCGGACCGGGCGCATCTGGTGGCGGGGCTGCGGGAGTTCGGGCCGGACGGGCTGTATGTGGCGGAGCCCGCGGAGGGGCCGTTCGTGCTGGTCCGCCTGGCGCGGGCGGCTGCCGTGCGGCGGCACCTGCGGGACCTGGGCTTCGCGGTGCGTCGCGGGGACACGTTTCCGGGGCTGAACGAGGAGTGGCTGCGGCTGGCGGTTCGGGACCGGGTGACGGTCAACCGCTTCCTGCAGGCGCTGGACCGGGCGGTGACGCTGGCCGCGCGGTGAGGGGGTCCCCCGCCCCCGGTCAGGCGACCGCCCTGCCGTTGAGGATGACTCGGCGCGGTGCCGCCAGGACCCGTACGTCCGCTCGTGGATCCGTCTCGTACACCACCAGGTCCGCGGCCGCGCCCTCCTCCAGCCCCGGTCGGCGCAGCCAGCTGTGGGCGGCCCAGGTCGCCGCCGACAGGGCCTCCACCGGAGGCACGCCCGCCGTCACCAGTTCCGCCACCTCCGCCGCGACCAGGCCGTGCGGCAGAGTTCCCCCGGCGTCGGTGCCCACGTACACCGGGATCCCGGCGTCGTACGCCGCCCGCACCGTGTCGTAGCGCCGTTCATACAGCCGGCGCATATGGGCCGACCAGCGGGGGAACTTCGACTCGCCACCGTCCGCCAGCCTCGGGAACGTCGCGATGTTCACCAGCGTCGGCACGATCGCGACCCCCCGCTCCGCGAACAGCGGGATCGTCTCCTCCGTCAGCCCCGTCGCGTGCTCGATGCAGTCGATGCCCGCCTCGACCAGGTCCCGCAGCGAGTCCTCGGCGAAGCAGTGCGCCGTGACCCGGGCACCCAGCCGGTGGGCCTCCGCGATCGCCGCTTCCACCGCCTCCCGCGGCCAGCAGGCCGACAGGTCCCCCACCTCACGGTCGATCCAGTCGCCCACCAGCTTCACCCAGCCGTCGCCGCGCCGTGCCTCCTGGGCGACGTAGGCGACCAGGTCGTCCGGCTCGATCTCCCAGGCGTAGTTGCGGATGTAGCGGCGCGTGCGCGCGATGTGCCGGCCGGCCCGGATGATCTTCGGGAGATCGTCCCGGTCGTCGATCCAGCGGGTGTCCGAGGGGGAACCCGCGTCCCGGATCAGCAGCGTGCCCGCGTCCCTGTCCGTCAGCGCCTGCTTCTCCGAGACGTCCTCGGGGACCGGACCGTGCGCGTCGAGGCCGACGTGGCAGTGCGCGTCGACCAGGCCGGGCAGCGCCCAGCCCTCGACGGTACGGACGTCGCGGGCCGCGGCGGGGCGGTCGTACGAGATCCGGCCGTCGACCACCCACAGCTGGTCGCGGACCTCCTCGGGCCCGACGAGAACCCGTCCCCTCACATGCAGCACCGCGTGATCGCTCATGTACTGCACCTTAGTTGGCGTTCGCCCGCTACTGCTTCCCGCCCACCTGCTCGGAGGTCTCCTCCTCCACCTCGGCCCTCGCGGGGTCCAGGAGCCGGGAGAGGAAGTGCCGGGTGCGCTCGTGGCTCGGGTCGCCGATGACCTGCTCAGGGGTGCCGTCCTCGACGATCACGCCGCCGTCCATGAAGACGACCCGGTCGGCGACCTCGCGCGCGAAGGTCATCTCGTGGGTGACGACCATCATCGTCATGCCCTCCTGCGCCAGCCTGCGCATCACGGCGAGGACGTCGCCGACCAGCTCCGGGTCGAGCGCCGAGGTCGGCTCGTCGAACAGCATCACCTCGGGGCCCATGGCGAGGGCGCGGGCGATGGCGACACGCTGCTGCTGGCCGCCGGAGAGGGAGGAGGGGTAGGCGTCCGCCTTCTCGGACAGGCCGACCCGTTCCAGGTTCTCGGCGGCGATCCTCGCGGCCTCGGCCTTGTCCCGCTTGAGCACCCGGCGCTGCGGCAGCGTGAGGTTGTCGGTCACCGTGAGGTGCGGGAAGAGGTTGAACTGCTGGAACACCATGCCGATACGGCGGCGTACGGCGTCGATGTCCACATCCGGGTCGGTGACCTCGGTGCCGCCGACGAAGACCTGGCCCTTGGTGGGTTCCTCCAGGAGGTTGACGCAACGCAGCAGGGTGGACTTGCCGGAGCCGGAGGGGCCGATGACGCAGACCACCTCGCCCTGGCCGATCTCCAGGTCGATGCCGCGCAGCACCTCGTTGTCACCGAAGGACTTGTGCAGGTCGCGGATCGCGATCTCGGGGGTGCTGCTCACTTGGCGGCTCCCTGGGTCTTGGCCTCCATACGGCGGACGACGAAGCCGAGCGGGATCGTGACCAGCAGGTAGCACAGGCCGGCGACCAGGATCGGCGTGGAGTTGGCGGTCGTGCTGGCCAGGTCGCGGCCGAACTTGGACAGCTCGCGCTCCTCCAGCGTGACGCCGAGGAACAACACCAGCGAGGAGTCCTTGAAGAGCAGGACGAGTTCGTTGGTGAGCGGCGGAAGGATGATCCGGAAGGCCTGCGGGACGATGATGGAGATCATCGCGCGAGCGGGCGAGAAGCCCAGCGAACGCGCCGCCTCCATCTGACCCTTCGGCACGGCCTGGATGCCCGCGCGGATCGTCTCCGCCATGTACGCGGCCGACACCAGGCCGAGTGCGAGGGCGACCTTGCCGTACGTGCCGCCGATGATCTCCGTGCCGGGGAAGGCGAGCGGCACGGCGACACCGACGAAGATGAAGATCAGCAGGGCGGGCAGGCCGCGGAAGATCTCGATGTAGATCCCGGCGACCCAGCGGTACGGGCCGACGGACGACAGCCGCATCAGCGCGAGGAGCATGCCGAGCACCAGGCCGACGACGAAGCCGGACACGGTGTACAGCACGGTGTTCTTCAGCGCCAGCGTGAGGACGTCCGGGAACATCTGCCGGGCGATGTCCACCTGCGCGAACTGGTTCTGCAGCCGTCCCCAGTCCGCCGTGACCGCGAAGGCGATCACGGCGACGACGAAGACGGCGTACTGGACACCGCGCGACACCCTGCGCTTCTGGGTCCGGGTCAGCCCCTTCCTACGGGGCTGCGCCTCGGCCCTGGCCGTGTCCGTCGTGTCGGTCATGAGGCGGCGGGCGAGGCCACGGACGGGTTGTACGGACCGATCCACTGCTCGTACAGCTTCTTGTACGTGCCGTCGGCCTTCGCGTCCTTGATCGCCTTGTTGACGGCGGCGAGGAGCTTGGTGTTGCCCTTCTTCACCGTGAAGCCGTACTGCTCACCGGTGTTGATGTTGCCGACCAGCTTGAAGGCGTCGGCGTTGGCCTTGTCCTTGAGCCAGCCCTGGACGACCGGGTAGTCGATGACGACCGCCTGGACCTGGCCGGTGCGCAGGCCGTTGAGGACGGCGTCGGAGGACTCGAAGGAGGTCGGGTCGAAGCCCTGCTTCTTCGCGTAGTCCTCGCCGGTGGTCTGCGCCTGGGCGCCGAGCTGCTTGCCCTTGGCCTTGACGTCGGCCAGCGAGGTGATGCCGCTGTTCTTGTCGACCAGGACGGCCTGGGTGGCGTCGAAGTAGGGGTCGGAGAAGTCGACGTGCTTCTTGCGTTCGGCGGTGATGGTCATGCCGGCCGCAGCGAGGTCGCACTGGCCGGAGTTGAGGAACGCGCCGGTCTTGAAGTTCTCGAAGGGGGTGTCGACGACGGCCTGCTTCACTCCGAGGTCCTTGGCGACCAGGTCGATCATCGAGACGTCGAAGCCCTGCACCTTGCCGTTGATCTCCGACTGGAAGGGCGGGTACGGCAGGTGGGTGCAGGTGGTGAGCTGACCGGCCTTGACGAGTTCCACCCCGCCGACGGCCGACTTGCCGGCGCTGCCGCCGCTGCCGCTCGAGGTGCAGCCGGCCACGAGCAGCACGCCGGCCGTCGCGGTGGTGGCGGCCAGGATGCGGGCCCGGCGCCCGAGGAGCGTGTTCACGGAGGACCTCTCTGTGGGAAATCTCGACTTCCCCCTGTGGGGGGAGAAGCGGGTTCCGATTATAAGGAGAAGTTTGGGTTCCTCAAACCAAACCCATGGCTGCAGGGCCTTCTCGCCTCAGAAGTGAGCGGCAAACGGGCGTCACCGGCTGCCGGTTACCCTCAAGACCGTCGTCGACCCCGGCACCGAGACCGGCACCGACAGCCTCCTCGAGCGATAGAGAGCACCGCCGTGACCCACCCCCTCCTGGACCTGCCCCCGCTGAGCGCCGCCCGCTTCGCCTCGATCGAGGACCGGGTGGCCCGGCTGCTGTCCACCGAGCAGGACGTCGTGATCATGCAAGGAGAGGCGCTGCTGCCGCTGGAGGGCGCGATCCGCGGGGCGGCCGGGCCCGGCACGACGGCACTCAACGTGATCACGGGTCCGTACGGCCAGACCTTCGGCGACTGACTGCGGGACTGCGGGGCGACGGTGTACGACCTGGCCGTGCCGTTCCACACCGCGGTCACGGCGGCGCAGATCCGCGAGGCCCTTGCCGAGCACCCGGAGATCGACTTCGTGTCGCTGGTGCACGCGGAGGCGGCGAGCGGCAACACGAACCCGGTGGCGGAGATCGGGCCGGTGGTGCACGAGCACGGCGCACTGTTGTATCTGGACGCCGTGGCCTCCATCGGTGCCGAACCGGTGCTGCCGGACGCATGGGGAGTGGATCTGTGCGTGATCGGGGCCCAGAAGGCGATGGGCGGGCCGGCCGGGGTGTCGGCGGTGTCGGTGAGCGAGCGGGCGTGGGCGCGGATGGCGGCGAACCCGCATGCGCCCCGTCGGTCGTACCTCTCCCTCCTCGACTGGAAGGAGCGTTGGATCGACGGCGGACGCAGGGCTCTGCTGCACGCTCCGGCGCAGCTGGAGATGCTGGCGCTTCAGGCGTGCCTGGAGCGGATCGAGGCCGAGGGGCCGGAGACGGTGATGATCCGGCACCGGTCCGCGGCGGCGGCGACTCGGGCGGGGGCGGTCGCGCTCGGTGGCGGTCTGGAGCCCTACGTGTACGAGGCGGCGGAGGCGGCGCCGGTGGCCACGACGTTGCGGGCACCGTCCGGTGTGGTGGCGGCGGAGCTGGTCGCGCGGGCGCTGGAGCGCCACCCGGGGGTGCCGTTGGCGGCGGGCGGAGGTGCGCTGGCGAAGGAGATGATCCGGGTCAACCACTACGGGTCCGATGCGACGGCGGAGGCGGTTTCGGCGAGCCTGGCGGCGCTGGGGGCGGCGCTGGTGGAGTTCGGGGTGGATGTGCACGTGGAGCGGGCTCGGGGGGTGGTCAGGGAGGTGTGGGGCTAGCGGTGTGTGGGGGCGGGGGCCGACGGGTTCTCGCCCCAGCCGCCCACGGACCTCCCTCCAGGGGGCCCACCCAGACCCCGGCGTCGCCGGACGCCGCACAGGCCGATGTACCGCCCCGCGGCTCCGACTCACGTAGGCACCGTCGGCCAAACTCGCAGGGAACGTGTCGGCGAAGTGACCGGGACCTGAAATCCGCATTGCCCTTCAGGCTTCTTCCAGGGTAATTCTGGAATTCCATTCGAGGGTAGCTCCCCGTCTTCTTCTGCCCGCTCTTCTCCGACCTAAACGCAAAGATTCTGCGAACGTAATCCGAGGTAATTCGGGCAGATCTCGTGTGGGTTACCGGGGTGTGATCGACTCCACAAGGCAAGCGTTTCGTCCGGTAATGTCGTCATATAGGGCTTCAACCGCAACCGGTCCGCGCGTACATGCACGCCCGCGCGATATCACATCCATCCTCCGTCCGTAACCCCCTCCGGCGATGCATTTTCGAATTTCCACGGGTAAATTGAATCCGCATGACCGCCGCACAAGCAGACCTGTCAGCGGAATTCCTGGAAATGTCGGAGGGACTACGGATCGACCGTCCGGAGGTGGCGGACGGCGCCGCTCTCTGGCGTATCGCCAAGGACTCCGAGGCCCTCGATCTGAACTCCTCCTACAGCTATCTGCTGTGGTGCCGTGACTTCGCCGGCACCTCGGCTGTGGTGCGCGCCGAGCCCGGGGGGCGGCCCGTCGGGTTCCTCACCGCGTACCTGCGGCCCGAACGCCCCCGCACCCTCCTCGTGTGGCAGGTCGCCGTGGACGCCGCGTACCGAGGGCGCGGCCTCGCCGCCCGCCTGCTCGACGCGGTCGCGGCACGGGTCGCCGCCGAGCACGGCGTCACCGGCATCGAGACCACCATCACCCCGAGCAACACCGCCTCCGAACGGTTGTTCACCTCGTTCGCCGCCCGGCACGGCGCCACCGTCGAGCGTGAAGTGCTCTTCGACACGCGCCACTTCCCGGACGGGCCGCACGACCCGGAGGTCCTGTACCGCATCGGGCCACTCCAGCACACCGCCTGATCCCTCACCCCCAGTCCGACTCCCCCACCCCCAGTCCGACTCCCCCTCCCCCACACACCGAGGAGCGTTTCCGTCGTGACCATCACCCAGCCGGACCTCAGCGTCTTCGAGACCCTCGAGTCGGAGGTGCGCAGCTACTGCCGCGGCTGGCCCACCGTCTTCGACCGCGCGCAGGGCAGCCGCATGTACGACGAGGACGGGCACGAGTACCTCGACTTCTTCGCCGGCGCCGGATCACTCAACTACGGCCACAACAACCCCGTACTGAAACGGGCGTTGATCGACTATCTGGAGCGGGACGGCGTCACCCACGGACTCGACATGTCCACCGTCGCCAAGCGTTCCTTCCTGCAGACCTTCCAGGACGTGGTGCTGCGCCCGCGCGACCTGCCCTACAAGGTCATGTTCCCGGGACCGACCGGCACCAACGCCGTCGAGTCCGCCCTGAAGCTGGCGCGCAAGGTGAAGGGACGCGAGGCCATCGTGTCCTTCACCAACGCCTTCCACGGGATGTCCCTGGGGTCGCTGGCCGTCACCGGCAACGCCTTCAAGCGCGCCGGTGCCGGCATCCCGCTGGTGCACGGCACGCCGATGCCCTTCGACAACTACTTCGACGGCAGGGTCCAGGACTTCCTCTGGTTCGAGCGGCTCCTGGAGGACCAGGGGTCCGGTCTGAACAAACCCGCCGCCGTGATCGTCGAGACCGTGCAGGGCGAGGGCGGCATCAACGTCGCGCGCCCCGAGTGGCTGCGCGCCCTCGCCGAGCTGTGCGAGCGGCAGGACATGCTGCTGATCGTCGACGACATCCAGATGGGCTGCGGCCGCACCGGCGCCTTCTTCTCCTTCGAGGAGGCCGGGATCGTGCCGGACATCGTCACGGTGTCCAAGTCGATCAGCGGCTACGGGCTGCCGATGTCGCTGTGCCTGTTCAAGCCCGAGCTGGACGTCTGGGAGCCGGGCGAGCACAACGGCACCTTCCGCGGCAACAACCCGGCGTTCGTCACGGCCACCGCCGCTCTGGAGACCTACTGGAGCGACGGGTCCGCGATGGAGAAGCAGACCCGGGCGCGCGGCGAGCTGGTCGAGCGCGAGCTGGCCTCGATCGCCGACGAGAACCGCGCCGACGTGAAGGAGTACCGCGGCCGCGGGCTCGTGTGGGGCCTGGAGTTCCACGACAAGGAGCGGGCCTCGCGGATCGCGCGCCGCGCCTTCGAGCTCGGGCTGCTCGTGGAGACCTCGGGTCCCGAGAGCGAGGTCGTCAAACTGCTGCCCGCCCTCACCATCACCCCCGACGAGCTGGACGAGGGTCTGGGCATCCTCGCCCGCGCCGTCCGCGAGACCGTCTGAAAACCCCTGAAGAGGAGGCACACAGTACCGTGATCGTCCGTTCGTTCAAGGACATCGAAGGTACCGACCGGCATGTGAAAGCCGCGTCGGGCACCTGGGAGAGCAAGCGCATCGTCCTCGCCCGGGAGAAGGTCGGCTTCTCCCTGCACGAGACGATCCTGTACGCGGGCACCGAGACGTCGATGTGGTACGCGAACCACATCGAGGCGGTCGTGTGCGTCGAGGGTGAGGCGGAGCTGACCGACCACGAGACCGGGAAGACGTACACGATCACGCCCGGGACCCTGTACCTGCTGGACGGGCACGAGCGGCACACGCTGCGCGTCAAGGAGGACTTCCGCTGCCTCTGCGTCTTCAACCCGCCCGTGACCGGCCGTGAGGACCACGACGAGAACGGCGTCTACCCCCTGCTCACCGAGGAGGTGTGAATCACCGATGACCCCGACCACCAGCACAGCCGTCACCGATCTCTATCCCAGCCGCGGCGCCACCGAGGTGTCGGTCCCGCGCCAGGACCCGGTCGTGTGGGGCGCTCCCGGTACGCCGGGGCCCATGTCGCTGACCGACCTCCAGGCGTACGAGCGCGACGGCTTCCTGGCCATCGACGAGCTGATCACCGAGGACGAGGTCGCCGTCTACCGGCAGGAGCTGGAGCGGCTCGTCACCGACCCGGACATCCGCGCCGACGAGCGCTCGATCGTGGAACCGAAGTCGAAGGAGATCCGCTCCGTCTTCGAGGTGCACAGGATCAGCGAGGTGTTCGCGAATCTCGTGCGCGACGAGCGGGTCGTCGGGCGGGCGCGGCAGATCCTCGGCTCGGACGTGTACGTCCACCAGTCGCGGATCAACGTCAAGCCGGGCTTCGGTGCCAGCGGCTTCTACTGGCACTCCGACTTCGAGACCTGGCACGCGGAGGACGGTCTGCCGAACATGCGGACGGTGTCCGTCTCGATCGCACTGACCGAGAACTACGACACCAACGGCGGCCTGATGATCATGCCGGGGTCGCACAGGACGTTCCTCGGCTGCGCGGGCGCGACGCCGAAGGACAACTACAAGAAGTCGCTGCAGATGCAGGACGCTGGCACCCCGTCCGACGAGGCGCTGACGAAGATGGCCTCCGAGTACGGCATCAAGCTGTTCACGGGCAAGGCCGGTTCGGCGACCTGGTTCGACTGCAACTGCATGCACGGGTCGGGCGACAACATCACCCCGTTCCCGCGCAGCAACGTGTTCATCGTGTTCAACAGCGTGGAGAACGCGGCGGTGGAGCCGTTCGCGGCTCCGGTCCGGCGACCGGAGTTCATCGGGGCGAGGGACTTCACACCGGTGAAGTGAGCCGGACTCCGGCCGGGGGTCCGGGGGTTGTCCCCCGGAGATCACAGCATCGGGGCGAGGGACTTCACACCGGTGAAGTGAGCCAGGCCCCGGCCGGGTGCCTGGAGCCCGTCGTGCGAGGGGCTCCAGGCGCCGCCGGGTCAGCCGGACAGCACGTCCAGCAGGCGGTCGACGTCGGCGGACGTGTTGTACAGGTGGAAGGCCGCCCGCAGGTTGCCCGCGCGGTTCGAGACCTCGACGCCCGCGCGGCTCAACTCGGCCTGCCGGTGGCCGAGCCCGGGCACGGACACGATCGGTGAGCCCGGCGCGGGGACCGGTTCGTGGCCGAGTGCGTCAAGGCCCTTGAGGAACCGGTCGGCGAGGGCGAGGTCGTGGGCCCGTACCCGCTCCACGCCCACCTCCTCCAGCAGCTCCAGGGAGCGGCGGGCGCCCGCGTACGAGAACAGCGCGGGGCTCTCGTCGAACCTCCGTGCGGAACGGGCGAGTTCGGTGACCGGCCCGTAGCAGCTGTCCCAGGGCTCCTCCCCCGCGACCCAGCCGGCGAAGAGCGGGGGGAGGGAGCCCAGGTCCTCCGGGACCACCAGGAAGGCCACTCCGCGCGGGCAGAAGAGCCACTTGAAGGCGACGGCGGCGACATAGTCGTACGCGTCCGCGTCGAGGTCCAGCCAGCCGGCGGCCTGGGACGCGTCCACGTACGTACGGGCGCCGTGCTCCCGGGCTGCCGCACCGATGGCGGGCAGGTCGGCGATCCGGCCGTCGGCGGACTGCGCCGCGCTGACAGCGACGAGGGCGGTGCCGGGCCGTACGGACTCGGCGATCCGCTCCAGCGGCACGGTGCGGACCCTCAGGTCGCGGCGCACGTGGAAGGGGTTCACCACGGAGCTGAAGTCGCCCTCGGCGGTGACGACTTCGGCGCCCTCGGGCAGCGAGGCGGCGATCAGCCCGGTGTAGACGGCGACCGAGGCCCCCGCCGCCACCCGGCCGTCGGCAACCCCGGTGAGCCGGGCGAAGGCGGCGCGTGCGGCCTCCACGTCGGCGAACATGTCGGTGGGCTGCCCGACGGCGGCCGACTCCACGGCGATCCGCAGGGCCTCCACCGTGCGGGCCGGCAGCAGCCCGGTGCTCGCGGTGTTCAGGTAGGTGTTCTTCGGGGCGAACTCGGCGCGGACGAGGGTCTCGAAGGTGTCCATGGGACCACTGTGCGGCCCGTAGAAGTCCCAGTCCATCGCCTATTTGTGCGTGGTTCCATCAAGGAACCCTTATACGTCCGCCTGACCTGCGGGTCCTCAGTGCTGCGGCACCGCGCAGCCATCCGGGCCGCAGGCGTCCGCGTCACCCTCGTCGATCAGCCTGAGCGGCGGGCGGTCGCCCCAGGCCTGGGTCAGCGCCTGCGCGAAGACCTCCGCGGGCTGGGCGCCGGAGACGCCGTACTTCCGGTCGAGGACGAAGAAGGGGACCCCGTTCGCGCCCAGCTCTGCGGCCTCGCGCTCGTCGGCGCGCACGGCGTCGGCGTAGGCGGTGGGGTCGGCGAGGACCTTGCGGGCGTCCTCGGCGGCGAGTCCCGCCTGAACGGCCAGCTCCACCAGCCGCTCGTCGCCCTCGGTGAACAGAGACCGCTCCTCGGCGAAGTTCGCCCGGTACAGGATCTGGATCAGCTGATCCTGCTTGCCCTGCTCCCTGGCGAAGTGCAGCAGGCGGTGCATGTCGAAGGTGTTGCCGTGGTCGCGGCCCGTGGTGCGGTACGCGAGGCCCTCGGCGGCGGCCTGGGCGCCCAGGTTCTCCTCACCGGCCTGGGCCTGTGCCTCGCTCATCCCGTACTTCTTGGCGAGCATCGTGAGGACCGGCTGCACGTCGTCCTTGGCGCGGTGGGGGTCCAGCTCGAAGGAGCGGTGCACCACCTCGACCTCGTCCCGGTGCGGGAAGGCCTGGAGCGCCTTCTCGAAGCGGGCCTTTCCGACGTAGCACCAGGGGCAGGCGATGTCGGACCAGATCTCCACGCGCATGTCTTCGGCTTCTCTCCAGGTCGTACGGGTACGGAGCCTCCCTCCGCAAGCTGTGTGAACGTTCAAGCGCTCCGTTCTGTTCCCTGGGACACCAGGGACGGTGTACCGGAGGTGGAGGTGGTGGGCGCCCTGGGCAGGCGGGTTCTCCGGATCGGGGACCCAGCCGTGGCGGGCGGAGAAGGCCTGGGCGCGCCGGTGGCAGGCAACGGAGGACGTGGCAGCGGCCGGGGCGGTTCCGGGGCGACTGAGCCGGGCGCGGTGGGCGCTCGGGGTCAGGCCCGTACGACGGACGAGGTGGGTGCGCGGCGGGGCCGGCTCGTCATGAACCGTCCCGCAGGTCCTGCGGCCAGTGCGGGCGGTACTCGATCCCGTCGTACGTCACCACACAGCCCTCGCCCAGCGGCGACTGGGCCATGAAGCCGACCAGCGCCGCCTCCGTCTCCTTCTCGTCGCCCAAGGTGAACAACCGGACGAACGTCCACCGCTTCCCGTCTCGCGAGGCGTGGAAGGCGAACGCGCGACCGGTCCGGCTGATCCGGAGCCAGACGGAACTGCCCTCCACCGTGAAGGAGTTGGCGTCGTCGGAGTGTCCCCGTGTCACCACGGTGCACACGGTGGGCAGGTCCGGCGAGTACTCCAGGCACAGCTTCGCCCACGCCCGCTCGCCGACGTGGACGTAGAGCACACCGGCGTCGAAGGCCGCGGCGAAGCCGACGGTGACGCGGGCGATCAGCTGGAAGTCCCCTTCCGGCGCCCCGAGCAGCCGGGGCGCGTCGGAGGCGGCGTCCAGGGACTCACCGGTGGGCGGCACGAAACGATCCTGCCGGGCCCCGGCCCAGCCGGTGAGCACCCCGTCCTCGTACGACCAGTGACCTTCGGGCCCGTACGTACGGAGGAGGAAAGGGAGTTCGGGGAGTTCGAGGTCCATTGGCAGAGTGTCCCAGGTACCGAGGTAGCGGGCAGTGCTTTTCGGGGGCGTGGGGATGTGACGCCTCGCGCGGCTTGGCCACGCGGGCGCGACCGACCGCAGAGGCGCCGCACCCCGCAACGCCCCTACGGCGCGAGCCGCGATGAGACGGTCACCGCTCCAGACGGCCGTTGAACCGTCGCGGCAGACCCAGCGGGTTGTCGTCCCGCAGCTCCGGCGGAAGCAGGGCCTCCGGAGCGTTCTGGTACGCCACGGGACGCAGCCACCGCTCGATCGCCGTACCACCGACCGACGTGGAGGTGGACGTGGTCGCCGGGTAGGGACCACCGTGGTGCTGAGCGGGCGCCACCGCCACCCCGGTGGGCCAGCCGTTGACGAGCACGCGCCCGGCCAGCGGGGTCAGCTCCTGCAGAATCTCCGCGCCGCGCCCCTCCCCCGCCGCCTCCTCGCTCGACAGGTGCACCGTCGCGGTGAGGTTGCCGGGCAGCCGGCCCAGGACGCGCTTGGCCTCGTCCTCGTCCTCGTAGCGGGCGACGACCGTGATCGGGCCGAAGCACTCCTCCAGGAGCAGGTCGTGGTCGCCGTCCGTGGTGAGCTTCTCGGCCGGGACGGTGAGGAAGCCCGCGCTCACGGTGTGCTCGCCGCCGGGGCCTGCGGTCACCGGGGACTCCACATCGGGGAGGGCCGCGCGCTCGGCGACCCCGGCGATGAAGTTGTCGCGCATACGGTGGTCGAGCAGGACGCCGGCGTCGGTGTCGCTGACCGCCTCGGTCAGCGACTTCACCAGGCGGTCGCCCGCCGCTCCCGTGGGCGCCAGGACGAGCCCGGGCTTGACGCAGAACTGGCCGACGCCCAGCGTCATCGAGCCCGCGAGACCCGCGCCGATCGTCTCGGCGCGCTCGGCGGCGGCGGCCTCGGTGACGACCACCGGGTTGAGCGAGCCGAGTTCACCGTGGAACGGGATCGGGACGGGGCGGGCGGCCGCCGCGTCGAAGAGGGCGCGGCCGCCGCGGATGGAGCCGGTGAACCCGGCGGCGGCGACCAGCGGGTGCTTGATCAGCTCGATGCCCGCCTGGAAGCCGTGGACGAGACCGAGCACGCCCTTCGGGATGTCGTGCCGCTCGGCGGCGCGGCGCAGGGCCGCCGCGACCAGTTCGGACAGGGCCGGGTGGTCGGGGTGGGCCTTGACGACGACGGGGCAGCCCGCGGCGAGCGCGCTCGCGGTGTCGCCGCCGGCCACCGAGAAGGCGAAGGGGAAGTTGGAGGCCGAGTACACGGCGACGACGCCCAGCGGGACCTTGTAGCGGCGCAGGTCGGGGATGGGCGGGGTCGCCGTGTCGTCGGGGTGGTTGATCACGACGTCGAGGAAGGCGCCCTCGTCGACGATGTCCGCGAAGGCACGCAGCTGGTAGCAGGTGCGGGCGAGCTCGCCGCCCAGCCGGACCGGACCGAGGGCGGTCTCCGCGTCCGCCGCCTCGACGAGGTGGTCCTTGGCCGCCTCCAGCTCGTCGGCGGCGGTGCGCAGGAACGCCGAGCGGACCGTGCGGTCGGCGAGGGAACCACGCGCGTCGTGGGCGGCCCGTACGGCGGCGTCCACCTCCTCAGCTGTGGCCTCCACCGCAACCTGTTCACCCTGCTTCCCGGTTCGGGGGTCGACACTCCAGACTGGTGCTGCTGCCACCGCGGGTCCCTCCAGATGTCATGCCGCAGTTCGTACGTCATCCATCAGGGGCGTTCGATATACTGAACACTGTCTCTGATGATGAATATGCTGCTCGGAGACTATTTCCCGGCGAACGAAGGGGTCAAGGGCGATGTCGGCAGGCGAGACAGGCGGCGGAGCGCAGGTCAAGTCCGCGGTGCGGACGGTCGAATTGCTCGAGTACTTCGCCGGCCGTCCCGGCATGCACTCGCTGGCCTCCGTGCAGGAGGCCGTCGGATACCCCAAGTCCAGCCTGTACATGCTGCTGCGCACGCTCGTGGAGCTGGGCTGGGTGGAGACGGACGCGACGGGCACGCGGTACGGCATCGGGGTGCGGGCGCTGCTGGTCGGCACGTCGTACATCGACGGCGACGAGGTGGTGGCGGCTGCCCGCCCGACCCTGGACCGGCTGTCGGACGACACGACGGAGACGATCCACCTGGCGCGCCTCGACGGCACGAACGTGGTGTACCTGGCGACCCGCCAGTCGCAGCACTACCTGCGGCCCTTCACGCGGGTGGGGCGCCGGCTGCCCGCGCACTCGACGTCGCTGGGCAAGGCGCTGCTGAGCACGTACACGGACGAGCAGGTCCGCAAGATGCTCCCGGAGACGCTCCCGGCGCTGACCGAACACACCATCACGGACCGTGAGAAGCTGATCGAGGAGCTGCACCAGGTCCGGGAGCAGGGCTTCGCCGTGGACCGGGAGGAGAACACGCTGGGGCTGCGCTGCTTCGGGGTCGCGATCCCCTACCGCACCCCGGCCCGCGACGCGATCAGCTGCTCGGTCCCGGTGGCCCGCCTGACCCCGGCCCACGAACAGATGATCAAGGACGCCCTCTTCGACGCGAGGGACCGTCTGACGCTCGCCACACGGAGGCTGTGAACCATGGAGGTCGTGCTCCGCGAGGTCCACGACAGCGACCTGCCGGTCTTCTACCGGCAGATGAGCGATCCCGAGGCGGTCCGGATGGCCGCGTTCACCCCTGGGGATCCGGCCGACCCGGACGTCTTCGACGCCCACTGGAAGAAGATACGGTCCTCGTCCGACGTCCTCGCCCGCACGGTCCTGGCGGACGGCGACGTGGTGGGGAGCGCGGCGGTCTACGGGGAGCCGGGCGAGCGCGAGGTGACGTACTGGATCGACCGCGCGTACTGGGGGCGGGGCGTGGCGACGGCCGCGCTGCGGGGGCTGCTGGCTCAGGTGCCGGAACGCCCGCTGTACGCACGGGCGGCGGCGGACAACGCGGGGTCGCTGCGCGTGCTGGAGAAGTGCGGCTTCCGCGAGGCCGCACGGGCCAGGGGGTATGCGCACGCCAGGGAGGAGGAGATCGACGAGGTGGTGTTGACGCTGGAAGGGGGACGCCGGGCTGGTGCGGTCCGGCCGGAATCATGAGCGCCGGATGAGAAAAAAGTCTCCGCCGCCCTGGCCAACCGCGGTGAGCTGGTCGGCCCACACATGGTGTCGCAGATCACCGACAGCGGCGGGGACGTGCTGAAGAACTACGACAACGACACGTCCACGAAGCGGATCGTCAGCTCCTCGACCGCCGCCCAGCTGGAGTCCGCCATGCAGACGGTCGTGGAGAAGGGCACGGGTACGAACGCGCAGGCACCGGGCGTCACCGTGGGCGGCAAGACCGGTACCGCACAACACGGCGAGAACAACGGTCAGGTGCCGTACGCCTGGTTCACGGCGTACGGCAAGTCCGAGGCGACGGGCAAGGAGGTCGCGGTCGCGGTGGTGGTCGAGCAGTCGGACGCGGCACGTTCCGAGGTGAGCGGCAACGGGCTGGCGGCGCCGGTGGCCAAGGCCATGATGCAGGCCGCGCTCAAGAGGTAGGCCCTCCGGGGGCAGCCCCGCGACGGGCCGCCCCCTCGCCTCACTTGACTCCGAGGATCTGCTCCACCGGGTCGATCGCGAAGTAGACCAGGAACAGCGCCGACACGCCCCACAGCAGCCAGTTGACCTCCCTGGCCTTGCCGAGGACCGTCTTGATGACGACGTAGGACAGGAAGCCGGCGCCGATGCCGTCGGTGATCGAGTACGTGAACGGCATGGCGGCGATGGTGAGGAACGCCGGGATGGCGATCTCGTACCGGTCCCAGTCGATGTGCTTGACGTGCGTCAGCATCAGGAAGCCGACCGCGATCAGGGCGGGCGCCGCCGCCTGGAGCGGCACGATGGTCAACAGCGGCGTGAGGAACAGCGCGAGGCCGAACAGGCCGCCGGTGATCAGGTTGGCGAAGCCGGTGCGCGCGCCCTCGCCGACGCCGGCGGCGGACTCGATGTACGCGGTGTTGGAGGAGGCGGAGCCCACGCCGCCGGCGATCGCGGCGGCGCCGTCGATGAACAGCACCCGGCCGATGCCCGGCACCTGGCCCTGCTCGTCGAGCAGCCCGGCCTCCGCGCTGATGCCGACGATGGTGCCCATGGCGTCGAAGAAGTCCGACAGGATCAGCGTGAAGATCAGCAGGACGACCGTGATGGCGCTCGTTTCACCGAAGGCGCCGAACAGGCTGAAGTGACCGACGAGCCCGAAGTCGGGAGCCGCCACGACCTTGTCGGGGACCTTCGGGGTGGTCAGGCCCCAGCTCTTGATGTCGGCGACGGCGTTGATGACGATCGCGACGACCGTCATGGTCACGATGCTGATCAGGATGGCGCCCTTCACCCTGCGGGCGAGCAGCGCGATGGTCAGCAGCACCCCGAGGCAGAAGACCAGGACGGGCCAGCCGGTCAGGCGTCCCACGGCGCCCAGCTGCACCGGCACGGTGGTGTTCGCGACGTCCGGAATGCGGCTGACGAACCCGGCGTCGACGAAGCCGATGAAGGCGATGAACAGGCCGATGCCGACGCCGATGGCCTGCTTCAGCTGGTGCGGGATCGCGTTCATGATGGCTTCGCGCAGTCCGGTGAGCACCAGGACGCAGATCAGGACGCCTTCGATGACGACGAGGCCCATGGCGTCGGACCAGCTCATCAACGGGGCGAGCTGGAAGGCGACGACGGCGTTGAGGCCGAGGCCGGCGGCGATGGCGAGCGGCAGGTTGCCGCCGACGCCCATGATGATCGTCATCACACACGCCACCAGGGCGGTGGCCGTGACCAGTTGTCCCGCGTCCAGTTGGTGGCCGAACTTGTCCTTGGCGCTGCCCAGAATGATCGGATTCAGTACAAGGATGTAGGCCATCGTGAAGAACGTGGCGAAACCGCCGCGTATCTCACGACCGAAGGTGGAGCCCCGTTCGGAGATCCTGAAGTACCGGTCGAGGCCGTTCACCGCCGGGGGCGCGGAACTTGACCGGCCGGCCACCTTCTGTGCGTCGGACATGGAGAGACTCCTTGTTGCCTGTTGAACCAGTGCGGGATGCTGGCTGGATTGTTCCCGTGGTGAACCCGTTTCAGGTTTTCTCCGTGTTACGGAATCGGAGAATTCGGCCCGTCATACGGCGTTCGAAGTCCCGTACGAACGCTGCTACGCTTCCGGGTCTCACCCCAGAACGCACTCCGGACGTCCACATGGCATCTACATGACATGCACGGGCGCCCGAAGAGGTGCCGGAGCCACAGCGAGGAGAGGTCGCCCGTGGGCACTGTCGTCGACGACGACGCCGCGGTGGAGTTCCATGCCTTCTTCGAACGCCACTACGCCGAACTCGCACGGCTAGCCCACCTGTTGACCGGTGAGGCGGACGCCGCCGACGATCTGGCCGCCGACGCGCTGCTCGCGCTGTGGCACCGCTGGGACCGGGTGCGCGCCGCCGACCACCCGGTGGCGTACGCGCGCGGCGTGGTCGCCAACCTGGCCCGCACCCGGATCCGCAGCGCGGTGCGCGAACGCCGGCGGATCACCCTCTTCTGGTCGCAGCGCGAGGAGAAGACCGAGAACCCGGACGTGCCGGCCGTCGTCGACGTCCAGGAGGCCCTGCGCCGTCTGCCGTTCCGCAAGCGGGCCTGCGTGGTGCTGCGGCACGCCTTCGACCTCTCCGAGAAGGACACGGCGCTCGCGCTGGGCATCTCGGTGGGTACGGTGAAGAGCCAGACGTCGAAGGGGATGGCCGAAATGCAGCGGCTCCTGGGCACCGCCGAGACCCCTCGGCGCGTTCCCGCCGCGGTGGTGCGCACCGGTGGAGCTGGAGGAAGGAACCGATGACTACGCCGCGGGACGTGCCCGACGAGCTGCGCGCCAGGCTGCACTCGGCGGCCGAGGCGCACGAGCCCGATCGCGCGCGCATCCTGGCCCGCGTCGAGCGCGGGATGGCCGCGCAGTCCCGTCCGAGCCGCCGGGCGACGCGTCCGCCGCTGTGGGGCTGGGCGCGGGTGGTGGGGGCCACGGCCGGAGTCGCGGGCGTCCTCGCGGTGGGCGGCTACGCGGTCGCCTCGGCGGTGAAGGGCGACACCCCCGCCCAGCAGACGGTCGCGGTCTCCCCCACACCGGCCCCGTCCCCGGCCGCGACGAGCCGCGCCCCGGTCCGCCCGGCCGAGCCGGCACCGACCACAGGCTCGCACGTCTCCGGGGAACCCGGCACGTCGGCCTCGAAGACCCCGAAAGCCTCAGCCACCGCCACCGCCCCGCCGGCCGTCTCCGGCGTCCAGGACGGCCCGCTGTGGTCGCAAGGCTCGGTGGACCCGCACAGCAACGACTTCTGGGCCCAGAGCAACCTGGCCCTGAAGACCAGCGAGAAACTCACCTCGCTCACCGTCGAGTTGAAGGTCGCGCAGACCGGCGGCGTGTCCTCGACGGGCGCCTGGCGGTCCCTGCCGGAGGACGACTTCACCTTCACGGTCGGCGAGAAGGACGGCTTCCTCGTCTACACCTGGGTGCTCAAGCAGGGCCGTTCGGTGCCGGTGGGCCGGTGGGTGTTCGCGGGACAGTACGACCACGACCGCGGCGGCCGGGACGTCAGGGGCGACAGCTACACGATGACGGCGACGGCGGGTGGTGAACACCTCGCGGTGAAGGGCGACTTCGCCGCGCACGGCGACGGCGCCGGCGCCGGCGGCGACTCGTAGCAAGCGGCGACCAGGAGGCGTACGAGGACGCCCCCGCCGGTTCCGGTCGGCGAGGGCGATCCCTGGTCGCCGCCGTGGCCCAAGAGGGTTGCCGCGCCGGGCAACGAAAGCGATCGAAATTTTCGGTCCCCCGCACCCCTCACGCACCGATTGACGTTCTGTCCCTCACTGTTGACACTCCGATGGCAGTGCAGCCAACAGAATCCATCAGACTCCCACAGGATGTGTCATGCGACCCCGCACCGCCCGCACGCTCCTGGTCCCCCTCCTCGCCCTCCTGCTGGGCCTTCTCGCCGCGCCGCCCAGCCCCGCACACTCCGGAGCACCGCCCGTGAACCACCCCAAGTACGCCGGCTACCTCTTCGCCTACTTCACCGGCGAGGGCACCGCCGACGGCGAGCAGATCCGCTACGCGCTCAGCCGCGGCAACGACCCGCTGCACTGGCGGGAGCTGAATGGCGGCAAGCCGGTGCTGACGTCCACGATCGGCGAGAAGGGCCTGCGCGACCCGTTCGTCATCCGCTCCCCCAAGGGCGACAAGTTCTACCTGATCGCCACCGACCTCAGGATGTACAAGAACAGCAGCGGCAGCTGGGACTACGTCCAGCGGCACGGCAGCAAGTCCGTCATGATCTGGGAATCCACCGACCTGGTCCACTGGACCGACCAGCGCCTGGTTAAGGTCGCGCCCGACAACGCGGGCAACACCTGGGCGCCGGAGGCCTACTGGGACGACTCGCTCGGTGAGTACGTGGTCTTCTGGGCGTCGAAGCTGTACGCAGACGGCGACCCGGACCACACGGGCTCGACGTACAACAAGATGCTCTACGCGACGACGAAGGACTTCCGCACCTTCAGCGCGCCCAAGGTCTGGGACGACCCCGGCTACTCGGTGATCGACTCCACGGTGGTCAAGTACAAGGACACCTACTACCGCTACACCAAGGACGAACGGGACCCGTCCTCCAGCTCCCCCTGCTCGAAGTTCGTCACCGCGGAGAAGTCGACGTCGCTGACCTCGACGAAGTACGACTTCGTCGCCGACTGCATCGGCAGCGGTGCGATGGACCGCGGCGAGGGTCCGACGGTTTTCAAGTCCAACACCGAGAAGAAGTGGTACCTGTTCATCGACGAGTACGGCGGCCGGGGCTACGTCCCGTTCGAGACGACCGACCTGGACTCGGGCAAGTGGACCCCGTCCACGAACTACCAGCTGCCCGCGAGCCCGCGGCACGGCACGGTGCTCCCGGTGACGCAGGCCGAGTACGACCGGCTGCTGGCCGCCTACCCGGCTACCGGCACCTCGGTGGTGGACGCGACGGCGCACGGCCAGAAGGGGTACGCGGTCGTCACCGAGGCGTCGAGCAAGGTGGTCCTGCCGATGGACCCGGACGCGGACCTGCGCCACCTCGCGCCCAAGCTGTGGGTCGGCGAGGGCGCGACGGTCACCCCGTCCTCCGGCACCCGGCGTGACTTCCGCACCCCGCAGACGTACAGCGTGACGGCCGCCGACGGCACGAAGCGCACCTGGACGGTGGAGGCGGTGCCGACCCGCAGTCCGGTCCTGCCCGGCCTGAACGCCGACCCCGACGTCGCCTACCTGGACGGCCGCTACTGGATCTACCCGACGAGCGACGGCTACAACGGCTGGAGCGGCACCAGCTTCAAGGCGTACTCGTCGAAGGACCTGGTCCACTGGAAGGACCACGGGGTGATCCTTGACCTGGGCCCGGACGTGACGTGGGCGGACAAGTACGCGTGGGCGCCGGCGATCGCCGAGAAGAACGGCAAGTACTACTTCTACTTCTGCGCCGAGCAGCAGATCGGCGTGGCGGTGGCCGACTCGCCCGCGGGCCCGTTCAAGGACGCACTGGGCAAGCCGCTGGTCGCCAGGGGCGGGAGTCTGAAGGGCCAGATGATCGACCCGGCGGTCTTCACGGACGACGACGGCCAGTCGTATCTGTACTGGGGCAACGGCCACGCGTACGTCGTCCCGCTGAACGCGGACATGACGTCGTACGACGCCTCCAAGGTGAAGGACATCACCACGGACAACTTCCGTGAGGGGTCCTTCGTGATCAAGCGCAACGGCACGTACTACTTCATGTGGTCCGAGGACGACACCCGCAGCGAGAACTACCACGTCGCCTACGCCACCGGCCCGTCCCCGCTCGGCCCGTGGACCAAGCGGGGCACCATCCTGTCCAAGCGCCCCGAGTACGGCATCCTCGGCACGGGCCACCACTCCGTGGTGAACGTGCCCGGCACCGACGACTGGTACATCGTCTACCACCGGTTCGCTCTGAACGGCCCCGGCAAGGCGGGCGGGGACGGCATGCACCGGGAGACGACCGTCGACCGCATGGAGTTCGCGGCCGACGGCACGATCAAGCCGGTGGTACCGACCCTGCAGTCGGTACCACCGATGCGGCCTAGCTGACGAAGTACGTCGGGTTGGGCAGCTTGTACGTCCGGTCGGCGTATCCGCCGTCGAGGTCGGAGTACTGGTCGCCGAAGTTGGCGACGATGTCGTACCCCAGGTCCTCGATGTGCTCGCGGGTGCCGGACTTGTACTGGACGGTGGTGCACTTCCAGGCACCCGGGGCGGCGCAGCCGCTCAGGTAGGACGGCGGGTTGGCCGCGTCCTTGAGGAACATGTGTTCGGCGTCGAGGTTCACATCGGCGCCGACCTTCTTCAGGTTCTCCACGGCGGCGGAGCGCTGTGCCTCGCTCAGACCCGAGTTGTAGAAGACCTCGACGCCCTTGGACGCGGCGTACCGGACGAGTTCGGGGCTGCCGAAGACGGCCGGACGGTCGGCCTTGTTCACGTACGCGGCCCAGGTCGCCGAGTTGTACGTGTAGTTGTAGCGCTTCTCGTAGTCGAGGCTGAGCAGCAGCGTGTCGTCGATGTCGAAGACGACGGCCGGCTTCTCGCCCCGGTGGTGCGCCTTGCGGGCGGCCTTGTCGATGTAGCGCCGGGCGTCCGCGTCGATGCGCGCGAGGTCCTTGGCGTACGGGCTCTCCGGTGACGCCTGGTAGACGCCGTTGGCGTCGGCCGTGGTGCCGTAGTAGGCGTCGATGTCCTTCACCAGGAGCCCGATGTTGTAGGGCTCGTGGGTGGAGTTCGCCGTCGACTGACCGGCGGTGGCCGCGCCGGCGCCATAGAGGGCCCCGCCGGCGACGGCACAGGCGGCGACGAGGGCCGCGATACGAAGTGGCTTATGCATGACAGGTTTTCTACGCGCGTCACCACCGTGAGCGCGAGGCCCGTTGCCCGATCGATACCTTTCCGACCGGCCAACGGGCCCAAGGCGGTGACCTCCCGGGTCAGTTCATGGTCGCGCCGATGGTGGTGCCGCCCGTGGTCAGGAAGGTGGTGTCGGGCAGGGAGCCGTCGGACTTGCGGGCGTTGTACGTGGTCGACGCCGCGGCCGTGTCCGCGGGCCCCGGCGAGTACGACGGGCAGTGCGGCTGCGGCTTGGGCCATGGCTGTTCTCCGTTCGCAATGGGGCGAGTACAGAGGATGCAGGAAGCGCTTGCTATCCACACATGGTTCAAGCGCTTCGACAGGTGATCGACGTGGTGGTGCGCTCAGCCCGGGGTCCTGCGGTGGCGCGCGCGAAGGCCCGGGGGTCGTGCGGTGCGTCAGCCGGCGTACGGGTCCGGGACCTGGCCGGGCCGGGCCAGGAACTCAAAGTCGCAGCCGGTGTCTGCCTGGGTGATCTGGGAGTTGTAGAGCACGCCGTAGCCGCGCTCGTACCGCACGGGCGGCGGCGTCCACTCCGCCCTGCGGCGCCTGAGCTCCGCGTCGTCCACGTTGAGCTGGAGGGTGCGGGCCTCGATGTCGAGGGTGATGCCGTCCCCGGTGCGCACCAGGGCCAGTGGTCCGCCGATGTACGACTCGGGCGCCACGTGCAGCACGCACGCGCCGTAACTCGTGCCGCTCATCCGGGCGTCGGAGATCCGCACCATGTCCCGCACGCCCTGCTTGAGCAGGTGGTCCGGGATCGGCAGCATCCCGTACTCGGGCATCCCGGGGCCGCCCTTGGGTCCTGCGTTGCGCAGCACCAGCACGCTGTCGGCGGTGACGCCGAGGTCCGGGTCGTCGATGGTGCGCTGCATGGTCCGGTAGTCGTCGAAGACGACCGCGGGACCGGTGTGCTTGAGCAGGTGCGGTTCCGCCGCGATGTGCTTGATGACGGCGCCGTCCGGGCAGAGGTTGCCGCGCAGGACGGCGACGCCGCCCTCGCGGGCGACCGGGTTGTCGCGGGGCCGGATGACGTCGTCGTTGTGGACCTGCGCGCCCGCGATCTGCTCGCGCAGGGTGTCGTGGGAGACCGTCGGCCGGTCCAGGTGCAGCAGGTCCGGGATCCGGGAGAGGAACCCGGGCAGGCCACCGGCGAAGTGGAAGTCCTCCATCAGGTACCGCTCGCCGCCGGGCCGGACGTTGGCGAGCACGGGGACCGTGCGCGCGATGCGGTCGAAGTCGTCGAGCGTGAGCTTGACCCCGGCCCGTCCGGCCATGGCGATCAGGTGGATGACGGCATTGGTGGAGCCGCCGAGCCCGAGGACCGTCGTCACCGCGTCCTCGAACGCCTCAGGGGTGAGGATGTCGGACAGCTTCCGGTCCTGGTGGACCAGTTCGACGATCCTCAGACCCGCAGCGGCGGCCATCCGGTCGTGCCCCGAGTCGACGGCGGGGATGCTGGACGCACCCGGGATCGTGACACCGAGCGCTTCGGCGGCGGCCGTCAGCGTGGACGCCGTCCCCATCGTCATGCAGTGCCCGGGCGACCGGGCGAGGCCGCTCTCCAGCTCCTGCATCTCGCAGTCACCGATGAGGCCGGCGCGCTTGTCGTCCCAGTACTTCCACATGTCGGTGCCGGAACCGAGGACCTCGCCCCGCCAGTGGCCCGGCAGCATCGGCCCCGCGGGCACGAAGATCGTGGGCAGGTCGACGCTCGCGGCCCCCATGAGCAGCGCGGGCGTGGACTTGTCGCAGCCGCCCATCAGCACGGCCCCGTCGACCGGGTAGGACCGCAGCAGTTCCTCGGTCTCCATCGAGAGCAGGTTGCGGTAGAGCATCGGGGTCGGCTTCTGGTAGGTCTCGCTGAGCGTGGAGACCGGGAACTCCAGCGGGAAGCCGCCCGCCTGCCACACGCCCCGCTTCACGGCCTGCGCGCGATCCCTCAGATGCACATGGCAGGGGTTGATGTCGGACCAGGTGTTCAGGATGGCGATGACGGGCTTGCCCAGGTGCTCCTCGGGCAGATAGCCGAGCTGTCGCGTGCGGGCCCGGTGGCTGAAGGAGCGCAGCCCGTCGGTGCCGTACCACTGGTGGCTTCTGAGCTGTTCCGGCTTCTTCATACGGACCACCCGGCGGCTATGGCGGCGACCTCCGCACGCTCCTCCTCGGGCAGCGCCCTGCTCGGCGGGCGCACGTCCCGGCGGCACAGTCCGAGGGAGGCGAGGGCCTCCTTGACGACGGTGACGTTGTCGGCGGAGCCGTTCGCGGCGCGCAGCTCCTCGAAGCGGCGGACCTGTTCCCACACCTTCATGGCGGCCGGGTAGTCACCCGATCGAAGCGCTTCGATCATGTTCAGCGAGACGGACGGGGCGACGTTCACGAGCCCGGAGGTGAAGCCCGTGGCGCCCGCCGAGAAGTAGGAGGGTGCGTACGGTTCGGCGAGGCCCGCCACCCATACGAACCGGTCCAGGCCGGCGTCGCGGGCGAAGGCCGCGAACTCGGCGGCGTCCGGGACGGCGTACTTCACCCCGACGACGTTCGGGCAGTGGTCGGCGAGCTCGGCGAGCCGCCCGCCGGGCAACTGGGCGTTGCGGATATAGGGCACGACGCCCAGTTCGGGCACCGCATCGGCGATCGCGCGGTGGTAGTCGACCCAGCCTGCGGCCGAGACGTACGGGTGGACGGGCTGGTGGACCATGACCATCCGGGCGCCCAGCTCGCGGGCGTGCCGCGCGGAGGCGACCGCGGTGGGCACGTCGTGTCCCACCCCGACCAGGATCGCGGCCCGCTCCCCCGCCTCCTGGACGGTCAGTTCGGTGACGAGGCGCCGTTCCTCGGGAGTGAGGGCGTAGAACTCGCCGGTGTTGCCATTGGGCGTCAGGGTCCTCACCCCGCCGTCGAGCAGGCGACGCAGCAGGGCCCGGTGGGCGTCCTGGTCCACGCGACCGTCCTCGGTGAACGGGGTCACCGGGATCGCCACCACGTCGGCGAGGGCCGCCCGCTGGGTCTCGAACGTCGTTGTCATGCCTGACCGTCCTCTCCCTGGGCCTCCGGCTCCGCTGCTTCGCTCGCGGGGAAGGCCCGTCGCACGAACGACGCGATGTGGGCGTGGAGGGCGCTCGCCGCACCGTCGGCGTCGCCTCCGAGGGCGAGCCGCAGGATCTCCCGGTGCTCGGTGGCCTCCCGCTCCCAGGAGGGGTCGGCGGCCCAGGCGACGGCGGAGACGAGGGCGGCCTGGTCGCGGACCTCGTCGAGCATCCGGCCGAGCAGCGGGTTGCCGCACGGCAGGTACAGGGCGCGGTGGAACTCCCGGTTGGCCAGGGAGCGTTCGGCGGTGTCGTTCGCCTCGTCGGCCCGCTGCAGCGCGTCACGCGCGGCGTCCAGGGAGGCACCGCGCCGCACCGAGCGCCGCAGCGCCTCCGGCTCCAGGAGCAGCCGGACGTCGTAGACCTCGCGCGCCATGTCCGCGTCCACCATGCGCACCGTGACGCCCTTGTACTGGCTCATCACGACGAGCCCGGTCCCGGCCAGGGTCTTGAGCGCCTCGCGCACGGGGGTCTTCGACACCCCGAACTGTGCGGCGAGTTCGGTCTCCACCAGGGCCTGGCCGGGCGTCAGCTGCCCGGTGAGGATGCGGTGTTTGATCCCCTCCAGCACGTACTGCGTGCGGGAGGGGATCGGCGTGGGCACAGAGGTCATGCGCGCCTCTCGGATGTCGCGTATGCGATGTCGCGTATCTGATCTCGCGTATCTGATCTCGCGTATCGCGTCTCATATATGACGTACGAAGTACGACGCGTCGAAGGTAGGAGCGGCTCTGTGTTTCGTCAATGCTTCGAGCAAAGGGAGTTGCAGGAAGAACTTGCGCGTGACGGGTGGTCACTCGCCGCGTTAACAGCTCGTTGAAGGCGGCTCAACGTCCGTCCCGGGGCCGCGGGAGAACGACTTGACGGCCGGGAAACGCCTGGCACACGGCGATGCAAGACCACGGGCGGAGCCTGGGGTCATGTTGGAATCCACCGCCCCGGAGCCCGCCGCGCCTGCGGCGGAGACCACCGTCTTCGAACGGATCGGCGGCGAGACCGCCGTCGCAGCCGTGGTCGACATCTTCTACGACAAGGTGCTCGCCGACCCCGAGTTGGCAGCCTGGTTCGGCGGCGTCGACATGGACCGCCTGAAGCGACACCAGCGCCTGTTCGTCGGCCAGGCGCTCGGCGCGAAGCGCCCGTACCCGGGCCGCGCGATGCGCGCGGCGCACGCGGGCCTGGCGATCACCGACGCCGCGTTCGACAAGGTCGTCCAGCACCTGGCCGCCTCGCTGGCCGAGGCGGGGGTGGACGCGCCCACGATCGACACCATCGCGGCGGTACTGCTGCCGCTGAAGGAGGAGATCGTCACGGCCTGACGGCGCAGACCGCGAGGGGCGGGGTGGTTCGCACCGCCGCCCCTCGTCACCGCCACGTCCCGGTCAGGCGGCCGCCGGTTCGTGGGCGTGCGCGGACCGCCCGCCGCGCAGCAGCTCACGCGGTGAGCGCCCGTCCCCCAGGCACCACAGCGCGATCACCGGTTCGCAGATCGCGCAGCCCGGCGACGAGTTGTGGCCGAAAGGGACGATGGGGTTGCCTTTGAGGTGGTGTACGACGTCCCACGCGGTGTGCAGCAGCCAGCCGATGCCGATCCACGTCCGCGACCCGGTGACGCTGGTGTGCAGCGCGGCCATCGGTGCCGGACTGCCGTGTGTCCTGATCGTGGCGTTCACCGTGGTGCAGCGCGAGACGCCGGGCCCGCTGCTGGGCCGTGCGGCCACCACGGCGAACACGCTGCTGTTCGGGCCGAAGGCGGTCGGGCCGGCCGTCGGGGCGGGGGCTCGTCGAACTGGTCGGCCACCGGCCGGCGCTGGTGGTGCGGGGCCTGGCCGCGCCGGTGGCGACGGCGCCGCTGCTTCAGAGCCCCGCGAGAGCCTCCCGCACGGCATCGAGGTCGCCGTCGGACGCCAACCCCGCGTGATAAAGCCGCAGTTCGGTCGCTCCCAGCTCGGCAGCGCCCCGGGCGTCCCGGGCGAGTGTCCCCGGGCTGCCGCCCATGCCGGAGACCACGGTGAAGTTGGCCGCGAGGACGGCACCCGTCCGGTTCTGTTCGGCGAACGGGGTCAGCAGGCCGGCGCCGCCCGTGCAGGGCACCACCACACCGTCCGCCACGGACAGGATGTGCGCGGGGTCGACGCCCGCGTTGGCGCCGCAGTGGTACGAGACCGGGTCCGCGTGCAGCAGCACCTGGAAGCCGTCGGGCGCGGCCGCCCGGACCGCTGCCACGGCCTCCTCCTGGAGCGTGCGGGCGGTGGTGTCGCGCCACGCGCGCGTGGCGGCCGCTTTCGACTCACCGAGAAGCTTCCCGACGCCCGCCCAGCCCCCGTCGGAGGGCGCTCCGCGCCACACCGGTTCCAGTGCCGCCCGTACCGCCGCGGCCAGTTCGTCGGCATCCGGTCCGTGCCGTCCGTAGCCCTCACGGCAGCTCGGGCAGAAGCACAGGGACATGAGGTACTGCCCTGCGTCCCCGAGCGGCATGCCGCCGATCTTGTCGTGGGCGTGCAGGTGCGCCAGTCCGTACCAGCCGAGCGACTCGAGCTCGGTGCCGCGCGCGCCGGGCCGTACGGCCGCCTCCGCCGCCAGGTCGACGAGGTACGCGCGCGTGGCGGGCTGTGCGATGCACGGCGCCCAGGGGTAGCGGTCGCCGTAGGCGTTGACCACACAGGTGCCGGGATGCTCCTCGCCCAGGCGGGAGTTGTGCGCCAGCACCACCCAGGTGTGCACCTCCAGCCCGGCCGCGGTGAGCGCGCGGGCCGCCTCGCCGAAGGCGTCGCCCGGGGCCCAGTCGCCGGCCGGGAAGGGGCGCAGGGAGCGGCCCTCCCAGCGCGCGTCCGCCGGGTAGAGCACGGCCGCGTGGCGGGCGGTCACGATGCGGTGGCGCGGGTGCCGGGGCGTGAGGGCGCGTGTGGAGTGGTACGCCGAGGCGAGGGTCGCCTGCCGGACGCCCAGCGCGGCGATGCGGTCCGGGGCCTTGGGGTCCCCGTTGACATCCCAGGGGTAGACGAACGCCGACGCCTTCACATGCCCTCCTCGAGCAGCGCGTATCCGCGGTCGATCAGCGCGGCGAGCTGTTTGACGTGGTCCTCGGACGGCTCGTGCAGGGGCGGCCGCACCTCGCCGACATCGAGGCCACGCAGCCGTACGGCCGCCTTGACGAGGGACACGGCGTAACCGCGGCCGCGGGAGCGCAGTTCGACGAACGGGCGGTAGAAACCGTCGAGGAGCCGGTTCACGGTGGCGTCGTCGCCCGAGGCGAGCGCGCGGTGGAAGGCGAGGGCGATCTCCGGGGCGAAGCAGAACACGGCGGACGAGTACAGCGTGACGCCGATGCCGCGGTAGGCGAGCTGCGTCTGCTCGGCGGTCGGCAGGCCGTTGAAGTAGAGGAAGTCGCCGGGGACCTCGCTGCGCACGGCGCTGACGATGCGCTGCATCAGGTCCAGGTCGCCGAGCCCGTCCTTGAGGCCGATGACACCGTCCGTACGGGCGAGTTCCACCACCGTCCGGGGCGTGAACACGGCGTTGTCACGCTGGTAGACGACGGTCGGCAGCGAGGTCGCGGCGGCCAGCTCCCGGTAGTGCCGCAGCAGCCCCTCCTGGCCCGCGACCACCAGGTAGGGGGGCATGGCGAGCAGCCCGTCCGCCCCGGCGCCCTCCGCGAGCTTCGCGTAGCGCACGGCGAGCGCGGTCCCGTAACCCGCGCCCGCCACGACCGGAACCCGTCCGTCCGTGGCCTCGACGGCCGCCCGTACGCAGGCCTCGAACTCCTCGGGCGTGAGCGCGTGGAACTCACCCGTGCCGCAGCACGCGAACACGGCGGCGGCGCCCGCCTCCACGCCCCTGCGCACATGGGCGCGGTAGACGTCGAGCGCGAGGGAGCCGTCGGGCCCGTACGCGGTGACGGGGAAGAACAGCGGCCCGCTCGGGACGCTGAGTCGAGCGGCGAGAGGGGCTGACGTCACGGGCTCTCCCTTGAACAGGCGCTCCTACGCGGACCGACGCGCGCTCCCGAGTGGACCACACCCCGGATAGGTGCACGTTTATGATCCGTGTCCATATCTCTGAACGAATCCACGCTATGGGGCCACCTCAGGGCGGGTCAAGCGTGCATTCGGGCAAGTCAGGGGTGGATTCCGTACTTCCGCGCCACACTTGACGGGCCGGGTGGACACTCCCTAGCGTGTCCATGAATGTGAATCCTGTGCACGAATGCGGCCGTTGATCTCAAGGAGACCGAGGATGCCCGCTCCCCGCACCGTTCTGCTCACCGGCGCCGCCGGCGGACTCGGCACCCTGATGCGGGGACTGCTGCCCCAGTACGGCTACGAGCTGCGCCTCCTCGACCTGCGGCCGATCGAGGGCGAGCCGGAGGCGATCACCGCGGACCTCGCGGACAAGGACGCCGTGCGCGAGGCCGTACGGGGCGTCGACGCGATCATCCACCTCGCGGGCATCTCCCTTGAGTCCACGTTCGAGAAGATCCTCAAGGCGAACATCGAGGGCACGTACAACGTGTACGAGGCGGGGCGCGAGGAAGGCGTAGGCCGGATCGTGTTCGCCTCCTCCAACCACGCGGTCGGCTTCACCCCGCGCCCCCAGGGCGAGGACCCGCTGATCCCGATCGACACCCCCCGCCGTCCCGACACCTTCTACGGACTGTCCAAGTCCTTCGGCGAGGACCTGGCCCAGTTCTACTGGGACAAGCACGGCCTGGAGACCGTGTCGGTGCGCATCGGCTCCTGCTTCCCCGAGCCCACCAGTGTCCGCATGCTCTCCGTCTGGATGAGCCCCGAGGACGGCGCCCGCCTCTTCCATGCGGCCCTGACCGCCGAGGACGTCGGACACACCGTCGTCTACGGCTCCTCGGCCAACACCCGCCTGTGGTGGGACCTGACCACCGCCCGGGCCCTCGGTTACGAGCCGCAGGACGACTCCGAGCCGTACGCCGAGAAGCTCCTCGCCGAGCAGGGCGAGCTGGACCCGGGCAATCCGGCGCACGCGCACCTGGGCGGCCACTTCGTCACGGACCCGCCCATCTGGCCGTACTGAGACGACCGACTCCAAGGGCGGGCACCGAACGGGCCCGCCCGCGCCGCTTTTCGGGCACGGCGGCTGCCCGATCCCACCGGCCGCCCCACTTCACCGCAGGTACGGGACGGGCACGCTTTCCGCCAAGCGGGCCGGATCGGGCACACTCGATCGCGCAACAGACCTGGTCAGCGCCGCACACCCGCTGTAGAAAATCTCCCATGGGCCCCACCGGGCCCGAACGGGCACACCTGAGCGGAGGCGGGAGGCGCGATGACGGCCAGGACCGCGGAAGAACGGCAGCGTGAGATCGTCAAGGCCGCCCGTCGCACGGGCTCGGTCGACGTCACCACGCTCGCCGCCGAACTGGGCGTCGCCAAGGAGACCGTACGACGCGATCTGCGCGCCCTGGAGGACCACGGGCTGGTCCGCCGCACCCACGGCGGCGCCTACCCCGTGGAGAGCGCCGGCTTCGAGACGACCCTCGCCTTCCGCGCCACCAGCCACGTACCCGAGAAGCGGCGGATCGCGGCCGCCGCGTCCGAGCTGCTCGGGGACGCCGAGACGGTCTTCGTCGACGAGGGCTTCACCCCCCAGCTCATCGCCGAGGGGCTGCCCCGGGACCGGCCGCTGACCGTGGTCACCGCGTCCCTGGCCACCGCGGGCGCGCTCGCCGAGGCCGAGAACACCACCGTCCTGCTGCTGGGCGGCCGGGTGCGGCACGGCACGCTCGCCACCGTCGACCACTGGACGACGAAGATGCTCGCCGGTTTCGTCATCGACCTGGCGTACATCGGCGCCAACGGCATCTCCCGCGAACACGGCCTGACCACCCCGGACCCGGCGGTCAGCGAGGTCAAGGCACAGGCGATCCGCGCCTCCCGCCGCACGGTGTTCGCGGGGGTGCACACCAAGTTCGGCGCGGTCAGCTTCTGCCGGTTCGCGGAGATCGGCGCGCTGGAGGCGATCGTCACGAGCACGCTCCTGCCGACGACCGAGGCGCACCGCTACTCACTACTGGGCCCGCAGGTCATCCGGGTCTGAACCGACCGAGAACATCTGAAGGCCCAACCCCCTCCCCAGGGACGTTCACGCCCCAACGCGCCCCTTATCTCCCCCTAAGTCCAGGAGCGATCCATGCGCACCCAGAGCCGACGGAGGCCGCGAGCCATGCTCGCCATGGCCGCCGCAGGGACGCTGCTCGCCCCGCTGCTTTCCGGCTGCTGGGTCGGAGCAGGCGGGTCCGGTTCCGGCGGCAACTCCATCAACGTCCTGATGGTCAACAACCCGCAGATGGTGGAGTTGCAGAAGCTCACCGCCGCACACTTCACCAAGGACACCGGCATCAAGGTGAACTTCACCGTGCTGCCGGAGAACGACGTCCGCGACAAGATCAGCCAGGACTTCGCCAACCAGGCGGGCCAGTACGACGTCGCCACCCTCAGCAACTACGAGATACCGATCTACGCCCGCAACGGCTGGCTGCAGGACATGGACGCGTATGTGGCCAAGGACCGCGTCTACGACGAGCAGGACGTCCTGGCGCCCATGCGCCAGTCGCTGACCGGTGACGACGGCAAGCTGTACGGACAGCCGTTCTACGGCGAGTCGTCCTTCCTCATGTACCGCAAGGACGTCTTCGCCGAGAAGGGCCTGACGATGCCCGCCCACCCCACCTGGCAGCAGGTCGCCGACCTCGCCGCCAAGGTGGACGGCGCGAAGCCGGGGATGCGGGGCATCTGTCTGCGCGGCCTGCCCGGCTGGGGCGAGCTCATGGCGCCGCTGACGACGGTCGTGAACACTTTCGGCGGCACCTGGTTCGACAAGCACTGGAAGGCGCACCTGGACTCCCCCGAGTTCGCGAAGGCGACGAAGTTCTACGTCGACCTCGTCCGCACGCACGGGGAGTCGGGCGCCGCGCAGTCCGGGTTCGCCGAGTGCCTCAACAACATGACCCAGGGCAAGGTCGCCATGTGGTACGACGCCACCTCCGCGGCCGGCTCCCTGGAGGCCTCCGGCTCCCCCGTCAAGGGCAAGCTCGGCTACGCGCCCGCCCCCGTGGAGGAGACCAGGTCCTCCGGGTGGCTCTACACCTGGGCCTGGGGCATCCAGAAGACGTCCCGCAACCCCGACAAGGCCTGGAAGTTCGTCTCCTGGGCGTCCAGCAAGCAGTACGAACAACTCGTCGGCGCCACCAGCGGCTGGGCCGACGTTCCGGCGGGCAAACGCGCCTCCACCTACGAGAACGCCGACTACCGCAAGGCCGCCGCCTCCTTCCAGGAGATGACCCGCGAGGCCATCGAGGGCGCACGGCCCCGCGACCCCGGCGTGCAGCCGCGCCCCGCGCCCGGCATCCAGTTCGTCGGCATCCCCGAGTTCACCGACCTCGGCACCAAGGTCTCCCAGGAGATCAGCGCGGCCATAGCCGGACGTCAGTCCGTCGAGTCGGCCCTGAAGAAGTCCCAGAAGCTCGCCGAGCAGATCTCCAAGGAGTACGAGGGACGATGACCGCCACGACCACGGCCCCCGTGGCCGCCACTCCCGTACGCACCGCGCACCAACCGTCGGCCCGGCTGCGAGCCTGGGCCACGCGGGCCCCGCTGCTGCCCGCCCTGATCTTCATGATCGTCGTGACCCAGCTGCCGTTCGTGGCGACGCTGGTGATCTCCTTCTTCGACTGGAACGCCCTCTACCCCAAGGCCCGCCACTTCGCCGGCGTCGACAACTACCGTCAGGTCCTCACCGATCCGGACCTGCGCCACTCGGTGTGGACGACGGTCCTGCTGACGGTCGCGGTGGTGCTGGTCAGCCTGGTCCTGGGCCTCGCGCTGGCGCTGCTCCTGGACCGGAAGTTCCGCGGCCGGGGCATGGTGCGCACCCTGCTGATCGCACCCTTCCTGGTGGTCCCCGTGGCGGCGGCCCTGCTCTGGAAGCATGTGCTCTACAACCCTGAATACGGCCTGTTCAACGGGTTGCTGCACTATGTGGGCGGCCCCCAGCCGGACTGGATCTCGGGCACCCCGCTGCTCGCGGTCGAGGCCTCCCTCGTCTGGCAGTGGACACCGTTCATGATGCTGATCCTGCTGGCCGGTCTGCAGAGCCGCGACCACCAGCAGATCGAGGCCGCGCGGGTGGACGGCGCGAGCGACTGGCAGATCTTCCGTCACCTGACGCTCCCGCACCTGCGCCGCTATCTGGAACTCGGCGCACTGCTGGGCTCGATCTACATCGTCCAGAACTTCGACGCGGTCTTCACGCTCACCTCGGGCGGCCTGGGCACCGCGAACCTCCCCTACACCGTCTACCAGACCTTCTACCAGGCCCATGAGAACGGCCTCGCCTCGGCCGCCGGCGTCCTGGTCGTCATCGGTTCGATCATCATCGCGACCTTCGCCCTGCGCGTGGTGTCGTCCCTGTTCCGCGAGGAGGTGTCCCGCGCATGAGCGCCGTCGCCGCACACACCGCCACCGTACGCCCCCGCCGTCGCCGCGGAGTCGGGCTCGGCCTGCTGGCCTGGCTGGCCGGTCTGCTGTTCTTCCTGCCCATCGCCTGGATGGCCCTGACGTCGTTCCACTCGGAGGCGGACGCGGCCACGAATCCCCCGTCCTTCGGGGCCGCCCTGACCCTGGACGGCTACCGCGACTTCTTCGGCGTGGGAGGCGGCGCGAGCCCCTGGCCCGCCCTGATCAACTCGACGGTGGCGTCGTTGGTGTCGACGCTGTGCGTGCTGTTGCTGGCGCTGCCCGCGGCCTACGCGCTCTCCATCAGCCGGGTGAGGAAGTGGACTGACGTCCTGTTCTTCTTCCTGTCCACCAAGATGCTGCCGGTGGTGGCGGGCCTGCTGCCGATCTACCTGTTCGCGAAGAACGCCGGGATGCTCGACAACATCTGGCTGCTCGTCATCCTCTACACGTCCATGAACCTGCCGATCGCGGTGTGGATGATGCAGTCGTTCCTCGCCGAGGTGCCGGTCGCGGTGATCGAGGCGGCTCGGGTGGACGGCGCGCGCCTGCCGACGGTCCTGGCGCGGGTGGTGGCCCCGATCGCGCTGCCGGGCATCGCGGCAACCGCGTTGATCTGCTTCATCTTCAGCTGGAACGAGTTGCTCTTCGCCCGGGTGCTCACCGGCGTGGTGGCCGAGACGGCCCCCGTCTTCCTGACCGGCTTCATCACCAGCCAGGGCCTGTTCCTGGCGAAGGTGTGCGCCGCGTCGCTCGTCATCTCCCTGCCGGTGCTCGCCGCTGGGTTCGCCGCCCAGGACAAACTGGTCCAGGGCCTGTCGTTGGGAGCCGTGAAATGAAGGCCGCCGTCATCGAGTCCGTGGGCCGCGCCGTCGTCTGCGAGGTCCCGGACCCGACGCCCGGACCGCGCGAGGTCGTCGTCGAGGTCGCGGCCTGCGGACTGTGCGGCACCGACCTGCACATCCTCCAGGGCGAGTTCGCGCCCAAGCTGCCGATCGTACCCGGGCACGAGTTCGCGGGCGAGGTCGTCGGGGTGGGTACGCAGGTCACGGAGCTGGCGGTCGGCGACCGGGTCGCCGTGGACCCGTCCCTGTACTGCTACGAGTGCCGGTACTGCCGTACGGGCCACAACAACCTGTGCGAGCGGTGGGCGGCGATCGGGGTGACGACGGCCGGCGGTGCCGCGCAGTACGCGGTGGCGCCGGTGGCGAACTGCGTGAAACTCCCGGAGCATGTCCGCACCCAGGACGCGGCGTTGGTGGAGCCCCTGTCGTGCGCGGTGCGCGGCTACGACGTCCTGCGGTCCCGTCTCGGGGCACACGTCCTGATCTACGGCTCGGGAACGATGGGCCTGATGATGCTGGAGCTGGCGAAGCGGACGGGTGCGGCGAGCGTGGACATGGTGGACGTCAACCCGGCGCGACTGGAGACGGCACGGCGGCTGGGTGTCTCGGGCTCGGCGGCGAACGCGGACGAACTGGACCGCCCGCAGGGCTGGGATGTGGTGGTGGACGCCACAGGGAACGCGGCGGCGATCCAGGACGGCCTGGGGCGGGTGGCGAAGGCGGGGACGTTTCTGCAGTTCGGGGTGGCGGACTACGCGACGCGGGTGACGATCGACCCGTACCGCATTTACAACCAGGAGATCACCATCACGGGCTCGATGGCGGTGCTGCACAGCTTCGAACGGGCGGCCGAGCTGTTCGCGAACGGGGTGTTGAACCCTGAGGTGTTCATCAGCGACCGCCTGCCTCTGGAGCGGTATCCGCAGGCGCTGGAGCAGTTCGCGGCGGGGGTGGGACGCAAGATCGTGGTGGTGCCTTAGCGGATGCGGCGTGGATGGTTTGCGCCGGCGCCGCCCCCGCCCTTCCCGTCCCCGGTGGCCGGCCACCGGGGACGGGAAGGCCGGCGTCGGGGTTGAAGGGGCGGAGCCCCTGGAGGTGGGACGGGCAGGGGCGGCGAGGGCGAGGACCACGCGGAGGCGCATCGGGTAAGGGAACGGTAAAGCGACCTCGCTCGTTACCCCTGGCATGACAGCTATGACCCCCGGCTCGAACCTCCCCCTCGGCGTCCCACGCGTGACCGTCGACGTCGCCGCCCCGGTGCGGCTCGACGTGTCCGCCCTGCTGCTCACCGCCGACGGCAAGGTGCGCTCCGACGACGACTTCATCTTCTACAACCAGCCGATGGGCCCGGGTGTCACCTACCGCTCCGGCGGCGGCACGAGCCCCGACTCGATCACCGTCGACACCGCCTCCGTACCCCCGGGCATCGAGAAGATCGTGGTCACCGCGAGCCCGGACACCGCCGGACAGACCTTCCAGGGCATCGAGCCGACGGCCACGCTCCGCAACGCGGACGACAACAGCGTGCTGGCCACCTTCACGCCGCCGCAGCTCGGCACCGAGACGGCACTGGCGGTCATGGAGATCTATCTGCGGGGCGGCGCGTGGAAGGCCCGCGCCGTCGGCCAGGGGTACGCCAACGGCCTCGCGGGCATCGCGACCGACTTCGGCGTCACGGTGGAGGAACCGGCCGCGCCCCCACAGTCCGTCGCCCCGCCGCAGACCGTTCCCCCGGCACCCGTCGCTCCGCCGCAGACCGTTCCCCCGGCACCCGTCGCTCCGCCGGAGCCGCCCACCCCGCTCCCCGGCGCCGGAAAGATCAACCTCGACAAGGGCCGCGTCAGCCTCCAGAAGAACCAGACCGTGTCCCTCGTCAAGGGCGGCCGCCCGCTGCTCTCCCAGGTCAGGATGGGCCTCGGCTGGGAGCCCGCCTTCCAGGGCAAGGACATCGACCTGGACGCGTCCGTCATCGCCTACGGCCCGCAGCGCAACCACATCGACAGCTGCTACTTCGGCAAGCTGACCATCCTCAACGGCGCGATCAAGCACTCCGGGGACAACCTCACGGGCGAGGGCGGAGGCGACGACGAGGTCATCGCCGTCGACCTCGGGCGCCTGCCCCAGGAGGTCACGGGCCTGGTCTTCACCGTGAACTCGTTCTCCGGCCAGAAGTTCACGGAGGTCGCCAAGGCGTACTGCCGCCTCGTGGACGCCGCCACCGACCAGGAGCTGGTGCGTTTCGACCTCACGAGTGCGGAGTCGCAGACGGGCGTGATGATGGCCAAGCTCGTCCGCCAGTTCTCCGGCGAGTGGGACATGACCGCGATGGGCGACTTCGTCAAGGCCCGCACGGTACGGAACATGGTCAAGCCGGCGGCGGAGGCGCTGTAGACGGTCGTACGGCAGCCACCACACTCGCGGGTACCCTTCGGCGGGGCGCCCGCGGGCGCGGCAGCCGGGGGTCTACGGCCGCAACCCCTCCGTCAGCAGCGACAGGTAGCGACGGATGTAGGCGCCCTGACCGTTCGCCAGTTCCGAGGCGACGGCGATGCCGTGGGCCAGCCGCAGCACCTCGATCGGCTCGATGTCGGCCCGCAGGGTCCCCTCCCGCTGCGCCGCCTCCACCAGTCGTGACGCCGCCTCCTTCATCGAGGTGCCGCACGCGGTGACCGCGGCGGAACTGCCGTCCGTGACGGCCGAGCCCAGCAGGGCCTTCATTCCCCGGACCTGGATGGTCCCGACACACAGCTCGTTCAGCCACTCCACCAGCGCCTCGCCCGGCGGAAGCTCCTTCGCGAGCTCGTCGGCCCGGGTCGCGATCGCCTCGATCCGGTCGACGTACGCGGCCTCCAGCAGCGCCTGGCGGTTCGGGAAGTGCCGGTACAGCGTGCCCGACCCGACCCCCGCCCGCTTCGCGATGTCGTCGAGCGACGCGTTCTCGCCATGCTCGGCGAAAGCCTCGGCCGCCACCTTCAGCAACCGCTCGTAGTTGCGCCGCGCGTCCGCTCGCATGGGCCTGACCTGCGCCATCCAGACACTCCTTGCGAACCGGGGGCTCTCTCCGTATTTTATCCGACACTTGAACCGGAGACAGTCCCCGGTTACCTCGGCCGAGTGAACGGAGCCCCACGGTATGCCCCCCGCCGCCCCCGCCGCCCTCGGCCCCCGAGACCTTCTCCCCCGCTACCGACGAGCCATGGTCGACAAGTCGGCAGACGACCTGGCCGACCTGTACTCGGTCGATGCCGTCCATGAGTTTCCGTTCCTCTTCCCGGGCATGCCCGCGCGCTATCAGGGACGCGAAGAGGTGCGCGCGGGGTACGGGGCCGCCCCTCGTGAAGGCACGGGCCACGATCGTCGAGCGGCGGTCAGACCGCCGCCCACGGCCAGTCGGCGTCCCGGGCGGCTTCCAGCAGCGGCACCATCCGGAAGGCCGCGTCCGACAGGCCGCCGAAGGTGTGCCTGCTGCCCGTTCCGGACGGGCCGTGACCCACCCGGTATCCGGCCAGGTTCCAGGTGTAGACCGGGATGTGCGCCGGGACCTGCTGGGTCGGGTCGCCGTGCCGGTTGTAGCCGTACTGCTCGTCGGTGACGATCAGCACCCGGTCCTGCCCCCGGTAATGCGCGCGGATCGCGCTGGTGGTGTCGGTACCGCCCAGGTCGCCGAAGCGGCCGAGGACCTTCAGCACCGACTCGCCCTTGCGGAACGTCAGCCGCTTGCTGGTCGTGCCGAACTCGACGAGGTCCGCCTCCGCCGCCCGCAGCGCGAGCGCCGTACCGAAGATCGCAGCCGCGTCGGCGCGGTTCAGCTCCGAGCGGTCCGAAAGCCGGGAGCAGAACATCGAACCCGATCGGTCCACGAGCACCAGCGTGCGGCCGGGCAGCGCGGGCACGTTGGCCAGCGAGTGGCCGAGCGCCTGCTCCAGCGGGTACGACCAGCGCAGCGACGGCGCGTGCCGGTACGCGGCGAGGTACCGGAAGGGGAACTGCCGCGAGCGCGCGACCTCGGCCGGGTCGCTGATCCGGGCCGCGACCTGCGCCGCGACCTCGTCCGAGACTCCGGCCGCGTCGAAGTTCCGCAGATTGCGCACCAGCGCCATCGCACCCATGGACGGGATCACGGCTTCCCAGGCCGCCTTGTCCATCGGTCCCTGCAGCCAGCCGGCCAGCGCCTCCCACGTCATCCCGGCCGCTGCAAGCCGCTCGGCGCCACCGGGCCCGGTGACGACCGCTCGCCGCCGCTCGACGGGCAGCGACATCAGCTCGCGGTGCGCGGTGAGTACGCGGGCCGAGGCGGGCGGCACCGCGGTGTCCGGGCTGTGTCGGCGGTCCAGCGCGTAGTGGAACAGGTCGCCCTGCCACGGCTTGCCGGGGTCCGGCGCGGCGTGCACCAGGTTGAGGATGTCGCCGAAGCGGTAGCCCTTCGAGGCGGTGTCGTACTTCAGCAGCGCCTTGCCCGTGTAGAGGCGTCGCACGGCGTCGGCGATGCCGCGCTTGACCGGCTTGGGGACGGCGCGGCCGTACAGGGCGGTCCAGTAGGCGAGCAGCTCGCCGGGCTCGTCGGGGCGCTGGAGGACGGAGTTCACGACCTGGCGGTTCGACGGGCCGTCGGTGACTCCCGCGTCGAGCCGCGCCTTCACGTACTCGGCGGCGCCCACGATCGAGGCCGTCCGCAGGTTGCCCTCGCCACGCAGCCAGCCGAGCAGGCCGGCGGTCCACGAGGGGTCGGTGACGGCGAGTTCGCGCACGAGCTTCGCGAACCGGTCGTCGCGGTCGGCGCCGGACTCGTAGAAGGTCTGCTGCGAGACGAAGTTCGAGACCGAGAGCAGAAACAGCTCGGAGCGTGCGTCTCGCTCACGGCCTCGGCCGCCCTGGTACGTACGGAGCACACGTCCCGTGGACGTCACCCGCGAAGTGGGCTGCGCCTTTGCGGCTCTCGTGTTGAATCGCGCCATGGTGAATTCCCCCGAATTCCTGACTGTTTCGGAGGGAGGCGCAGCAAAAGGGAAGTGCCCGAGTTCAGGGGTCGGCGACGGGACTGTTCATCAGGCGCGTCTTCCATTTCCGCCACACCGACCCCGAGTCGATGACGGGATTCGAACCCGCAACATACCTGATCCCGAAGTATCCGCTGCCTGCGCACCGGGCACTCACCATGTGCTGCGCCTCCCGAGATCAAGTCGGCGGCGGCATCGGATTCTTTGTAGAGAAGAAGTAGCCGCAGCCCGCGCACCGGGAGGTGCGTGAAGTTGTGGTGTCCAGAGATCGAGGTCGGCGGAACCGACAAGGTGCTCTAACCCCTGAGCTACACCGGCTCGCGGTACCGGTGGCGGGACTCGAACCCGCGGCCGCCCCATTATCAGTGGAAGTAGGTCCTGCCTTCGCACCTGGACGTGCATCACTCTAGGAGGCGTACCGCGGGCCGGGCGAACGAATTAATTGTCGCCGGAAGTCGCCGGCGTTCAGTCGCGCTTCTGCCGCTTCCAGGGCCCCGTGATCGCCAGCATGATGCCGGGCTCCTGGATGTTGGCGTACAGGGTCCTGCCGTCGGGCGAGAAGGTGACGCCGGTGAATTCGCTGTACTCCGGCTCGTCCTCGGTGCCGATGTTCAGTTCGTTGCGGGCGATGGGGTACGTGCGGCCGCCGTCGGTGGCGCCGAAGAGGTGCTGGACGCCCTCGCCGTCCTCGGCGATGACCAGGCCGCCGTACGGGGAGACGGTGATGTTGTCGGGGCCGTCGAAGTTGCCGTCCTCGGCCGGGTCCGGGTTCACGCCGAGCAGGACCTTCAGGGTGAGGGTGCGGCGCTTGGGGTCGTAGAACCAGACCTGGCCGTCGTGCTGGACGGGGCTCTCCTCGCGGGCGTAGGAGGAGACGATGTACCCGCCGCCGTCACCCCACCACATGCCCTCCAGCTTGCGGGCGCGGGTGCTCTCGCCGTCGGCGAACTGCTTGCGCACCGGGACCGTCTTCGCGTCGCGGTCCGGGACGTCGATCCAGTCGACGCCGTAGACGGTGCCGGTCTTCGTGGCACGGGAGAGGTCGTCGACGAACCTGCCGCCGGAGTCGAAGCACTTGAAGGCCTGCAGGCGACCCGCGTCGTCCGCGAGGGCGCGCAGCTTGCCGCGGCCGTGCTCGAAGCCCTCCGGCGGGGTCCAGCGGTACAGCAGGCCGTTGGGACCGGAGGCGTCCTCGGTCAGGTAGAGGTGGCCGCGCTTCGGGTCGACGACGACGGCCTCGTGGGCGTAGCGGCCGAGCGCCTTGATGGGCTTGGGGTCACGGTTGGCGCGCCGGTCGGCGGGGTCCACCTCGAAGACGTAGCCGTGGTCCTTGGTCATGCCGTTCTGGCCGGCCTTGTCCTCGGTCTCCTCACAGGTCAGCCAGGTCCCCCAGGGTGTGTTGCCGCCGGCGCAGTTGGTGGAGGTCCCCGCGATGCCGACCCACTCGGCGACGTGGTCGTGGCGGACCTCGACGACGGTGCAGCCGCCGGACGCGGCCGGGTCGTAGACGAGGCCCTCGGTGAGCGGTACCGGGTACTTCCACTTGGCGCGGGGGCCCTTGAGCTCGTGGTTGTTGACGAGGAGGGTGGCGCCGCGGGGGCCGGGGAAGGTGGAGGTGCCGTCGTGGTTGGACGGGGTGAACTCGCCTGATTCCAGCTTGGTCCTGCCGCTGTAGGTGATGACGCGGTACGAGAAACCGGCGGGCAGGGCGAGGATGCCGTTCGGGTCGGGGACGAGCGGTCCGTAGCCCACGCCGTCGTGCCGCTGCTCCTCGTGGCCGTCCGTGGTCCCACTGTCGGTGGACGCGAGGGCGTTCGGAGCGGTGGCGAGGGCGCCGACACTGCCGGCCAGGGCGATGCCGGCACCGGTGAGCGCGGACTGCCTGGCGAAATCCCTGCGGTTGAGCGACATGCTGTCTCCTGTGGGAGGGGAGGGAGTCGGTCGGGGGGTGGTTGCGGCGGACCTCCACTGGGCGCACACGCTCGCGCTCGCTCCTGAACTCCCGTTGAACGGCGGCCGACGGCTGGGCACGCTTTTCCATGAATCCGCAAAGCACAGCCCTGGCGGGACGGCGCGCACACCAATGCCGGGCAATGCCACGGCAACGTCCCGCCCCGTCACGCACCAAGCAGGGCCACGGCGCCGACGGTCAACCCCCCTGCTGCGACCGCGCCTTGAACGCCGCCTTCCTCGCCTCCTTCGCCACCTTCTTGTCCGGGTGCAGGCGCCCCATCGCCTCCAGGACGTCCGCAGTCGCCGGATGGTCCACCCGCCAGGCCGTGGCGAAGAAGCCGCCGTGCTGGGCCGCCAGGCCCTCCACCAGGCCCTGCAGTTCCTCCGAGTTGCCCTCGGCCGCCAGTTGCGCGGCCAGCGTGTCGATGGTCAGCCAGAACACCATCGACTCCGGCGGTGCCGGCACCTCCGCCGCTCCGCGCTCGGTGAGCCACACCCGTGCCAGGCCGCCCAGTTCCGCGTCGTCCAGCACCTCACGCAGCGCGGGCTCCGCCTGGAGTCCGACGAGGGACAGCGCCTGCTGGCAGCGGAGCCGGCGCAGGGGCGCTCCGGCGTCCGAGCCCCGCGCCGCGGCCAGCAGCTCCCGCGCCGCCGTCAGCGGTTCCCGGCGTGCCAGCCACTGCTCCGTCTCCGCCTGCGCGGCCGCCGGCGGAAACCCCGACGTGCCGTCGAGCAGGGCGTCCGCGCCCTTGTCGGCCAGCTCCCCCACCGCGGGCGCCGTCATCCCGGCCTCCTGCAGCCGGATCCGCATCCCGTACAGCCCGAGCGGCGTCAGCCGTACCATCCCGTACCGGCTGACGTCCGTCACGTCGACGGCCGCCGTGGACTCGTCCTCGGCGTCGGTCATCAGCGCCTCGTCGACCGGCTGGAAGTCGACGAGCCCGATGGGCTCAAGGATCCGGAACTGGTCGTCCAGCCGCATCATGGCGTCCGAGACCTGCTCCAGGACGTCGTTGGTGGGTTCGCCCATGTCGTCGGGCACGATCATCGACGCGGCGAGGGCGGGCAGCGGCACCGCGCTCTCGCCGGGCCCCTCCTCACTGACCGTCAGCACGTAGAGGTTGCCGAGCACTCCGTCGAGGAACTCGGCCTCCGCCTCCGGGTCCCAGTCGAGGGAGGACAGGTCGATCCCGCCGTCCTCCCCCATGGCGTCGACGAGCCCGTCCAGCTCGGGCACGCTCGCGTCGGCGAGCACGGCCTCGAGCGCGCCCAGCCACACGCCGAGCACGTCGGCCGGGCTGCCGGAGGTGAGCAGTGCGAGGTCGGCGCCGGTGGCGACCGTCCCCTCCTCCTGGTCGACGACCTGGACGAGGCCGGCGTCGACGGCGACCCGCCAGGCCTCGCTCGCGCCGGCGGCGGCCTCCTCACCGGTCAGCCCGAGGACCTCGGCCGCGGCGGGCAGCTGCTCCTCGACCAGCTCGCCCCCGGGGCCGACGCGCGTGTCCGGTCCGGCCCAGCGGGCGAGCCGGGCGGCGCGGGAGAGCAGGGGTGTGGCGAGCGCGTCCCGTGCGAGCTCCGCCTCGGAACGCAGCCGGACCGGCGGCAGGAGGGAGCTGTGTGACATTCGCTGGGTCTCCTTGGGGACGTACGTGGGGCCGAGGGGCGCCCCGAAACACACTGCTCAGCCTAGACGGATTTCCACCCATGCCGCCCGGTTCATCTCCTCGCCGGCTGCCGTACATGGCCGAAACCTTGACAACTGGCCTGAGAACACAGGAGATTGACGCGCGTAGAAGTCGGGGGACAGCTGTTCACTGAGGTTCGGTGCCGTCCGTCGCCCGCTACGCGCGTCGCCACCGCCCCACCGGTCGCGGCCCCCGGTTCCACGCTCCACTTCGTCCCGGCGCCCACGTATCTCCCCGGAGGGATTCCGTTGCCGAGCAAGTCTTCTTCGCGGCTCGCCGCGCTCACCGTCGCCGCAGTGTGCTCCGCCGTGTCCGGTGTGGTCCTCACCTCTCCCGCGCACGCGGACACCGTACGCATCCACGACATCCAGGGCACCACCCGGATATCACCGCTCGCGGGCCAGAAGGTCACGGACGTGGCCGGAATCGTCACGGGTGTGCGGACCTACGGCTCGTCGAGAGGGTTCTGGATGCAGGACCCGAACCCGGACGACGACCCGGCCACCAGTGAGGGCGTCTTCGTCTTCACCAGCTCCACCCCGAAGGTCGCGGTCGGCGACGCGGTGACGGTGACGGGCACGGTCTCGGAGTACGTCCCGGGCGGCACCTCGTCCGGGAACCAGTCGGTCACGGAGATCACCAAGCCGACGGTGACGGTCCGTTCCGGGGGCAACGCCGTCCCGGCGCCGGTCGTGATCGACGAGGACTCCGTGCCGGACCAGTACACCCCGGCGGGCGACCCGGCCGCGAACGGCTCGATCAACGGCCTGACGCTTCGGCCGTCGACGTACGCCCTGGACTACTACGAGTCCCTGGAGGGCATGAACGTCCAGGTCGCCGACGCCCGCGTGGTGACCGCCACCGACCCGTACAGCGAGCTGTGGGTCACGGTGAAGCCGCACGAGCACGCGAGCCGACGCGGCGGCACGGTCTACGGCTCCTACGACTCCCAGAACACCGGCCGGCTACAGATCCAGTCCCTCGGCTCGACCGCCGACTTCCCGGAGGCGAACGTCGGTGACACGCTCGCCGGCACCACGACCGGGCCGCTGGACTACAACCAGTTCGGGGGTTACACCCTGGTCGCCGGCCGGCTCGGCACGCTCGAGAGCGGCGGGCTGCAGCGGGAGACCACGCGCAAGCAGGAGCGCGGCGAGCTGGCCGTGGCGACCTACAACGTGGAGAACCTGGACCCGTCGGACCCCACGTTCGCGGCCCACGCCTCCGCGATCGTGAACAACCTGCAGTCGCCGGACATCGTGTCCCTGGAGGAGATCCAGGACGACAACGGCGCCAAGGACGACGGCACGGTCGACGCGAGCCAGACGGTGAACAAGCTGATCGACGCGATCGTCGCGGCGGGCGGCCCGAAGTACGACTGGCGTTCGATCGACCCGGTCAACGACCAGGACGGCGGCGAGCCCGGCGGCAACATCCGCCAGGTCTTCCTGTTCAACCCGGAGCGGGTCTCCTTCACCGACCGGCCGGGCGGCGACTCCACGACGGCCGTGGGTGTCACCAAGGTGCACGGCAAGGCGCAGCTGACGGTGTCGCCCGGTCGTATCGACCCGGCCAGCGGCGCCTGGAAGTCCAGCCGCAAGCCGCTGGTCGGCGAGTTCGTCTTCCGCGGCAGGACGGTCTTCGTGATCGCCAACCACCTCACCTCCAAGGGCGGCGACCAGTCGCTGCACGCGCAGTACCAGCCGCCGACCCGCAGCTCGGAGGTTCAGCGCCACCTGCAGGCCACCGAGGTGAGCACCTTCGTGAAGGACATCCTCGACACGCAGAAGAACGCCGACGTCATCGCGCTCGGCGACATGAACGACTTCGAGTTCTCCGACACCACGAAGATCCTCGAGGGTGACGGCGAGCTGTGGTCGGCGATCAAGTCGCTGCCGAAGAGCGAGCGGTACACGTACGACTACCAGGGCAACGAGCAGGTCCTGGACCAGATCCTGGTCAGCCCGTCGATCCGCCGCGGCTGCGACCTGGACTACGACAGCGTGCACATCAACTCGGAGTTCCACGACCAGATCAGCGACCACGACCCGCAGGTGCTGCGGTTCCGGCCGTAGCCGTCCCCCGGGTTCAGGGCCGGCTGAACACCCCGTCCAGCCAGCCCTGCCAGGCGGCCTCGTTCGCCTTGGCGTCGGCGTCCGGTGCGAAGTCGTGGACGCTGACGCCGACCGGCGCGCCCCAGTGGTTGCGGCCGAAGAAGCGGACGAGGGCGTCGTCGGTGCGCAGTCCGATGAAGTACGGGTTGCGGAAGTCGAGTACCGCGTCGAGGAGTTGGCCCTCCGGGCCGCGGGCCTGGACGCGCGCACCCTCGGGGGTGTCGTCGGTGAGTCCCAGGGCTCGCCCGACGGCGGTGAAGGCGTCGGGCGCGGTGGACGCGTCCGGCCCGTTCAGGGTCGCGAAGGCGACCGGGCGGGGCGCGAAGTGGGTCAGGTACTCGCGCAGGGTGTGCAGGTAGAAGTCGGTGTGCTTGCTCGCGCCGTCGTACTGGTTGTCCCAGTCGTCGGTGAAGATGCCGCTGTGCACGTACCGCACCCAGGCGCGGCGGCCCTCGTCACGCGGCTCGATGGTGTGGTCGAGCTGGTTGACCGACTGGACCGGGAAGCCGACGTCCTCGCTGCGGTTGGTGTAGCGGTGCGGCGGGTCCCAGGCGGTGACCGTGGATCCGAAGGGCCCGCTGCCTCCCACACGGGGCTCGGGCGGGTCCATCGGCCACAGATAACCGCCTGTGCCGGTGGTGATCGCCTCCCACACCTCCTCGGGCGTGGCGTCGACCTCGAACTCGCGGACGATCTCGAATTCCTTGGATTCCTTCGACATGACGGGGCTCCTGCTCACTGGGATTCTTGCGGAGAGTCGAGTTCCGGGGCGATCCCGGTGCGGTCCTTGACCGTGGGGTGGACGGCCACGACGATCCGGTGGTCGCGGCCGCCCTCGGCGTCCGGGGCGTCGTACTTGCGGATCAGGGCGCTGACGCCCGCCGTCAGCTCCTGCGCGAACGCGGCGCGGTCGGCGGCCGAGGCGAAGCGGACCTCGCCGTCGAGGGCGTACGTCGCGAGCCGTTTGCGGGCCTTGGCCGCGCCGGTGACGAGCGAGCCGACGTCGCGCACCAGCCGTGCGCCGAGGGCGAGCAGCCAGCGCGCCGAGAGCTGGTCACGGAAGCGGTCCGGGTCGGGCTGCACGGAGGCGAGCGCCAGCGGACTGATCACGTACGACGCCGCGGTGGCCCGCATCAGCCGCTCGGTGACGTTGCCCTTGCGGCGCTCGCCGGCCAGCTCGACCAGGCCGTGCCGCTCCAGGGCCTTGAGGTGGTAGTTCACCTTCTGCCGGGGCAGCCCGACCTTTCCGGCCAGCATGGTGGCCGACGCGGGCCCCGCCGCCAGCTCGGCGAGCAGCCTGGCGCGGACGGGGTCCAGCGAGACGGCCGCGGCCTCGGGGTCCTCGATCACGGTGACGTCCAACATGGCTCCACCCTCTCACCGAAAACTTTTTTTGTCCAGACGAGGAGACTTTTCGGTGAGAGCGGCGGGCCGGAGGTGGGCGAGGCCGTGAGGGACCGACCGGGAGGGCCGCAGGCTGTCCCGGGTGTCAGTCCGGCAGGAGTCCGAGCGCGTAGTCGTAACGGCTGACGGTGGTGCTCTTGAGTCCCGGCCACGTCTGCACGCGCCTCCACAGCGCCGTGCCGGAACCGATGCCGTCGCCGGGCGCGGCGAGCGCGTCCAGGTGGGCCTGGGCGCTCTCCCACTCGGCGTAGTTGAGGACCCGGGTGCCGTCCGTGCTGAGATGGAAGTGGGCGGAGATGCCGCCGGGATGCGGGTTCGGCTCGCTCCGAAGCGCCTCGACGACGGCGTCGACCCAGGCACGCTGTCGCTGGGGGTCGGGCCCGTCGAACTCGATGTCGACGATCACGATGCACCCGGGCTCGCGCCCCGCCCGGTCGGCCGGACCGTGGCTGCGATAGTGCCGGTAGCGGCCGAGCCGGAGCCGTTCGATGCCCGGTACCGCGGTGTCGATCTCGTCGACGCGTGCCTGCCGCTGCGTCTTGACGTAGGCCTCAAAGGCCTGCTCGTCCACCCAGCGCGAGTGGTGCAACAGGGTGGCGGTGTCGTGCCCGGTGTAGACGTGGTAGCCGAGCAGCCCGTCGGCGGGCCAGGGCCGGCGCTCCCAGGTCTCGGCGATCGCCTCGACCGTCTGCCGCTGCCGCAACGGCGTGCCCACCCTCCAGGTGCTGAAGAAGGGCGCCTGCGCCCTGGAATCCGTGAAGTCGGGGTGCGCGGTGGTACGACGGGTCATGAAAGGCCTCCGTGGTCGGTGCTGCCGCATGCACCGACCACGTTCCGACCTCGACCAAGCTTGAGGTCAAGCCCGGCCCCTCGAGCCCGGCCCTCAGACCCGGCCCCTCAAGCCCGGGTCACCGCTTGGGTCCGCCGTTCTCCAGGCGCGCCAGCCGGCTCTGGAACCAGTCGAGCCGGGCCTGGAGCAGGGCCGCCTCGGCGACCAGTTCGGACACGCCGAGATCGGCCGGCGGGGCCTCGGCGCCCGACGCGGCCCGTACCCGCAGCCCCTCCCCCGCGAGCCCGGCGAACGCCGCGAGCGACAGGGACGTACGGCCGCGTACGCACCCGGCGCACGACGCCTGCACGACGCGCCAGCCCGGCCGCCCCCAGCCGGCGTCGGCCAGCGCCGCGGCCGGCGCTCCGCACGCGCAAGTGCCGACCGTCATCGTCCGCACCCGCTGGCGCGCGTAGCGGAAGCCGCGTTCGAAGCGGATGTACGCGCCGAGGACCGAGACCTCGAGCAGCACCGCCGCCCGGTGTTCCCCGGTGCACAGCAGCGCCTCCGCCTCGGCACGGTCGTGGACGCAGTGGAAGCCGCAGTCGCAGCGGCGGTGCGGCGCGCGGTGCCGCAGGCCGTAGACGCACCCGGCCTCGTCGAGGACCGCGTAGGGCAGCGCGCCGCCCAGCGACACACCGGTGAACCCGGCCCGGGTGCCGTCCTGGGACAGCACCGGGTGGGCGATCTTGTATCCGGTCGGCGGCTCCGTCGGTCGTTCCTCGGGGAGCCGCAGTCTCATCGCGCGACCGGGACCTCTTCGGGGGCGGGCGCCTGCTCGACGGGCTCCGCGATGTCGGCGACGTCGGCGACCCGGAGGTCGGCCTGTTCCTCGTGCACCTGCGGGCGCTCCTCGGCGACCCCGGTGGCGAGTGCCTTGCCCAGCTTCATGACGCCTCCCGGCTGTTGGTTACCGTCCCGGCCATGGTGACCCACGCGGCCCGTTTTGGCACCAGTGCCTGGTCGCCGACGTCCCCGCACCGCGCGCTCCGCGCGCCCCTCACCGCGCCTCCCGCTCTCGGCTCACCGCACCCCGAGCGCCTCCGCAACCGCTCCGCGACCTGGCGCCACGAGGGCTCGATCCGCTGGATGCCCCTCAACACGCAAGATCACACAAGCATCCCTAATCAATACCCTGTAGGGGAATTAAGTGGAGCTTCATGGTTTCGCTGCCGAGACTACTCCCATGACGACCACACCCCTCACCGCCCGTCCCTTCGGCCGCGCGCTGTGCGCCATGATCACACCCTTCACCGAGGCCGGCGCGCTCGACCTCGACGGCACACAGCGGCTCGCCGACCTGCTCGTGAGCGAGGGTTGCGACGGTCTGGTGCTGTCGGGCACCACGGGAGAGTCCCCGACCACCACCGACGCCGAGAAGGCCGCGCTGGTGCGCGCGGTACGGGAGGCGGTCGGCGAGCGGGCGTCCATCGTCGCGGGCGTCGGCACCTCGGACACCCGGCACACCGTGGAGCTGGCACTGGCGGCCGAGAAGGCGGGTGCCGACGGGCTGTTGGTGGTCACGCCGTACTACAGCCGGCCCCCGCAGGACGCGGTCGAGGCCCACTTCCGTGAGGTCGCCGACGCCTCGGGCCTGCCGCTCATGCTCTACGACATCCCGGGCCGCACCGGCACCCGTATCGAACCGGAGACGATGATCCGGCTCGCGGAGCATCCGCGGATAGTGGCGGTCAAGGACTGTGCGTACGACTTCCTCGGCACCCAGAAGGTACTGGCGCGGACCGGGTTGGCGTACTACGCGGGCTGCGACGAGCACAACCTCGCCCTGTACGCGGTCGGCGCCGCCGGTTACGTCAGCACGGTCGCGAACGCCGTCCCGCGCCGGCTCCGGTCGGTCCTGGACGCGTTCGACGCGGGGGAGACGGCTCGTGCGGCCCGGTTGCAGCAACAGGCCACCCCGCTGATCGACCTGATGATGTCCGCCGGCCTGCCCGGCACGGTCACCGCCAAGGGCCTGCTGGGGGCACTCGGCCTGCCTGCGGGCCCGGTCCGCGCGCCGCTGCGGCCCGCCAGCAGTGAGACGGTCGACGGGTTGCTGGCGGAGTACGAGCGGCTGGTCACGGCGTGATCACCGCGGCGCGTTCCGCAGCAGGTCTCGACGGCGTGCCGATCGCCGCCGCCGGTGGCGGCGCCCCGCCTGGTACAGGTCACAAGCCTGCCCGATTCGCGGGCCGGCGTAGTCGGCTTGGCGGTGGCGATCGTCGGCATAGCCATCGCGGGCTGACAGCGACAACGGCGAACCACCGCGGATCCCAGCGCAAGAGTCCCAGGTCAGAGACTACGCAGGTGAGCGGCCGCCACCCATAGGCGACGACCTCCGGTCAGCTGCTGGTGATGCAGAAGGGATGTCCAGCCGGATCGGTGAGAACCCGCGCCCTGGCAGCCTCATGAGGCTGGTGATCCGGCTTGCCCGCGCCCAGCTCCAGCAGGCGGGCTTCGGCTTCGTCCAAGTCGTCCTCGACCTTGAAGCAGATGTGAAGCTGCTGGGGAACGGTTTGTTCAGGCCAGCGCGGAGCCCGGTAGTCGTCGACCCGTTGAAAACCGATGAAGAGTCCGTCTTCACCGTTGAGACCGGCGAAGTCGGCGTCCGACTTCGGGTGGGGTTCGAGACCGGTGGCCTGCTGATAGAAGGCCGCCAAAGCCAGCGGATCAGGGCAGTCGAGGGTTATAGCAACCAACTTCATCTGCAGGGGCACGGCATCTCCCGACCGATCGGTGGACTTCCGCGATGAACAACCTAGGGGCGATCGCAGGTCAGAACCTCGTCCCGCCCACTGCCATCCGGGACAGGACACGAGCGCCCTCCCGGGCCGTCCCCGGGCCGTGGAAGGGCGCTCAACGATGACCAACGCCGACGACTGCCGGCAGCTCGGCAGCAGGTCAGGGCGTTGATCGATGAGGCGGCCGCAGGTCACGCCCGCCGTTGCCGTTGTCAGTTGTGGCTGTGCAGGATCTCGTTCAGACCGCCCCAGACCGCGTTGTTCGGGCGGGCCTCGACCTTGCCGGTGACGGAGTTGCGGCGGAAGAGGATGTTGGAGGCGCCGTTGAGCTCGCGGGCCTTGACGATCTGGCCGTCGGGCAGGGTGACCCGGGTGCCGGCGGTGACGTACAGGCCGGCCTCGACGACGCACTCGTCGCCGAGGGCGATGCCGACGCCCGCCTCCGCGCCGATCAGGCAGCGCTCGCCGATGGAGATGATCACGTTGCCGCCGCCGGACAGCGTGCCCATGGTGGACGCGCCGCCGCCGATGTCCGAGCCGTCGCCGACCACGACGCCCGCGGAGATGCGGCCCTCGACCATGGAGGTGCCGAGCGTGCCGGCGTTGAAGTTCACGAAGCCCTCGTGCATGACCGTGGTGCCCTCGGCGAGGTGCGCGCCGAGGCGGACCCGGTCGGCGTCGGCGATGCGGACGCCCTTGGGGGCCACGTAGTCCGTCATGCGCGGGAACTTGTCGATGGAGGTCACCTGCAGGTGCAGGCCCTCGGCCCGGGCGTTCAGGCGCACCTTCTCCACGTCGTCGACGGCGACCGGGCCGAGCGAGGTCCAGGCGACGTTGGCCAGGAGGCCGAAGATGCCCTCCAGGTTCTGGCCGTGCGGCTTGACCAGGCGGTGGGAGAGCAGGTGGAGGCGCAGATAGACGTCGTGCGTGTCGATCGGCTTCTCGTCCAGCGAGGTGATGACCGTGCGCACCGCGACCACCTCGACGCCCCGGCGCGCGTCCGGGCCGATCGCCTTGGCGGCGCCTTCGCCGAGCAGCTCCACTGCCTTCTCGGCGGACAGCCGCTCGGTGCCGGACGGGCCGGGCTCGTCGGCCAGCTCGGGCGCGGGGAACCAGGTGTCGAGAACGGTGCCGTCGGCGGCGACGGTGGCGAGGCCGGCGGCCACGGCACCGGTGGTACGGGGAGCAGTCGTGTCGGTCATAGGGGAAACCTAACGTGGCCGGGCGCGCAGGGGCGAACCGGTGCGCGGACGTCTCAGGTGCCGGTCAGCCTCGTCGCCGGAGTCGGGCACGGATCAGGGGATGACCCGTGCCAGGGCCTCCCGCGCGTACTCCTCGTCGTACGGCGCCCCCGTCAGCAGTACCTGCAGACAGATCCCGTCCAGCAGGGCGAGCAGTGCCCGCGCCGTGGCCGGATCCGTACGCCGCACCAGCGACTCGGCGGTCTGCTCCATCCACTCGGCCGCGACGGGCCGTAGCGCCGGGCGGCGCAGGGCCGCGAGATACAGCTCGTACTCCAGCTCCACGCCCGCGCGGTCGCCGCCCAGCCACTGACCCAGCAGCCGGGCGAGGTCCGCCGCGAGGTCGCCCTCGGCGTTCTCCAGCAGGCCGCTCTCGGTGAGCGTCCCGGCGAACCCCTCGTTCGCCTGCCGCAGCGCGGCGACCATCAGCTCGTCGAGGGTCCTGAAGTGGTACGTCGTGGAGCCGAGCGGCACGTCGGCCTCGGCGGCGACCGAGCGGTGGCTCAGTCCGGCGATCCCCTTCTGTCCCACCACCCGGATCGCCGCGTCGATGATGCGCCGGCGCCGCTCGGGGTCATAGCGGCGGGGCATCAGTGTGCACCTCCCAGGTTCAGGACCACCACCCCGCCGACGATCAGCGCGATCCCGGCGATCTTCGCAAGGCCCAGCCCCTCCCCGAACAGCACCAGCCCGATCATGGCGACGGTCGCGGTGCCGGCGCCGGACCAGATCGCGTACGCGGTCCCGATCGACAAGGTCTTAAGGGTCTGCGCGAGCAGCAGGAAGGAGACGACATAGCCGAGGAGGGTCACCAGCGAGGGCCCGAGCCTGCTGAACCCGTCGCTGTACTTCATGGCGGTCGTGGCCGCGACTTCGGCGGCGATGGCCCCGGAGAGGAACGCGTATCCCATGCGGACGAGTGTACGCATCGATGTGTACGACCGTACACATCGCGGTGCGCACGAAATGGGGACGCGTGGGTGCGCCGCCGAGAAACCGCTCTCTCAAACGGGTGCTGAGAACCCGTCATGTCCACTACTGTTTCACCGGTCGATCACCCGGCCTTCACGGAAGCCGCCGTTCCGCGTGCCCGTGCCCCGGGTCGGCCCCTGTCTTCCCCGCTTTCTCCCGTTGTGCCACGACCCGCTTTCTGACGATTCCGCCTCCGCCGTACAGCGACGCCGAGGGAACCGCGCATGCCAGACACCAACCCCCCACCCGCTCCGGACCGGCCCGCCCCTTCCCCGGTGTGGGAGACCGGTGATGTCCCGGGCGAGGCCCGGACACCGGGATCCCGCAGACTCTGGGCGGCAGGGCTGCTCGCCGTGGCCGTCTTCTCCTCCAGTGCGATAGCGATCTCCTTGCTGGGCAAGGCAGATGACTCCCCGTCACCGAAGCGCGCGCAGGACGCCGCCGTCGCGCTGGGCGACCCGGACGTGCCCGACTTCTCGCTGCCTGCCTCCCCGGTGGCGGCACCCAGCGGGAAGAGCGGCCTGACGCCCGGCAAGGCGTCCCCGGCCACCAAGGCCGACTCGCCCTCCCCCGAGGCCGCCGAGCACACGGCCGGGGCAGAGCCCGCCGCTCACGCCTCGAAGCCGTCCGCCACCAAGCCCCCGAAATCGACGCCGTCCGCCACTTGGAGCTCGGTCCGCTCGGTCAACTACCCCGACCGCTACTGGCACATCAGCGGTGACTACGTGAAGCTCGACCCGATCGGCTCCGCTCCGGCCCGCCGTGACGCCACCTTCAAGGTCGTCGAAGGCCTGGCGGACGCCACCTGCTACTCCTTCGCCACCGCCGACGGCAGCTACCTGCGCCACCGGAACTTCCTGCTGCGCGACGAGCCCGACGACGGCTCCTCCCTGTTCCGGCAGGACGCCACCTTCTGTCCCCGCCCGTCGTCGTACTACGGAGCGATCATGCTTGAGTCGGTCAACTACCCCGGCCGCTTCCTGCGCCACCAGAACTTCCAGCTCAAGCTGGACCCGTACCAGGCCGGCGACCTGTACCGGGCGGACTCGGCGTTCCGTCTGGTGGACGGACTCGCCTGAACCCGCCCGGGCACGCGAAACGGCGAGGCCCCATGGGACCTCGCCGTTTCTCCCGGCTCGTGGCTCGTGGATCTCAGACGTTGAACCCGAGCGCGCGCAGCTGCTCGCGGCCGTCGTCCGTGATCTTGTCGGGGCCCCACGGCGGCATCCAGACCCAGTTGATGCGCAGCTCGCTGACGAGACCGTCCGTGGCGGACTTGGCCTGGTCCTCGATGACGTCCGTCAGCGGGCAGGCCGCCGAGGTCAAGGTCATGTCGACGGTGGCGATGTTCGCCGTTTCGTCGATGTGGATGCCGTAGATCAGGCCGAGGTTGACGACGTCGATGCCCAGCTCGGGGTCGACGACGTCCATCAGGGCCTCGCGGAGCTCCTCCTCCGAGACCGGCTTCATCTCCACGGTGTCGCTCATGCCGTCTTCCTTTCGGCCTCGGCTCCGACCAGTGCCTGGGCCGTCGCGTCCTTCCACGCCATCCAGCTCAGGAGGGCGCACTTCACCCGCGCCGGGTACTTGGACACCCCGGCGAACGCGACCGCGTCCTCCAGGACGTCCTCCATCGCGTCGTCGGGCTCGATCCTGCCCTTGGACTGCATCAGCTCCAGGAAGGTCTCCTGGATCTTCTGCGCCTCGGCCAGCTCCTTGCCGACGAGGAGCTCGTTCAGTACGGAGGCCGAGGCCTGGCTGATGGAGCAGCCCTGGCCCTCGTACGAGACGTCCTTGATCGTCGTGCCGTCGTACTTCACGCGAAGGGTGATCTCGTCGCCGCACGTCGGGTTCACGTGGTGCACCTCGGCGTCGCCATCCCGCAAGCCCCGCCCGTGCGGGTTCTTGTAGTGGTCCAGGATGACTTCCTGGTACATGGAGTCCAGCTTCACGTTTCAGCTCACGCCCTTCAGCCGAAGAAGTTCCGTACGTGCTCCAGGCCCTCGACCAGAGCGTCGATCTCGGCCGGCGTGGAGTACAGATAGAACGACGCTCGCGTGGTCGCAGGAATTCCGTACCTGAGGCACACCGGGCGGGCGCAGTGGTGCCCGACGCGGACCGCGATGCCCTGCTCGTCGAGGACCTGGCCCACGTCGTGCGGGTGGATGTCGCCGAGTGTGAAGGAGATCGCCGCGCCCCGGTCCTCGGCCGTGCCCGGGCCGATGATCTTCAGGTCGGGAACCTCGCTCAGCCGCTTCACCGCGTACTCGGTGAGCGCGTGCTCGTGGGCGAGGATCTTGTCCATGCCGATCGAGTTGAGGTAGTCGATGGCCGCGCCCAGACCGACCGCCTGCGCGATCGGCGGGGTGCCCGCCTCGAACTTGTGCGGGGCCGGAGCGTACGTCGACGAGTGCATCGACACCGTCTCGATCATCTCGCCGCCGCCCAGGAACGGAGGCAGGTCCTCCAGCAGCTCCTGGCGTCCCCACAGCACGCCGATACCGGTCGGGCCGCACATCTTGTGACCGGTGAAGGCCACGAAGTCGGCCTGGAGGGCCTGCACGTCCAGCGGCATGTGCGGCGCGGCCTGGGAGGCGTCGACGCAGACCAGGGCGCCGACCTCCTGGGCGCGGCGCACTATCGCCTCGACCGGGTTCACGGTGCCCAGGATGTTCGACACCAGCACGAAGGAGACGATCTTCGTCTTCTCCGTGATGATCTCGTCGATGTTGGACAGGTCCAGCCGGCCGTCGTCCGTGAGACCGAACCACTTCAGCTTCGCGCCCGTGCGCTGCGCCAGCAGCTGCCACGGCACGATGTTGGAGTGGTGCTCCATCTCCGTGATGACGATCTCGGTCTCGGAGTCCACCCGGTAGGGCTCGTCGGCCCATCCGAGCATGTTCGCCACGAGGTTCAGCGACTCGGAGGCGTTCTTGGTGAAGATCACCTCGTCGCGGCTCGGCGCGTTGATGAACTCGGCGACCTTGTCGCGCGCGCCCTCGTACAGCGCCGTGGCCTCCTCGGCGAGCACATGCACACCGCGGTGGACGTTGGCGTTGTAGCGCTCGTAGTACTCGCTGAGGGCGTCCAGCACCTGGCGCGGCTTCTGCGACGTCGCCGCGTTGTCCAGGTACACGAGCTTCTTGCCGTCGTGGACCAGCCGGTCCAGGACGGGGAAGTCCTTACGGATCGCCTCGGTGTCGAGGAGGCCCGGCAGCTGTGTCACGCGGATGCGCCACCCTTCGTGTATGCCTCGTAGCCCTCGTCCTCCAGCTTGTCGGCGAGCTCGGCGCCGCCGGACTCCACGATCCGGCCGGCGGAGAAGACGTGGACGAAGTCGGGCTTGATGTAGCGCAGGATGCGCGTGTAGTGCGTGATCAGCAGGGTGCCGACCTCGCCGGTCTCGCGGACGCGGTTGACGCCCTCGGAGACGATGCGAAGCGCGTCGACGTCCAGGCCGGAGTCGGTCTCGTCCAGGATCGCGACCTTCGGCTTGAGCAGCTCCAGCTGGAGGATCTCGTGGCGCTTCTTCTCACCGCCGGAGAAGCCCTCGTTCACGTTGCGCTCGGCGAAGGACGGGTCCATGTTGAGGCGCTCCATGGCCTCCTTGACCTCCTTCACCCAGGTGCGCAGCTTCGGGGCCTCGCCGCGGATGGCGGTGGCGGAGGTGCGCAGGAAGTTGGAGACCGAGACGCCGGGGACCTCGACCGGGTACTGCATCGCCAGGAACAGGCCCGCGCGGGCGCGCTCGTCGACGGACATCGCAAGGACGTCCTCGCCGTCGAGCAGCACGGTGCCGCTGGTGATCGTGTACTTCGGGTGACCCGCGAGGGAGTAGGCGAGGGTCGACTTGCCGGAGCCGTTGGGGCCCATGATGGCGTGCGTCTCGCCCTGCTTCACGGTGAGGTCGACGCCCTTGAGGATCTCCTTCGTGGCGTTGTCGGCCTCGACGGTGACGTGCAGGTCTCGGATTTCAAGCGTTGCCATGGGTGCCTCAGGACTCCTGGGTGAGGGAGACGAGCACGTCGTCCCCTTCGATCTTTACGGGGTATACGGGGACGGGGCGCGTCGCGGGAAGGGCGTCCGGCTTGCCGGAGCGGAGGTCGAAGCGCGAGCCGTGCAGCCAGCACTCGATGTGGCAGTCGTCGACCTCGCCCTCGGACAGGGAGACGTTCGCGTGCGAGCAGATGTCGTTGATCGCGAACACCTCGCCCTCGGTGCGCACGACGGAGATGGGCGTGCCGTCGAGTTCCACCCGCTTCGGGGTGTCCTCCTCCAGCTCGCTCAGACCGCAGACACGTACGAAGGCGCTCATGCGACGGACGCCTCCAGCTCCTCTTCGATCTTGGCGATCAGCCGCTCCTCGATGTCCGCGACACCGATCTGCTGGACCAGCTCGGCGAAGAAGCCGCGGACCACCAGGCGACGCGCCTCGTGCTCCGGGATACCGCGGGCCATCAGGTAGAACAGCTGCTCGTCGTCGAAGCGGCCGGTGGCGCTGGCGTGGCCGGCGCCGACGATCTCGCCGGTCTCGATCTCCAGGTTGGGGACCGAGTCGACGCGGGCGCCGTCCGTCAGGACGAGGTTGCGGTTCATCTCGTACGTGTCCGTGCCCTCGGCCTTGGCCTCGATGAGCACGTCACCGATCCACACGGCGTGCGCGGCGTCGCCCTGGAGCGCGCCCTTGTAGACGACGTTCGACTTGCAGTGCGGGGTGTTGTGGTCGACGAAGAGACGGTGCTCCTGGTGCTGGCCCTGGTCGGTGAAGTACAGGCCGAACAGCTCGGCCTCGCCGCCGGTGCCGGCGTAGCTCACCCGCGGGTGCAGACGGACCACGTCGCCGCCGAAGGTCACGACCACGGACTTGAAGCTCGCGTCCCGGCCGACCAGCGCGTTGTGCTGGGCCACGTGCACGGCCTCGTCGTCCCAGTCCTGGACGGAGACGACGGTCAGCTTGGCGCCGTCACCCAGGATGTAGTCGACGTTGGCGGCGAGCACCGCGTCACCGGTGTGGTCGATGACGACGACGGCCTCGGCGAACGCGCCCAGCTCGATGACCTGGTGGCCGAAGGCGGTCCCGCCCTCGCCGTGCACCGCGATACGGATCGGCTCGGTGAGGACGGTGTCCTTGGCGACGGTCACGACCGAGGCCTTCTCGAAGGCGGAGTACGCCTGGGCGGCGACGCGGTCCACCGGGGTGCCCGCCTTGCCGAGCCGCGCGTCGTCGCGGCCGACGCTCTCGACGGTGACGCCCTCGGGGGCCCCGACGGCCACCGTCACGCCTCCGCCGTTCGCGACGGCGGTCCCGTCGTGCAGACCGCGCAGACGCTCCAGCGGCGTGAACCGCCACTCCTCCTCGCGGCCGTGCGGCACCGGGAAGTCCGCCACGTCGAAGGACGGCGGCGCGCTCATGCGCGTGGCGACGGTCGACTCGGCGGCGACCGCGATCGAGCCGGCGGTGGTCGAACCCACCGGAATGTTCTGGGCCTCAGCCATGGCTGTCGTTGTGCTCTCTTCCTGCGTCAGAAATCTGCGTGCTGCTTGCTCCGGCGGGCGGTCGTCAGCCGACCGCGCCCTCCATCTGCAGCTCGATCAGCCGGTTGAGCTCCAGCGCGTACTCCATGGGCAGCTCCTTGGCGATCGGCTCGACGAAGCCGCGCACGATCATCGCCATCGCCTCGTCCTCGGACAGGCCGCGGCTCATCAGGTAGAAGAGCTGGTCCTCGGAGACCTTCGAGACGGTGGCCTCGTGGCCCATGGAGACGTCGTCCTCACGGACGTCCACGTACGGGTACGTGTCAGACCGGGAGATGGTGTCGACGAGGAGCGCGTCGCACAGCACGTTCGACTTCGACCCGGCGGCGCCCTCGCCGATCTCGATCAGACCACGGTAGGACGTGCGGCCGCCACCGCGAGCGACGGACTTCGACACGATGTTGGACGACGTGTTCGGCGCCATGTGGACCATCTTGGCGCCCGCGTCCTGGTGCTGGCCCTCGCCCGCGAAGGCGATGGAGAGGGTCTCGCCCTTGGCGTGCTCGCCCATGAGGTAGACGGCCGGGTACTTCATCGTCACCTTGGAGCCGATGTTGCCGTCGACCCACTCCATGGTCGCGCCCTCGTAGGCCACGGCGCGCTTGGTGACCAGGTTGTAGACGTTGTTCGACCAGTTCTGGATGGTCGTGTAGCGGCAGCGGGCGTTCTTCTTGACGATGATCTCGACGACCGCGCTGTGCAGGGAGTCGCTCTTGTAGATCGGGGCCGTACAACCCTCGACGTAGTGGACGTAGGCGCCCTCGTCGACGATGATCAGGGTCCGCTCGAACTGGCCCATGTTCTCCGTGTTGATGCGGAAGTAGGCCTGCAGCGGGATCTCCACGTGCACGCCCTTCGGCACGTAGATGAAGGAGCCGCCGGACCACACGGCGGTGTTCAGCGCGGCGAACTTGTTGTCACCGGCCGGGATGACCGTGCCGAAGTACTCCTTGAAGAGCTCCGGGTGCTCCTTCAGCGCGGTGTCGGTGTCGAGGAAGATGACGCCCTGCTGCTCCAGGTCCTCACGGATCTGGTGGTAGACGACCTCCGACTCGTACTGGGCCGCGACACCGGCCACGAGGCGCTGCTTCTCCGCCTCCGGGATGCCGAGCTTGTCGTACGTGTTCTTGATGTCCTCGGGGAGGTCTTCCCAGGACTCCGCCTGCTTCTCCGTGGAGCGCACGAAGTACTTGATGTTGTCGAAGTCGATGCCGGACAGGTCCGAGCCCCAGTTCGGCATGGGCTTCTTCTCGAAGAGCTTCAGGCCCTTCAGGCGCAGCTTGGTCATCCACTCCGGCTCGGACTTCTTCGCCGAGATGTCGCGGACGACCTCCTCGTTGAGGCCACGCCTGGCGGAGGCACCGGCCGCGTCGGAGTCGGCCCAGCCGTATTCGTACTTGCCCAGGCCCTCGAGCTCAGGGTGGGCAGTCTCCGTGGGGAGAGTCATGCGGGGTTCCTCCCGGCCGTGCTTGCGGATGCGTTGTGAGCGGTCTCGGAAATCTTCGAAGGCTTGCGGGGCGTCTTGTGCGCCGCCTTGGGGATGAACGTCGTGCAGACGCCGTCGCCGTGCGCGATCGTGGCCAGTCGCTGGACGTGCGTACCGAGCAGTTGGGAGAAGACCTCCGTCTCGGCCTCGCACAGCTGCGGGAACTGCTCTGCGACATGGGCGACCGGGCAGTGGTGCTGGCACAGCTGCTCGCCGACCGGTGCGCTGCGCGCCGTAGCAGCGTACCCGTCCGCACTCAGGGCCTTGGCCAGCGCTTCGGTGCGCTGGTCCGGGGCAACGGCCTCGATCGCCTCGCGGTAGGCGCCGGCCTGGGCGGCGAGCCGGGCGCGGGCGAACGCGGCGACGGCCGCCTCACCGCCCTCGCGCTCGGCGATCCAGCGCAGGGCGTCCGCGGCGAGCTTGTCGTACGACTGGTCGAAGGCGTCGCGGCCACAGTCCGTGAGCGCGAAGACCTTGGCGGGCCGCCCGCGCGTGCGCGTGCCGTACACGCGCTGCTCGCGCGCCTCCACGACGTCGTCGGCGACGAGCGCGTCCAGATGGCGGCGTACGGCCGCCTGGGTGAGTCCCAGCCGTCCGGCCAGCTCGGCGACGGTCGACGGGCCGTGGTCCAGGATGGACCGCGCGACCCGGTTGCGCGTCGAGCGCTCTCCGGTCGCGAGCTCCTCCTGAGGGGCCCCCACCGGGGTCTCCCGAGCCTCGCCGACGTTTTTCACAACGCCATTGTTGCGTAATTCCGCAGAAGCTGACAAGCGCCGTCCGGACGGGCCGCCGGTGCGGTACGTCACTTAGGCGTGCCTAAGCCGACCTGCGGAAACGCGCCGCGATCGATCAAAGCGGTGGCGGTCACCGGCGGTCTGGACAAGACTGCGAGGCCATGCCCATACCCCTCCCGACCGGCCCTCTTGTCACCAGGGACGGTCTTCGCGCACAGCTGAGCGCGCTCGGCGTCAGGCCCGGCGAGATCCTCCTTGTGCACTCCTCGCTCAGCTCGCTCGGCTGGGTCAACGGAGGTGCCGTCGCGGTCGTCCAGGGACTGCTCGACGCCCTTGGCCCGAACGGCACACTGGCGGTGCCGACACAGTCCGGCGATCTGTCCGACCCGGCGCTGTGGAGCAATCCGCCGGTGCCCGAGGAGTGGTGGGAGACCATCCGGGCCACCATGCCCGCCTACGACCCACGGACCACGCCCACGCGCGGGGTCGGCGTGATCCCGGAGACCGTACGCACCTGGCCGGGCGCCCTGCGCAGCGCGCACCCCCAGACGTCCTTCGCCGCGGTCGGCCCGCACGCCGCGGAGATCGTCGAGGGTCACTCGCCCGACTGCCGCCTGGGCGAGCGCAGCCCGCTGGCACGGCTGGAGGCCCTGGGCGCCCGGGTACTGCTCCTGGGGGCCGGATACGACTCCTGCACCTGCTTCCATCTGGCCGAGTACCGCATCCCCTCGCCGGTCGTCCGGGTGGGGCGGCCCGGACCGAACGGGTGGGAAGTGGTGACCGAGGTGTCGATCACTTCGGAGCGCTTCGACGAGCTGGGGCACGACTTCGAGCGGGACCGGCCCGTCGTACGCGGGAAAGTGGCCGCGGCCGACGCGCGGCTGTTCCCGGTCTCGGACGCGGTGGCCTACGCGGAGCGGTGGCTGGCACTGCACAGGCCGCGTGACGAGTAGTTTCCGGACGCGGTCGGGCTCGGTGCAATCGGTTTCCGGCCCCCCTCGTCCGGCGCCCGACGCGCCTACCTAGACTCTGGACCCATGGGAAGTGAGCCGGTCGTCCAGGTACAGGCCCTGGTGAAGCGGTATGGCACGAAGACCGCGGTGAACGGGCTCGACCTGGTGGCCCGGGCGGGCATCACCGCTGTTCTCGGCCCCAACGGGGCGGGAAAGACGACCACGGTCGAGACCTGCGAGGGCTACCGGAAGCCGGACTCCGGCACGGTGCGCGTCCTGGGCCTCGACCCGGTCCGGGAGGCCGCCGCGCTGCGACCCCGGATCGGTGTGATGCTCCAGTCCGGCGGCGTGTACTCGGGTGCACGGGCGGAGGAGATGCTCCGCCACGTGGCCAAACTGCACGCGCACCCCCTCGAAGTGGACGCGCTCATCGAGCGGCTGGGGCTCGGCGGCTGCGGGCGGACGCCGTACCGGCGCCTGTCGGGCGGGCAACAGCAGCGGCTCGCGCTCGCCATGGCCGTCATCGGCCGCCCCGAGCTGGTGTTCCTGGACGAGCCGACCGCCGGCCTCGACCCACAGGCCCGCCGGGCCACCTGGGACCTCGTCCGCGACCTGCGCAGCGACGGCGTCTCCGTGATCCTGACCACCCACTACATGGACGAGGCCGAGCAGCTCGCCGACGACGTCGCGATCATCGACGCGGGCCGGGTCATCGCCCAGGGCCACCCGGAGGAGCTGTGCCGCGGCGGCGCGGAGAACACGCTCCGCTTCACCGGCCGGCCCGGCCTCGACGTCGGCTCCCTGCTGAAGGCGCTCCCGGCCGACTGCTCCGCGGCGGAGCTGACGCCGGGCGCGTACCGGGTCATGGGCAAGGTCGATCCGCAGCTGCTGGCCACGGTCACCTCGTGGTGCGCACAGCACGGGGTGATGCCGGACCGGATCTCGGTCGAACGGCACACCCTGGAGGACGTCTTCCTGGAGCTGACCGGCAAGGAGTTGCGCTCATGATTTTGGCCCGCACAGCGACCGGCCGGGGGCCCGGGGGTCGGCCCCCGGGAAAACACAGCCCGGAGCTGACCGGCAAGGAGTTGCGCTCGTGACCACCGTCGGCACCTACACGCCCAAGCCGGGCGCCGCCCCTCTGCGCCGCATGATCGCCGCGCAGGCCGCGCTCGAGACGCGGATGCTGCTGCGCAACGGCGAGCAGCTGCTCCTGACAGTCGTCATCCCCACGCTGCTGCTGGTCCTCTTCAGCTCGGTCGACATCGTCGACACCGGCGCGGGCAAGGCCGTCGACTTCCTCGCCCCCGGCATCCTGGCGCTCGCCGTGATGTCGACCGCGTTCACGGGACAGGCCATCGCGACCGGCTTCGAGCGCCGCTACGGCGTGCTGAAACGGCTCGCGTCCTCCCCGCTCCCCCGCTGGGGGCTGATGACCGCCAAGACGGCCTCCGTCCTCGTCACCGAGGTCCTCCAGGTGGTCCTGCTGACGGTGATCGCGTTCGCGCTGGGCTGGTCGCCGCACGGCAACCCCCTCGCCATGCTGTTCCTGCTGGTCCTCGGCACGGCCGCCTTCTCCGGGCTCGGCCTGCTGATGGCGGGCACGCTGAAGGCGGAGGCCACCCTGGCCGCCGCCAACCTGGTGTTCCTGCTGCTGCTCGTGGGCGGCGGTGTGATCGTGCCGCTGGACAAGTTCCCCTCCGGCGCCCAGGACGTGCTCGGGCTGCTTCCGATCTCCGCCCTCTCCGACGGCCTCAGGTCCGTGCTGCAGCACGGGGCCGGAACGCCCTGGGGCGACCTGGCCGTCCTGGCGGTGTGGGCCGTGGTGGGGCTGGCAGCGGCCGGGAGGTTCTTCCGCTGGGAGTGACCCGCTCCGCCTGGGCCGACCCCTCGTGAAAGCGTGCACAAGCGGCCCCCTACCATGAAAGGCGTGCCAAACGTGACCCGCGCCGACGCCGTAGCGGCCGTGCGCAACCCGCTCGCCTTCATCGCCGCACGCTGGACCCCGCATCCCAGGACGGTTCAGCGGGCGGCGCTCGCCGCGCTCCTGATGTCGGTGGTGATCGTCGTGACCGGCGGTGCCGTGCGCCTGACCGGCTCCGGGCTGGGCTGCCCGACCTGGCCCGAGTGCACGGACGGCTCGCTGACCACGACCCGCGCCATGGGCTGGCACGGCGCCATCGAGTTCGGCAACCGCATGTTGACGTACGTGCTGTGCGCGGCCGTCGGCTGGGCGATCGTCGCGGCCCGTTCGGAGAAGCCGCGGCGGCGCAGCCTCACCCGGCTCGGCTGGGCGCAGTTCTGGATCGTGATGAGCAACGCGGTCCTCGGCGGCATCGTGGTCCTGGTCGGCCTCAACCCGTACACCGTCGCCGCCCACTTCCTGCTGTCCACCGCGCTCATCACGGTGGCCACGGTGATGTGGCAGCGCACACGGGAGGGCGACGAGGCACCGCGCCCGCTGGTCGGCAAAGCCGTCCAGCAGTTGGTGTGGTTCCTGGTGGTCGCCTCCGTGCTGCTGATCGCGGTCGGCACGGTCGTCACCGGTGCGGGACCGCACGCGGGCGACTCCCGCGAGGTCGATCGGATGCACGTCGACTGGGAGACCGTCGCCAAGGGGCACGCCGTGCTCGCCTGGATCGTGGTGACGCTGACGTTCGCCCTGTGGTTCGTCCTGAGGGCGGTCGACGCGCCGGTCGGCCCGCTGCACCGCACCCGTGAGCTGTTCCTGATCCTCCTCGGCCAGGGCGTCATCGGCTACGTGCAGTACTTCACGCACCTTCCGGAGCTTCTGGTCGGCTTCCACATGTTCGGCTCCTGCCTGGTGTGGATCGGGGTGCTCCGGGTGCTGCTGTCACTGCGGGAGCGCACCGGCGTGACCGCCGGCCTTCCGGGTCCCTCGACGGAGTCGGCCCTCACCAACGCCTGACGGACCCGCGCCCCGGCCGTACGGCTCACTCCAGCCCGTAGACCCGCCGCGCGTTCCCCGCCGCGATCATCCCCGCCACCCGCTGCGCGTCCGCGAGCGACCAGGCGCCCTCGGCGACCCAGCCGCCCAGCAGCCGGGACAGCGCCTCGCGGAAGAGGCGGGCGCCGACCACATGGAGTTCGGGCAGGCCGTGGGCGCCGCTGGAGAAGAGGACCTTGCCGAAGGGCGCCAGCTCCAGGACCTCGGCCAGGACGGCGGCGGCCCGGGCGCCGGTGCGCACCAGGGCCGCGCCCAGGTCCGCGTAGACGTGCGGGAAGACACCGGCCAGGTGCGCCGCGTGCCGGTGGTACGGATAGCCGTGCAGCAGGACGAGGTCCGTTCCGAGACCGGCACTGGCGCGCACGAAGTCGGTGAGCAGGACGGGGTCGGTGCGGTCGATGCGCAGGCCCGGTTCGCCGAGGCCGGCGTGGAGCTGGAGCGGCCGGCCCGAGGCCACCGCGCTCCACAGCAGATGGCGCAGCAGCACCGGGTCCGAGAGGGTGCCTCCGACTCTGCGGCCCGCCAGCCAGCGGCCGGCCGCGCCGCGCACCTCCCCCGGGCCCGGCGGCTCCGGCGCGAGCGCCAGACCGTGCCGTACGCCGGCCACCGAGGTGAACGCCACCGCGTGTGCCGCCGCCCCGTGGATCGACTCGGCGAGATTGGCGAGGAACCCCTCGACGGTGCCGGAGGTGTCGGCCACCTGTTCGGCGAGCAGCTCCAGGCGGACGATCTCGTGTGCCTCGGCTTCCCCGGCGGACGCCATCTCGGCGGGCCCGGTCAGATCGCCGGGCAGCCCGGTGTCGACGAGGTAGGTGGTGATGCCGCTGCCGCGCAGCAGCCTGCGCCCCGACTCCAGGACGCCGAGTTCCCGCCGACGGGCGAGATAGCGGGCCGGCGGGCAGTGCGGCTCCAGACCGAGCAGCGGCGGACACCAGCGGCGTACGGCGAAGCCCGTCTGGGTGTCGAAAAGCGTCGTACCGGCGGCGGGCGGCCCCTCGGTACGGGCGAGGTGGGCCTCGAAGGTGCCGAGACCCAGCTCGGTACGGACCACGCCGTGGCAGTACTGGTCCACCAGGGACGGCGTTTCGATCATCCGGACTCCCGTGACTGGACCGTGCCTCCTGAAGGTCCTAACGGGTGAACCCGGCGTGAGGTGTTGCTACTGGGCGGTGCGCGTGCCGCCCACCTGGATCCCCGCCATGCGCGTCCACTCGTACGGGCCGGTCTTCACCTTGCCCGCGAACTCGCCGTCGAACGCCTCGTGGACGGTGATGCCGGACTTCTCCACCGCCTTCTCGGCCACGGCGTAGGTGGGCGCCACGACGTCGCCCCAGGTGCCGTCCTCTCCGACGAGCACGATGCGGGCCCCGCGCCGCCCGATGTACGCGACCTGGCCCTCGGCGCCGCCGTGGGCCTTGGAGAAGGAGTCGATCTGCCGGGCGATCCGGGCCACCCTGCGCTCGTCCTTGGGGTCAACCTGCTGCGTGTCTGCCATGGTCAGGATGCTACCGACGAGTAGATCGACTGGCGAGAGCAGTGCCCTGTGACGTACGTCGGCTGCCCCGAGGTGTTCGTCAGCGGAGGAACGGATCCACCGCCACCGCGACGAACAGCAGCGAGACATACGTGATCGACCAGTGGAAGAGCCGCATCTCCTTCAGCTTCACCCCGGTGGCCTCCGCCTTCGCCCGGTTCTGCAGCGCGTGCGCCTCCCACAGCCACCAGCCGCCCGCCGCCAGCGCGACCGCCGTGTAGAACCAGCCGGTGTAGCCGAGCGGGGTCAGCAGCAGGGAGACCGCGACCATCACCCAGCTGTAGATCACGATCTGCCGGGCGACCACCTTGTTGGAGGCGATGACCGGCAGCATCGGCACGCCCACGCGCGCGTAGTCCTCCCTGACCTTCATGGACAGCGGCCAGTAGTGCGGCGGCGTCCAGAAGAACATGACGAGGAAGAGGATGACCGGCGCCCACGACATGGAGTCGGTGACGGAGGACCAGCCGATGAGCACCGGCATGCAGCCGGCGATGCCGCCCCACACGATGTTCTGCGAGGTACGGCGCTTGAGGATCATCGTGTAGACGACGACGTAGAAAAGGAGGGCTCCGAGCGACAGCCACGCCGACAGCCAGTTGACGGTGAAGCCGAACAGGAGCGTCGAGACGACCGCCAGCGTGATGCCGAAGGCGAGGCACTCGCGCGGGCTGACCATGCCGGTGACCAGCGGGCGCTGGGAGGTGCGGTCCATGAGCGCGTCGATGTCGCGGTCGATGTACATGTTCAGCGCGTTGGCGCCGCCTGCGGACAGGTAGCCGCCGACGCAGGTGAGCAGGACCAGCTTCAGGTCCGGCACGCCCTGCTGGGCGAGGAACATCACCGGGACCGTGGTGATCAGCAGCAGCTCGATGATCCGCGGCTTGGTCAGTGCCACGAACGCCTTTACACGGGCCCCGAACGGCCGGTGGCTCGGGCTCTTGCTCGCACCAAGCACCCCCGCTGGACGGGATTCGACGGCCGTCACGCACACCCCTGACAGAGACATCCCAGCGAGCCGTGGCTGTGAACGCCCAGTAAAGGCTCGCGCGTACTCACGCAACTTTAGACGTTGCCCGAAGCGCGCCCTTCGCGGGGGGTGGGTCGTGTTGGGCGGTGGCCGTGCCGCTGGTGAGTGAGGGGGAAGCACGAGCCGGACCCAGCTCGATTGAGCGATCGGATGAGCGCGCCCGTATTCAGTTGCCGACTGCGGATATGGCGGGTCGGGAGGCGGACTTCCTGGACTCCCGGCAGTCTGGAATGACCCGAAAAGACGCACGTACTTACAGGGGTAGGCTCAGCAGCGGCCGGTGGGCGCCCAGTGCACCGGCATTCGACATGTGGAGAGGAGCCCTGACCCAGGGTGAGCACCAAGCCGACCACCACAGACCTCGAGTGGACCGAGTTGGACCAGCGTGCGGTCGACACCGCGCGTGTCCTGGCCGCCGATGCCGTACAGAAGGTCGGAAACGGCCATCCGGGTACGGCGATGAGCCTGGCTCCGGCCGCTTACACCCTCTTCCAGAAGGTGATGCGCCACGACCCGGCCGACGCCGACTGGGTGGGCCGTGACCGCTTCGTGCTGTCCGCCGGCCACTCGTCCCTGACCCTCTACACCCAGCTCTACCTGGCCGGTTTCGGCCTGGAGCTGGACGATCTGAAGTCCTTCCGCACCTGGGGCTCGCAGACCCCCGGCCACCCCGAGTACGGGCACACGGTGGGCGTGGAGACGACGACCGGTCCGCTGGGCCAGGGTGTCGCCAACGCCGTGGGCATGGCGATGGCCGCCCGCTACGAGCGCGGTCTGTTCGACCCGGACGCCCCGCAGGGCGAGTCCCCCTTCGACCACTTCATCTACTGCATCGCCGGCGACGGCTGCCTGCAGGAGGGCATCTCCGCGGAGGCGTCCTCGCTGGCGGGGCACCAGAAGCTCGGCAACCTGATCCTTCTGTGGGACGACAACCACATCTCCATCGAGGGCGACACGGCGACCGCGGTCTCCGAGGACACGGCTCGGCGGTACGAGGCCTACGGCTGGCATGTGCAGCGCGTCGCCCCGAAGCCGGACGGCGACCTGGACCCGCACGCGATCTACAACGCGATCCAGGCGGCGAAGAAGGTCACGGACCGGCCGTCCTTCATCGCGATGCGTTCGATCATCGCCTGGCCCGCGCCGAACGCGCAGAACACCGAGGCCGCGCACGGCTCCGCGCTGGGTGAGGACGAGGTCGCGGCCACCAAGCGGGTCCTCGGCTTCGACCCGGAGAAGTCCTTCGAGGTCTCGGACGAGGTCCTGGCGCACACCCGCGAGGCGCTGCGACGGGGCCGTGAGGCCAAGACCGAGTGGGAGAAGTCCTTCCAGCAGTGGCGGGACAACAACCCCGAGCGCGCCGCCGAGTACGACCGGATCAGCAAGGGCGAGCTGCCCACCGGCTGGGAGGAGAAGCTCCCGGTCTTCGAGGCGGGCAAGGGCGTCGCCACGCGTGCCGCCTCCGGCAAGGTGCTTCAGGCGCTGGGTGCCGTCATTCCCGAGCTGTGGGGCGGCTCCGCCGACCTCGCCGGGTCGAACAACACGACGATCGACAAGAACAGCTCGTTCCTCCCGGTCGGCAACCCGCTGCCGGAGGCGAGCCCCTACGGCCGCACGATCCACTTCGGCATCCGCGAGCACTCCATGGCCGCGGAGATGAACGGCATCGCGCTGCACGGCAACACCCGTATCTACGGCGGCACGTTCCTCGTGTTCTCCGACTACATGCGCAACGCCGTGCGCCTGTCCGCGCTGATGCACCTGCCGGTGACGTACGTGTGGACGCACGACTCCATCGGCCTCGGTGAGGACGGCCCCACCCACCAGCCGATCGAGCACCTGGCCTCGCTGCGGGCGATCCCGGGCCTGAACATCGTCCGCCCGGCCGACGCCAACGAGACCGCGATCGCCTGGCGCGAGATCCTCAGGCGCTGGACGAAGGAGTTCGGCAAGGGCGCCCCGCACGGTCTGGCACTGACCCGTCAGGGCGTGCCGACGTACGAGCCGAACGAGGACACCGCGCGCGGCGGTTACGTGCTGTTCGAGGCCGAAGGCGGCGAGCCGCAGGTCATCCTGATCGCGACCGGGTCCGAGGTGCACGTCGCCGTCGAGGCGCGCGAGCAGCTCCAGGCCGACGGCGTTCCGACGCGGGTGGTGTCGATGCCGTCCGTGGAGTGGTTCGAGGAGCAGGACCAGGGGTACCGGGACAGCGTCCTGCCGCCGTCGGTGAAGGCGCGGGTCTCGGTGGAGGCAGGGATCGGGCTCACCTGGCACAAGTACGTGGGAGACGCCGGGCGCATCGTTTCCCTGGAGCACTTCGGTGCTTCGGCCGACGGCAAGGTGCTCTTCCGCGAGTTCGGCTTCACTGCCGAGAACGTCGCATCCGCCGCCCGGGAATCGATCGCCGCAGCCCAGCGCTGACGCTGATATACGACACGTAGGAGATGCATTTCCCATGACAGACGCACTCAAGCGCCTCTCCGAGGAAGGCGTCGCGATCTGGCTGGACGACCTGTCGCGCAAGCGGATCACGTCCGGCAACCTCGCCGAACTGATCGACCAGCAGCACGTCGTGGGCGTCACCACCAACCCGACGATCTTCCAGAAGGCGATCTCCGAGGGCGACGGCTACAACCAGCAGCTCGCCGACCTCGCCGCTCGCAAGGTCACCGTCGAAGAGGCGATCCGCATGATCACCACGGCGGACGTCCGGGACGCCGCCGACATCCTGCGCCCGGTGTTCGACGCCACCGAGGGCCAGGACGGCCGGGTGTCGATCGAGGTCGACCCGCGGCTCGCGCACAACACCCGGGCCACCGTCGCCGAGGCCAAGCAGCTGGCCTGGCTGGTCGACCGTCCGAACACCCTCATCAAGATCCCGGCGACCCGTGCGGGCCTGCCGGCGATCACCGAGACGATCGGCAACGGCATCAGCGTCAACGTCACGCTGATCTTCTCGCTGGAGCGCTACCGCGAGGTCATGGACGCCTACCTCAGCGGTCTGGAAAAGGCCCGCGAGAAGGGCCTGGACCTCTCCAAGATCCACTCGGTGGCGTCGTTCTTCGTCTCCCGCGTCGACACCGAGGTCGACAAGCGGATCGACAAGTTGGGCACCGACGAGGCCAAGGCGCTGCGCGGCAAGGCCGCCGTCGCCAACGCGCGCCTGGCCTACCAGGCGTACGAGGAGGTCTTCTCCTCGGACCGGTGGAGCGCGCTGGAGAAGGCGGGCGCGAACAAGCAGCGTCCGCTGTGGGCCTCCACCGGAGTGAAGGACAAGGCGTACAAGCCCACCCTGTACGTGGACGAGCTGGTGGCGCCGAACACGGTGAACACCATGCCGGAGGCCACCCTGGTGGCCACCGAGGACCACGGCGAGATCACCGGCAACACCGTCGCCGGCACCTACGAGCAGGCGCGCGCCGACCTCGACGCGCTGGCGAAGCTCGGGATCTCGTACGACGAGGTGGTCCAGCTCCTGGAGGACGAGGGCGTCGAGAAGTTCGAGGCGTCCTGGAACGACCTCCTCAAGTCGACCGAGGCGGAACTGCAGCGCCTCGCGCCCTCGGAGGGCTGAGATCTTGACATCCGTACACGGAGCGAATCCGCTTCGTGACGCCGCGGACCGACGGCTCCCGCGCATCGCGGGGCCGTCGGGCCTGGTCATCTTCGGCGTTACGGGCGATTTGTCACGTAAAAAGCTGATGCCAGCCGTTTACGACCTGGCAAATCGGGGTCTGCTGCCCCCGGGCTTCTCGCTGGTCGGCTTCGCCCGCCGCGACTGGGAGCACGAGGACTTCGCCGGGGTGGTCCACGACGCCGTCAAGGAGCACGCCCGCACACCGTTCCGCGAGGAGGTCTGGCAGCAGCTCCTGCAGGGGATGCGCTTCGTCCAGGGCACCTTCGACGACGACGACGCCTTCGAGCGGCTGCGCTCGACCATCGAGGAGCTCGACAAGGCGCAGGGCACGGGCGGCAACTTCGCCTTCTACCTCTCCGTGCCGCCGAAGTCCTTCCCGGTCGTCATCCAGCAGCTGAAGAAGCACGGCCTGGCCGAGCAGTCGGGCGGTTCCTGGCGGCGCGCGGTCATCGAGAAGCCGTTCGGCCACGACCTGAGGTCGGCCGAGGACCTCAACAAGGTCGTGCACGAGGTCTTCGCCCCGGACCAGGTCTTCCGCATCGACCACTACCTGGGCAAGGAGACCGTCCAGAACATCCTGGCGCTGCGGTTCGCCAACACGATGTTCGAGCCGATCTGGAACCGGTCCTTCGTGGACCACGTCCAGATCACGATGGCCGAGGACATCGGCATCGGCGGCCGCGCCGGCTACTACGACGGCATCGGCGCCGCCCGCGACGTCATCCAGAACCACCTGCTCCAGCTGCTGGCGCTGACGGCCATGGAGGAGCCCGCCTCCTTCGACGCCGACGCGCTCGCCGCGGAGAAGACCAAGGTGCTCGGCGCCGTCCGGCTGCCGAAGGACCTGGGCGCCTCGACCGTGTTCGGGCAGTACTCGGCCGGCTGGCAGGGCGGCGAGAAGGTCATCGGGTACCTCGAGGAAGAGGGCATCGACAAGAAGTCGAAGACCGACACCTACGCCGCGGTGAAGCTGGAGATCGACAACCGCCGCTGGGCGGGCGTGCCGTTCTACCTGCGCACCGGCAAGCGGCTGGGCCGCCGGGTGACGGAGATCGCGGTCGTCTTCCAGCGCGCCCCGCACTCCCCCTTCGACACGACGGCCACCGAGGAGCTCGGCCAGAACGCGGTCGTCATCCGCGTCCAGCCGGACGAGGGCGTCACCGTGCGCTTCGGCTCCAAGGTGCCGGGCACCTCGATGGAGATCCGGGACGTGTCCATGGACTTCGCCTACGGCGAGTCCTTCACGGAGTCCAGCCCGGAGGCGTACGAGCGCCTGATCCTGGACGTGCTGCTGGGGGATGCCAACCTCTTCCCGCGGACGGAGGAGGTCGAGCTGTCCTGGAAGATCCTCGACCCGATCGAGGAGTACTGGGACGAGCACGGCAGGCCTGCGCAGTACCCGGCCGGCACGTGGGGGCCCGTCGAGGCGGACGAGATGCTTCACCGAGACGGACGGAGCTGGCGCCGGCCATGAAGATAGACCTCACGGACACCACGGCCAGCAAGATCAACAAGGCGCTGGTGGAGGGCCGCCGGGCGATCGGCACGCCCGCCGTCGGCATGGTGCTCACGCTGGTCATCGTCACCGACGAGGAGAACGCCTACGACGCGCTGAGGGCCGCGAGCGAGGCCTCCCGAGAGCACCCCTCGCGCACCCTCGTGGTCATCAAGCGCGTCTCGCGTTCGCCGCGCGACCGCACCTCCTCGCGTCTGGACGCGGAGGTGCGGGTGGGCGCGGACGCGGGCACCGGTGAGACGGTGGTGCTGCGGCTGTACGGCGAGGTGGTGGACCACGCCCAGTCGGTCGTCCTCCCCCTGCTGCTGCCGGACGCCCCGGTCGTCGCCTGGTGGCCGGTCAACGCGCCGCTGGACCCCGCCAACGACCCGCTCGGCGCGCTCGCGCAGCGCCGGGTCACGGACTCCTACACGGCCGAGGCACCGGTGCGGGAGCTCAGCGCCCGCGCCGACGCCTACACCCCCGGCGACACGGACCTGTCGTGGACCCGCATCACGCCCTGGCGCTCGATGCTGGCCGCGGCCCTCGACCAGGTCACCTGCGAGGTGCGGAAGGTCGAGGTGGAGGGCGAGGAGTTCAACCCGAGCTGCGAACTCCTGGCGATGTGGCTGGCGGACCGCTTGGACGTCCCGGTGAAGCGCTCGCTCTCCTCGGGCCCCGGCCTGACCGCGGTCCGCATGGAGACGAACTGCGGCCCGATCGCCCTGGACCGCGCGGACGGCTCGCTCGCGACCCTGTCCATCCAGGGCCAGCCGGACCGTGCCGTGGCGCTGAAGCGCCGGGAGACGGCCGAGCTGATCGCGGAGGAGCTGCGGCGACTGGACCCGGACGACACGTACGCGTCGGCGCTGCGGTACGGGGTGGACCGGCTGAACGCAGGCGCCGCCGAGGCTTCGGCTCGCGAGCCGAAGGCCGGCGAGCCCGGGGCCGGCGAGCCCGCGGCTCAGGAGCCGGCGGCGGTCGAGGCCCCCGTGGAGACGGCCGCGAAGGCACCCGCGAAGAAGGCCACCAAGAAGGCCCCGGCGAAGAAGGCGGCCGCCAAGTGACTGCTCCCCAGCTCGTCGTGCACCGCGACAAGGAGTTGATGGCCCAGGCCGCGGCGGCCCGGCTGATCACGAAGATCGTGGACGCGCAGGCCTCGCGCGGCTCCGCGTCGGTCGTGCTCACCGGTGGCCGCAACGGCAACGGCCTGCTCGCCGCGCTCGCCGCCGCACCGGCCCGGGACGCCATCGACTGGGGCCGCCTGGACCTGTGGTGGGGCGATGAGCGGTACCTGCCCGAGGGCGACCCGGAGCGCAACGTGACCCAGGCCCGGGAGGCTCTGCTGGACTCCGTGCCGCTGGACCCGAAGCGCGTGCACGCCATGCCCGCGTCGGACAGCCCGTACGGCGCGGACGCGGAGTCTGCGGCCGAGGCGTACGCTGCGGAACTGGCCCGGGCCGCGGGTCCCGAGAACCACGGCTCGGTGCCCACCTTCGATGTGCTGATGCTGGGTGTCGGCCCGGACACGCATGTGGCGTCGCTGTTCCCGGAACTGCCCGCGGTGCGGGAGACGGAACGAACGGTCGTCGCCGTCCACGGCGCGCCGAAACCGCCGCCGACGCGCATCTCCCTCACGCTGCCGGCGATCCGGGCGGCGCGCGAGGTGTGGCTGCTGGCGGCGGGCGAGGACAAGGCGCAGGCGGCGGCGATCGCCCTGTCGGGCGCGGGTGAGATCCAGGCGCCGGCGGCGGGCGCGTACGGCCGCTCACGCACGCTGTGGCTGCTGGACTCGGCGGCGGCATCGAAGCTACCGCGCTCTTTGTACCCACCGGCGTCGCCGTGAGGAACGGGGGCGGCAGCGGATGACCCGGCTGCCGCCCCCGTCACCACGGGGGCGGCCGACTCCCGGGCCGGCCCCCGTGCGAGTCGCGTGGCGTGGCTCGGTCACTTGACCGAGCCCGCCATCACCCCCTGCACGAAGTGCCGCTGGAACGCGAAGAACACGACCACCGGCACGATCAGCGACAGGAACGCTCCCGGCGCCAGTACGTCGATGTTGCTGCCGAACTGCCGTATCTGGGACTGGAGTGCGACGGTCAGCGGTTGTGAGGAGCTGTCCGCGAACAGCAGCGCCACCAGCATGTCGTTCCACACCCACAGGAACTGGAAGATGGCGAGGCTCGCGATCGCGGGCCGCCCCACCGGCAGGACCAGCCGGGTGAAGATCCGCCACTCACTCCCTCCGTCCATCCGCGCCGCCTCCAGCATCTCCTTCGGCATCTCCGCGAAGTAGTTCCGCAGCAGGAACACCGCGAACGGCAGCCCGTACGCGACGTGGAAGAGGACGACGCCCGGGATCGTGCCGAACAGGCCCAGCGCGCCGAAGAGCTTCGCCACCGGCAGCAGACCGATCTGCACCGGCACCACCAGCAGCGCCACCACCAGCAGGAACAGCGGCTCCCGGCCGGGGAAGTCCAGCCACGCGAACGCGTACCCGGCGAGCGCCGCCAGCACGACCACCAGCACCGTCGCCGGCACCGAGATCAGCACGGTGTTCCAGAAGGCCTGCGTGATCCCGGCGTTCTTCAGCAGCGCCGAGTAGTTGTCGAAGGACAGCTGCCCGGGGCTGACCAGCGCTGTCCACCAGCCGCCCTTCGCCGTGTCCTCCGACGACCGCAGCGACGACACGAACAGCCCCGCCAGCGGGGTCAGCCAGATCAGGCCGACCACCACCAGGAAGGCCTGCACCAGCCCGTTGCCCAGCCCCCGCCGCACCGCGTTCATCGCTGACTCCTTCGAAAACGCCGGACGTTGAAGACCATCGCGGGGATCACCAGCAGCAGGAGCAGCACACCCAGCGCACTGCCGAGGCCCTGGTTGTTGCCGCCGCCGAACGAGACCAGCCACATCTGGGTGGCGAGCACGGTCGCGTCCTCCTGCACCGGCCCGGGCGCGATGATGTAGACGAGGTCGAAGACCTTCATCACATTGATGACGAGGGTCACGAAGACCACGGTCAGCACCGGTGCGAGCAGCGGCACCGTGATCCGCCGGAAGATCTGCCACTCGTTCGCCCCGTCCATCCGCGCCGCCTCCAGCGCGTCCCGCGGGAGCGTCGACAGCCCGGCGCCGATCAGCACCATCGCGAAGCCGGTCCAGATCCACAGGTACGCCCCGATGATCGCGGGCGTGACCAGTGCCGGCCCGAGCCAGGACACGCCCTGGTACGGCGCCGCGAAGTTCGAGGACGGCAGCTTCACCGTGTACGAGCCGGACTTCAGCCCCGGGAAGCGGAAGGAGCCGTCGGCCGCCGTCGTCGTACTGGCCGCCGTCCGCCCGTCGCGCACGGCCTCGACCTTCATCCCGGGCAGCCCGCTCTCCCGCGGGTCGACCTTCCCCTGCTTCCCGCCGCCACCGGGCGTGAAGTCCAGGTAGACGACCCCGCGCAGTTCGTCCGCCGCGGCCTTCTTCCCGGCCGCCGCGTACGCGGGCGAGGCATCCTTCGGCAGGTCCTTGGGCAGCACGCCGACCATCGCAAGCGTCACCGAGCCGCCGGGTGAGACGCCCGCACTCGTCGCGTACGACCCGTCACGGCCCTGCGTCAGGCCCTGCCCCTCGCGCGCCCGGGCCGTCGGATACGACGACGCGCTCTTGAACGCGTCGTGGATCGAGACCGCGGCCGCGTTCAGCACCCCCTTGTTGGGATCCTCGTCGTAGGCGAGCCGGAAGATGATGCCGGCGGCGAGGAAGGACACCGCCATCGGCATGAACAGCAGCAGCTTGAACGCCGTCGCCCAGCGGACCTTCTCCACCAGCACGGCCAGGATCAGACCGAGGCCCGTCAGCAGCGCCGGGGCCACGACCACCCAGATCGTCGTGTTCCGGATGGCCTTCAGCGTCGCCGGGTCGCGGAACATCTCGGCGTAGTTGTCCCCGCCCACGAACCGGGTGCCGGAGGCGTCGAAGAAACTACGGCCGACCGAGAACAGCACCGGGTACACGACGAGCGCACCGAGCAGCAGCAGCGCGGGGAACACGAACAGCAGGGCGATGATCCGCCCCCGCCGCCGGGTGCGGCGCCTCACGGCGGCACCGGCGGCGGTCGGCGGGCTCGCCTCATTCACAAGTGCAGCGCTCATGACCGGTCAGCCCTGGTAGGCCTTGGCCGCCGCGTCCTCCAGCTGGGCCGCGGTCGCCTTCGGGTTCGACGGGTCGCGCAGGAAGTCCTGCAGCAGCTTCCACTCGCCCGCGCCCTTGGTGCCGCCGAAGGCCGCCGGCGCCTGGTCGGACATGTCGAAGCGGACCGAATCGCCCGCCGTGATCAGGGACTTGGCCGTCGCCCGCGTCACGTCGTCGGAGTAGGAGGAGAGGTCGAGCTTCTTGTTCGGGGACAGGAAGCCGCCCGCCTTCGCCCACACGGCCGCGGCCTCGGGGGTCGCCAGGTACTCCAGCAGCTTCATGCCGGCCTTGGCGTTCTTGCCGTCCTTGAGGACGACGGCCGCGTCCCCGCCGCTGACGACCGGTGCCGTACCGCTGTCGACCGACGGGAACGGGAAGAAGTTCGCGTCCTTGCCGATGGTCTTTCCGAACTGGTCGTGCGCGACCCCGGCCACGAAGTCGCCCTCGTAGACCATGCCCGCCTGCGGCTTGGGCCCGAACACCTTCTCCACAGAGCCCGGGAAGTCGGTGTTCAGGGCTTCCTTCTGCCCGCCCGCGATCAGCTGCTTGTCCTTGAACAGCTTGCCCAGCGTGGTGAGCGCCTCGACCACGCTCGGGTCGGTCCACTTGAGCTTGTGCGCGGCGAGCGCGTCGTACTTCTCGGGACCGGCCTGGGACAGGTAGATGTTCTCGAACCAGTCGGTGAGGGTCCAGCCGTCCTCCCCCGCGACCGCGAAGGCGGCGAGGCCCGAGTCGGAGACGGTGTGCCCGGCCTTCAGCATCTCGTCGTACGTCTTCGGCGGCTTGACCCCGGCCTGGTTGAGCGCGTCGGGGCTGTACCAGACGGTCGACTTGTGGGCGGCCTTGAAGTACAGGCCGTACAGGGTGCCGTCGACGCTGCCGTACTTCCTCCACACCGGCGCGTAGTTGCTGTCGACCGACTTCTCGGTGGTCGCGGACAGCTGCTGGAGCCAGCCCTTCTTGGCGAACTGCTGGAGCACGCCGACCTGCGGGACCATCACGACGTCCGGCGCGTTGCCGCCCTCGATCTTGCTGCCGACGACGGTGGAGACGTTGTCGCCGGTGGAGATGAACTGCGTCTTGGCGCCGGTCTTCTCGCTGAACGCGTCCAGGACCTTCTGGAAGTTCTTCTGCTCGCTGCCGGTCCACACGCCGGCCACGGTGACCGTCTGGCCGCTGAGCGCCTTGTCACCGCCGCCCGCGGTGACGGGGCCGCCGCCGCAGGCGGTCGCGCCGAGTGCGAGGGCGAGGGCGGTGCAGCCGGTGAGCAGGGTGGTACGTCGTCGCATCATCGTTGATGTCCCTTCGGGGATGGGGGAATGAACGGGGTCAGAGGTCGGTGCCGTCGCTGATCCACCAGGCGGCCGTCGAGCCGGGGAGCACCCCGGGCGGGCAGGGGCCGCTGGCCAGCAGGGGGGTGCCGGAGACCGGCGCGGGCGTGGGGGCGGTACCGAAGTTGACGGCGCAGACCAGGTCGTCGCCGCGTACGAAGGCGAGGACGCCGGGCGGGGTCTCCAGCCAGCGCAACGTGCCCTCGCCCAACTGCGGGAGGGAGGAGCGCAGTTGGAGGCCGTCGCGGTACAGGTGCCAGAAGGAGCGGGTGTCGGCGAGGGCCCGGTCGGTGGCGTACTCCGCGAAGTACTCCGGCTGCGGCAGCCAGGGCCTCGCCCCCTCGGCGCCGGAGGTGAAGCCGAACGGGGAGGCCTGCCCGGACCAGGGCAGCGGTACCCGGCAGCCGTCGCGGATCCGGGCGCGGCTTCCGGTACGGCGGAAGATCGGGTCGGTGAGCACGTCGTCGGGCAGGTCGACGACCTCGGGCAGGCCCAGCTCCTCGCCCTGGTAGATGTACGCGGCTCCGGGCAGTGCCAGCATCAGCAGCGCGGCGGCGCGGGCACGGGCGGCACCGAGACCGCTGCCCTGCGGGGTGGGTTCTCCGTAGCGGGTGACGGTGCGCACCTGGTCGTGGTTGTTGAGGACCCAGGTGACCGTGGAGCCCGTGCCCGCGATGTCCTGCATGGCCTCGGAGACCACCTTGCGGAAGGCGTCGGGGTCCCAGGGGGCGCTGAGCAGGTCGAAGAAGAAGGCCTGGTGCAGCTCGTCCGGGCGGACGTACTTCGCGTGCTCACGGGCGGTCGGCACCGAGACCTCGCCCACCAGGAGGCGCTCACGGCCGTCGCGTGCCGTGTACTCCTCGCACACCGATCGCCAGTGACGCCACACGTCGTGCACCTCGGGCTGGTTCCAGGCGAGCGGGTTGACCGAGTCGCGGGTGCGGGCGTCGGCCTCCGGGTCCGGGGAGTCGGGCAGCTCCGGGTGCTTGAACAGGCCGGCGGCGACGTCGATGCGGAAGCCGTCGACGCCCCGGTCCAGCCAGAAGCGCAGCACCCGGTCGAACTCGGCGGGGACGTCCGGGTTGCGCCAGTTCCAGTCGGGCTGCTCGGGCGTGAACATGTGCAGGTACCACTGGCCGGGGCGGCCGTCCGCCTCCGTGATCCGGGTCCACGCCGGGCCACCGAACATGGCGTGCCAGTTGTTGGGCGGCTCGGAGCCGTCGGGCCCGCGGCCGTCGGCGAAGTGGAAGCGGGCGCGGGCCGGGCTGCCGGGCGGCGAGGCGAGAGCCTCCCGGAACCACGGGTGCTCGCTGGAGCAGTGGTTGGGGACGATGTCCAGGAGCACCTTGACGCCGAGCCGCCGGGCGGCCGCCGTGAGCAGGTCGAACTCGGCGAGGTCACCGAAGAGCGGGTCGACGTCGCAGTAGTCGGAGACGTCGTAGCCGTGGTCGTGCTGCGGGGAGGGGTAGAAGGGGCTCAGCCAGATCCCGTCGACGCCGAGCTTCTTCAGGTACGGCAGGCCGGCCCTGACGCCGGCCAGATCGCCGATGCCGTCGCCGGTGCTGTCCAGGAAGCTGCGGACGTACACCTGGTAGATCACTGCGTCGCGCCACCAGCGACGGATGTCGATGTGCTTGGGACTCACCCCGTTGACCTGTCTGTGCGTGCTAACGGTTATGCATGCATGTTAAGTAGCGGTTTCACGGGGGTGTCAACGAACAGTACGGAAACAACTGGGAAGTTGGGGGATCAAATCCGGACTTATCAGTGCACCGAGAGGTCAGATGAGACGTCCGCGTTACCTAACAGGTAACTAGCGATGCGAGATGGCGGCCAGCTCGCGCGCCAGGCGTCGCACTGCCGACCCGGGCGTCTCCTGCCCCGTCAGCGCGTCGTGCACCACCGCCTGCACCGCCAGGCTGACCTGGTCGTAGCGCGGGCTCTTGGGGCGCGGTGCGGCCGCGAGCACAGCGGCGCGCAGGGTCGGCAGATACGGGAACTGCCGCACGAGTTCGGGGTCGTCGTAAAGCGCGGCGCGCACGGGCGGCAGCGCCCCACGGGTGAGCACCTGGCGTTGGACGCCCTCGCCGGTGAGGTACGCGATCAGGCGCGCGGCCGACTCGGGGTGGCGTGCATGGGTGTTGACGGCCAGGTTGGAGCCGCCGAGAACACTCGTCCCCGGCCCGTCGGGCCCCGGCAGCGGGACGGCGCCGATCCTCCCGGCGACCTTCGAGCCCGGGGCGGAAGCGGCGACGTACGCGTACGGCCAGTTGCGCAGGAAGAGCAGCCGGCCGTCCTGGAAGGCCTGCTTGGACTCCTCCTCCTTGTACGTCAGCGCCACCTTGGGAATCCACCCCTCTCGGACCCCACGGACGAGGAAGCCGATCCCCTGGCGGGCCGCGTCGGAATTGACGGTGACCCGGGCACCCTCGTCACCGAGGATGGTGCCGCCCGCCGAGTACACGGCCTCGGCCGCGTTGACGGTGAGGCCCTCGTAGGGCAGGAACTGGCCCGCATAGCCGCCGAGCCCGTACTTGGGCGCGATGGTCTTCGCATCGTGCTCCAGTTCGGCCCAGGTGCGCGGCGGCGGCACGCCCTCCTTGGCGAGGATGTCCTTGCGGTACAGGAGGAGCCCGGCATTCGTGACATACGGGACGGCGTACAGCTGTCCGTCGTAGGTGGCCGTGTCGACGACCGGCGGCAGGAAGGTCCTCAGCGGGAACCGGTCGCGCGGCAGCGGGCGGATCCAGCCCGCCGCCGCGAACTCGGAGGTCCAGGCGACGTCGATGTTCAGGACGTCGAACCGGCTCCGGTCGCCGCCGCGCAGGTCGGTGGTCATCTGCGCATGCGTCTCGTCGGCGGAGTCCGGCAGCTCGACGAGGGTGACCTTCTCGCCGGGGTGGGTGCGGTTCCAGCCCTGAAGGAGCGGGCCGAGGTAACCGGTGAGGTCTCCCGCGGTGGCCAGGGTGAGCGGGCCGCGGCCCCCGGTACTCCCCTCGTCGGCGCGGGCGCCGGAGGCCACGTAACCCGTCATGACCACGGCGAGGACGAGGAGGCACCTACCGGCGGCGCGTATCCACCGCATAGGTTCCTCCCTGTACACATGCACATGGCTCCGGGCACCATCGCCCAGGAGTCAGAGGCCATGTATACCTGTTAGGTATGGGCGATACTAGGGCCTGGAGCACATTGTGAGCAGACAGGAGGACAGCACGAGTGCGCCTGCCCCTCCTGGCACTCCTCGCGCGCGGCCCCGCCCACGGCTACGAGCTCAAGCAGGACCTTGAGCAACTGCTGGGCTCCGCGTACCCTCAGCCGAACGTCGGCCAGATCTACGTCACCCTCGGCCGCCTCGAGAAGTCGGGACTGATCGAGGGCGAGGACGTCGAGCAGTCCAGCCGGCCCAACAAAAAGGTCTACCACCTCACAGACGCCGGGCGGGAGGCGCTGCACGCCTGGTTCGAGGCGACCGAGGACGAGCCGCGGGTACGGGACGAGTTCTTCATGAAGCTGGCGCTCGCCCCGCGGACCGGTCTCGCCGACCAGATCGCCCTGATCAACAAGCAGCGGCGCCAGTACCTCAACACCATGCGCGACCTGTCGAAACTGGCCGCCGCCGAAGACCGCGACAACCGTATCGCCCATCTGCTGATCGAGGGTGCGATGCTGCACCTGCAGGCCGACCTCGACTGGCTGGAGCGGTGCCAGGAGGAACTGGAGGAGCTGGAATGAGCGAGCGCCCCACTCCTCTGCTGCGCGCCGAGGGCCTGGTCAAGACCCACTACGGCGAAGGAGCCCCGGCGCACGCCGTACGCGGGGTCGATCTCAGCCTCTCGCACGGTGAGTTCGTGGCGGTCACCGGCCCGTCCGGCGCCGGGAAGTCGACGCTGTTGCACCTGCTCGGCGGGTTGCAGCGACCCGACGGCGGCAGCATCTGGCTGGACGGCGAGCGCACCGACTCCTACAGCGAGGCGCGCTGGGCCGTGGAGCGCAGGAAGCGCATCGGGATCGTCTTCCAGTTCTTCAACCTGGTCTCCGACCTGTCGGTCGCGGACAACGTGGAGCTGCCCGCCCTGCTCGCCGGTGTGCCGCCGAAGCAGGCGCGGGCCGAGCGGGAGGCGCTGCTGGCCGAGCTGGGCCTGACCGGCAAGGAGCGCAGCATGCCGGGCGAGCTGTCCGGCGGCGAGCAGCAGCGGGTCGCGCTCGCCCGGGCCCTGGTCAACCATCCGCCGCTGCTGCTCGCCGACGAGCCCGCGGGCAGCCTCGACAGCAAGGGCACCCGCGAGGTGATGCGGCTGCTGTCCCGCTTCCACCAGCGCGGGCAGAGCATCGTACTTGTCACCCATGACGCCCGGCTGGCGAGCGCCGCCGACCGCGTCATCAGCTTCTTCGACGGGCGGATCGTCGACGACGCCGAGCTGGACGCCACGCCGCCGCGCCGGGCCGGGACCTCCGGTGTGGCCGGCGTGCTGGAGTTGAAGGACTGAGTGCGGTGTACGACCACCTGACGCGCTCGGGCGCCCTCCCAGGGACCAGGGGCTGAAGCCTGTGCGAGCCACCCTGCGCTGGGCGCACTCCGATCTGCGCACACACCGCGGCGAGGCACTGTTCATGGTGCTCGCCACCGCCGGCATCGTCGCCTCCCTGCTGCTCGCCACAGCCCTGTTCGGATACGCCACCAACCCCTGGCAGCGCATCTTCACGCAGGCGCGCGGTGCGCACGTGTGGATCCACACCGCCCGCTCCACCGACGCGGCCGTCCTCGCCCACCTGGACGGCGTCGAATCCGTCGCCGGACCCTACCCGACCGAGTCCGCGACTCTCGCCTCCCGTGGCACCCGCGCCTCCGTCGAACTGCGTGCCACCCCCGGGCAGCCCTCCGTCGGCCGGCCGCTGCTCGCCTCGGGCCACTGGCTGGATCCCGCCGACCCGGGCGGCGTGGTGCTGGAGAGCCGGCTCGCCCGGGCGCTGCTGGCGGAGCCCGGGGACAGGCTGACGGTGGCCGGTACGGCCAGGACGCTGACCGTGGTCGGGATCGCGGACAGCGCCGAACCCCGCTACCGCCCCGGTGAACAGTCCGGGCTCGTCTGGGCCCTGCCGTCCGCCGTGCGCGATGCCGGCGGAGAGGTGACCGGGCTGCGCCTGTCCAACCCCGACGACACGGACTACGCCGTCCAGCGCGCCGTCACCGCGCTGGGAGCCGGCGCGGTCACCGAGGTCTCGACCTGGCAACAGGCCCGGGCCGAGGCGCAGGGCGACAACCGGCTGCTGGGGCAGGTCCTCGGCCTGTTCGGTCTGGGTGCGCTGGTGGCGGCCGGGTTCGCCGTGCACGGGGCGATCGGCACCCGGGTGCGTGGGCATCTGCGGGACATCTCGGTACTGAAGGCGATCGGCTTCACACCCGGCCAGGTCGTCCGCGTCTTCCTGCTCCAGCACGTGGCCTACGCCCTGCTCGGCGCGGTGGCCGCGGCCGCGCTCGCCCAGGGGCTGGGCCGCCGGATCCCCGGGCGCTTCGGCGACGCGGTCGGCGTGTGGCAGGGGCTGCCGGGACACACCGTGGCGCTGTTCGCGGTCCCGGCCGGAGCGGTGCTGTTCATCGCCGCCACCACCGGGCTCGCGGCCTGGCGGGCGGGGCGGGTGCCTCCGGTGCCGGTGCCACGGCCCGCGGCCCCGGCCGGCGGACGTCTGACGGCCCTGGCACGCGGCGCTCTGGGTCTGCGGCTGTCGCCCGCGCTGGTCCTGGGCTGGCACCGGGCGTTCGCACGCCGGCCCCGGTCGCTGGCCACGGTCGCCCGGCTCGCCCTGCCGCTGCTGCTGATCGTGGTGGCGATGAGCGCGTGGACCACCATCGACCGCTTCCACTCCAGGCCCGACGAGGTCGGCCTCGCCGCCGCCCTCACCGTGCGCCCCGACAGCGGTCTCGACGAGGCGGCCACGCGCGCCCTGCTGGAACGCGACCGGCAGGTCGCCGACGCCTACCCGGGCGTCGAGGTGGCCGCCCTGGTGCCGGGCCAGACGGCCACCATCGCCCTGCGCGGTCTGGGCACCCGCCAGAACCCCTACCCCTACGCTCTCGCCGAGGGCCGTCCCGCGCGGGGCCCCGACGAGGCCGTGGCCGGGCAGGGGCTGCTGGACCTGCTGGATGTGCGGGTCGGCGACTGGGTCCGGATGACGGTGGGCGACCAGCCGCAGATCCTGCACATCGTGGGCCGCAGCATCGAACCGGAGAACGCCGGCCGGGTCATCTCCACCTCGCTGGACACCCTCCGCGAGAACGACCCGGGCCTGCGTCCCGCCCTCTACGAGCTCCGGCTGCGCCCGGGCGCCGATCCGCACCAGGTCGCCGGCGACCTGGCCAGAGCCACCCACGGACACCTGGACGTGCACCCGGTGGCGAACCCGGCGGACGGTCTGTCACCGCTGCGCGGAGTCGTCGCCGGACTGATCGCCGTGCTGGCGCTCATCGGGATCGTCGAACTGCTGACCGCGATCGGCGGCACCGTCCGCGAGGGCGAACGGGACCTCCTGGCGCTCAAGGCCATCGGCCTGTCCCCACGGCAGATCACCGCGATCACGGTCACGGCCACCGCCTGCACCGCCCTGGCCGCGGTGGCCGTCGGTACGGCGCTGGGTCTGCCCCTCGCCCACTGGCTGATCGACGCCCAGGGCCGCTCCAGCGGTATCGGCGCCGGGCTGGCCCGGGGGCCCTCCCCCGTCCTCCTGCTGCTGTTCGGCGCCGCGGCCGTGGCGGGAGCCGCCGCACTCGCCGCCCTGCCCGCGGCCCGCGCGGCCCGCCGCCGGCTCGCGGACACGCTGAGCGCGGTGGCCTGAGCACGCACGACGGCCTGAGCGGGGAGCCGGGGGCGGGAGGCGCACGGTCGTGCCGCCCGCCCCCCCGCCGTGGCACTAACGACCGCGCCATTCCCGGTACTTGGCGACCAGGGCCTTGCTGGACTCGTCCAGGCCCGGTACTTCGGCGCCCTCGGTCAGCGCGGGCTCGACGCGCTTGGCGAGGACCTTGCCCAGCTCCACACCCCACTGGTCGAAGGAGTCGATGTTCCAGATCGCGCCCTGGACGAACACCTTGTGCTCGTAGAGAGCGATGAGCTGGCCGAGGACCGACGGGGTCAGCTCCTTGGCGAGGATGGTGGTGGTCGGGTGGTTGCCCTTGAACGTCTTGTGGGGCACCAGCTCCTCAGGCACTCCCTCCGCGCGCACCTCGTCCGGGGTCTTGCCGAAGGCCAGCGCCTGGGTCTGGGCGAAGAAGTTCGCCATCAGCAGGTCGTGCTGGGCCTTCAGCTCGTCGGCGAGCTCGGCGACCGGCTCGGCGAAGCCGATGAAGTCGGCCGGGATCAGCTTGGTGCCCTGGTGGATGAGCTGGTAGTAGGCGTGCTGCCCGTTGGTGCCCGGGGTGCCCCAGACGATGGGACCGGTCTGCCATTCGACCTCGCGCCCGTCCCGGCCGACGTACTTGCCGTTGGACTCCATGTCCAGCTGCTGGAGGTACGCGGTGAACTTGGACAGGTAGTGCGAGTAGGGCAGCACGGCGTGCGACTGGGCGTCGTGGAAGTTGCCGTACCAGATGCCCAGCAGGCCGAGGAGCAGCGGCACGTTGGACTCGGCGGGCGCGGTCCTGAAGTGCTCGTCGACGGTGCGGAAGCCGTCGAGCATCTCCCGGAAGCGGTCCGGACCGATGGCGATCATCAGGGACAGACCGATCGCCGAGTCGTAGGAGTACCGGCCGCCGACCCAGTCCCAGAACTCGAACATGTTGGCCGTGTCGATGCCGAACTCCTCGACCTTCTCGGCATTCGTCGACAGCGCCACGAAGTGCTTCGCGACCGCCTCCTGGCCGGCCTTCAGCTCGCCCAGCAGCCACTTGCGGGCCGAGGTCGCGTTGGTGATCGTCTCGATCGTGGTGAACGTCTTGGAGGCGATGATGAACAGCGTCTCCGCCGCGTCCAGGTCGCGGGTGGCCTCGTGCAGGTCGGCGCCGTCCACGTTGGACACGAAGCGGACGGTCAGGTCGCGGTCGGTGTAGGCGCGCAGCGCCTCGTACGCCATCGCGGGGCCCAGGTCCGAGCCGCCGATGCCGATGTTGACGACGTTCTTGATGCGCTTGCCCGTGTGACCGGTCCACTCGCCCGACCGGACCCGGTCCGCGAAGTCGGTCATCTGGTCGAGCACAGCGTGCACCTTGGGCACCACGTTCTCGCCGTCGACCTCGATCACCGCGTCCCGGGGCGCGCGCAGGGCGGTGTGCAGGACCGCGCGGTTCTCGGTGGTGTTGATCTTCTCGCCGCGGAACATGGCGTCCCTGAGGCCGAAGACGTCCCGCGCGGCGGCCAGCTCGCGCAGCAGCCGCAGCGTCTCCTCGGTGACCAGGTGCTTGGAGTAGTCGACGTGCAGATCGCCGACCTGGAGGGCGTACCCGCTGCCGCGGCCCGGGTCCGCCGCGAACAACTCGCGCAGCCGCACCTCGCCGAGCTCCTCGCGGTGCTTGGCCAGAGCGGTCCACTCGGGCGTCTGGTTGAGCCTGGTACGGCTGTCTGCGTTCATCTGAGAGTTCAGCCTTCTTCCTTGCCTGTGCTGCTGCATAGCTCGCCCCGCTGCCGGTCCCAACCTAATTGATGCCGATGCGGCCTGACCTCTTGTCACGCCGTCCTCCGGGGCAACAACAGGTACGTCCGCCTTGCGCGCGTGTGTCAGCGAGGTGACGGCCAGCGCGAAGAGCGCAGCTGCGAGCAGCGCGGGCCCGTTCAGCCCGTATGTCCGTGCCACGGCTCCGCCGAGCAGGGCGCCGAGCGGGGCGCCCGCCGTGGAGGCGGTGCGGAAGGCGGCGGCGATACGGCCCACCATGGTCTCGGGGCTGCGGTGCTGCATCAGGGTGACCTGGTTGACGTTCCACACCATGCCCATGGCGCCGAACAGCAGCATTCCCGCGAGCAGCGCTCCTGTGTGGCGGACGGTCCCGATGAGCAGCAGGCACGCCGTCTGGACGCCGCCGGCGACGAGCAGGGCGCGCAGGCGTCCGGTGCGGCGTGCGATCCGCTGGGCGGTGAATCCGCCGATGAGGCTGCCGGCCGAGTACGCCGTCATCGCGGCCGCGTATCCGGCGTCACCCGCGTCCAGCCAGCGCGTCACGTGCAACACCAGCGTGGCGATCAGGGCGCCCATGCCGATGTTGCACAGCAGCGTGGCCAGGCAGGCCGCGCGCAGAACCCGGTCCTCCCACAGGGCGCGCAGCCCTTCGCCGATCTCAGCGCGCAGGGTGCTGCCGGACGGGCGCGGCTGCCGATCGGCCGACTCCGTCCGCAGGGAGGCGACGAGGGCGGCGGCCAGCAGGAAGGTGCCCGCGTCGGCCGTGAAGGGCATGAACGCTCCGGCCGCCAGGAGCAGCGGCACGAGCGGCCCCGCCAGCAGACCGCCCGCGAGCTGCTGTCCGATCATGAGCCGGGCGTTGGCGCTGCCCAGAGCCGCGCGGTCGACCAGGGTGGGCAGCAGGGCCGTGGAGGCGTTGTCGAAGAGGGTCTGGAGGGTGGTGAGCGTGAAGGCGAGGAGCAGCAGCAGTGGGATCGAGGCGTGCCCGAGCCCCACGATGAGCGAGAAGGCCGCGACGAGCAGTGCGCGCACGGTGTCGACGGCCCACATCGCCCGACGCTGGTCCACCCGGTCGGCCACAGCCCCGCCGAGCAGCCCGAACAGCAGCCACGGGACATAGCCGCAGGCGGTGACCGAGGCGACGACGAGCGGTTCGTCCGTGAGCCGCACGGCGAGCAGGGGCAGCGCGGCCGTCCGCAGCGCTGCCCCGAACCGGGAGACCACGGCAGCGGTCCACAGCCGGCCGAACCCTCCGCGCCATGCGGGCCGCCGTAGGGTGCCCGCCACCTCGACCGTTGCCATCGTCCCCCCTCACGATTCGCCGATGCACAAACCGTAGAGGGCACCACTGACAATCGGGCTGAGCTGCGGAAACAGGCCGCTCGGGACTCTGCGGAGCGCACCCCGTGCGGGGCCTGCCCCGGCCGTACGAGGCGCCGGCCACGGCCCGTGCGGGGCCGCTCCGGCGGTACGCGCAACCGCGGTACCGAACGCGCACCGGCCAGGTGCCCGCAGGCACCCGGCCGGTTCAACTCCTAGATTTCACCCCGCAGTTTGGCGAGCGCCTCGGCGAGGATCGCCTCGCCGTCCGCGTCGCTGCGCCGCTCCCGTACATACGCGAGGTGCGTCTTGTACGGCTCGGTGCGCGGCGGGTCCGGCGGGTTGTCCCGGTCCTGTCCGGCCGGAAAGCCGCAGCGGGGGCAGTCCCAGGTGTCGGGAACCTGCGCGTCGCTGGCGAAGCTGGGCTGTGTCTCGTGCCCGTTGGAGCACCAGAAGGAGACGCGCAGACGCGGAGCGGACTCGCCGCGCTCGGCCTCGCCCATCGGCCCCGCCCCGACCCGGCTTCCTCGGATCGCGTTGCCACTTGCCACGGTCGTAACTCCCTGCGTGATGGTGCCGCGAAGCGAGTCGGCGTTTCGCTTCGCTGCGAGCGCCTCAGTCTACGTAAGGCCCAACGCGCGTCCAGTGATGGGAGTTACCCCCGCCCCCAGACGCAAGCCCCATGATAGGCCGCGTCCGAAGACCCGTACCGAACATGGGGCGTTACGTGCTTTATGTGCGTTTTATCCGGCCTGCCGATACCGACCGACGCTAGTGGTTGGTCTTCATCAGGATGCCGAGCACCACGATGCAGGCGAGCCAGAGCAGACCGATCACGACGGTGATCCGGTCGAGGTTGCGCTCGGCGACCGACGAGCCGCCGACGGAGGACTGCATGCCGCCACCGAACATGTCGGAGAGGCCGCCGCCCTTCCCCTTGTGCATCAGCACCAGCAGCATCAGCAGCAGGCTGAAGACGATCAGGGCGATCGAGAACCCCAAAACCACGGCTGGACCAACTTCCTCGGACTCGGATGGACGACGGGGGCGGGGTGGCAGGCCACCTCGCCCCCGCAAGGGTACGACGGATCGCCCCTAAGACACACTCACTGGTCGCGGAAGCGGACGATCTTGACGAACTCGTCGGCGTCGAGCGAGGCGCCGCCGACCAGCGCGCCGTCGATGTCCGGCTTCGCCATGATCTCGGCGACGTTGCCGGACTTCACCGAGCCGCCGTACTGGATGCGCACCTTGTCAGCCACCTCCTGGGAGTACAGCTCGGCGATCTTGCCGCGGATCGCCGCGCAGACCTCCTGCGCGTCGTCGGAGCCGCAGACCTTGCCGGTCCCGATGGCCCAGACAGGCTCGTAGGCGATCACGATGGTCTCGGCCTGCTCGGCCGGGAGGTCCTTCAGACCGCCCTCGACCTGGGCGAGCGTGTGGGTGACGTGCTCACCCGCCTCGCGGACCTCCAGCTCCTCACCGACGCACAGGATCGGGGTCAGGCCGTGCTTGTAGGCGGCCTTGACCTTGGCGTTCACAAGATCGTCGCTCTCGCCGTGGTACTGGCGGCGCTCGGAGTGCCCGATCACCACATAGGTGCACTTCAGCTTGGCCAGCATCGAGCCCGAGATCTCGCCGGTGTAGGCACCGGAGTCGTGCGCCGAGAGGTCCTGGGCGCCGTACTTGATCTTGAGCTTGTCCCCGTCGACCAGGGTCTGCACGGAGCGCAGGTCGGTGAAGGGCGGCAGGACGGCGACCTCGACGGCCTCGTAGTCCTTGTCCGCGAAGGCGAAGGCGAGCTTCTGGACGTGGGCGATGGCCTCGAGGTGGTTGAGGTTCATCTTCCAGTTGCCTGCCATCAGCGGCGTGCGCCCGGAAGAAATCGATGCTGCCAAGGTTCAGTCCTCCAGTGCGGCGAGGCCGGGGAGCGTCTTGCCCTCGAGGTACTCGAGGGAGGCGCCGCCGCCGGTCGAGATGTGACCGAATGCCGATTCGTCGAATCCCAGGATGCGGACGGCCGCGGCGGAGTCGCCGCCGCCGACCACGGTGAAGCCCTGGGAGTCGACGAGGGCCTGGGCGACCGCCTTGGTGCCCTCGGCGAAGTCGGGGTGCTCGAAGACGCCCATCGGGCCGTTCCAGAAGACGGTGGCCGCGTCGGCGAGCTTCGAGGCGTACAGCTTGCGGGTCTGAGGACCGATGTCCAGGCCCTCCTGGTCGGCCGGGATCGCGTCCGCGGCGACGGTGGTGGGGTTGGCCGGGGCCTTGGTCTTCAGGTCCGGGAAGTCGGGCGAGACGAGGGCGTCGACGGGCAGAACCAGCTCGACACCGGTCTTCTCGGCGCGCTCGATGTATTCCTGAACGGCCGGGATCTGGTCCTCCTGCAACAGCGACTTCCCGACCTCGTAGCCCTTGGCCTTGAGGAAGGTGTACGCCATGCCGCCGCCGACGAGGAGACGGTCGGCCTTGCCGAGCAGCTGGTCGATGACGGCCAGCTTGTCGGAGACCTTGGCGCCGCCGAGAGCGACGACGTAGGGCCGCTGGACGTCCTCGGTGAGCTTCTTCAGTACGCCGACCTCGGTGGCGATGAGGTAGCCGGCGTAGTGCGGCAGCCGGGCCGGGAGGTCGTAGACGGAGGCGTGCTTGCGGTGGACCGCCCCGAAGCCGTCGCTCACGTACACATCGGCGAGGGCGGCGAGCTGGTCCGCGAACTCGCCGCGCTCGGTGTCGTCCTTGGACGTCTCGCCGGGGTTGAAGCGCAGGTTCTCGATGACCGCTACCTGACCCGGCTGGAGGCCGTCGACCGCGTCGTGGGCGGCGGGGCCGACGGTGTCCTGGGCGAACGCCACGGGCGCGCCGAGGAGTTCACCGAGGCGCTCGGCGGCGGGCAGCAGGGAGAAGGCCGGGTCCGGGGCGCCCTTGGGGCGGCCCAGGTGGGAGGCGACGACCACCTTGGCACCCGCCTCGGCGAGGGCCTTGACGGTGGGCAGGACGGCACGGATGCGGCCGTCGTCGGTGATGAGGCCGTCGGCGAGCGGCACGTTGAGGTCGGCGCGGACGAAGACCCGCTTGTTGTCCACGCCTTCGGAGAGAAGTTCGTCGATCGTCTTCATGGGTCGGACTCCTGGGGAAAGCTCTTGATCGTACGAGGGCTGATCGATCCGGACGGCCGGTCCGGGCCGATCGGGTCGTGGGCGCGCCGGGGCCCGCCGCACGTGCGTCAGGGCTCGGGCAGCGCAACCGTGTGCTGCCCGAGCCCTGCTACCGCATGGGATGCCTGCTTGGAGCGATCAGAGCTGGTTGCCGACGAAGACCGTCAGGTCGACGAGGCGGTTGGAGTAGCCCCACTCATTGTCGTACCAACCGATGATCTTCACGTTCTTGCCCTCCTGGACCATGGTCAGGGAGGAGTCGAAGGTGCAGGACGCCGGGGCGTTGACGATGTCGGAGGAGACGATCGGGTCCTCGGTGTACTCGAGGAGGCCCTTGAGCTCGCCCTCGGCAGCCTTCTGGAAGGCGGCGTTGACCTCTTCCTTGGTGACCTCGCGGGAGAGCTCGACGACCAGGTCGGTGACCGAGCCGGTCGGGACCGGGACGCGCATGGCGATGCCGTCCAGCTTGCCCTTGAGCTGCGGCAGGACCAGGGCGGTGGCCTTGGCGGCACCGGTGGTGGTCGGGATGATGTTCTCGGCGGCGGCACGGGCGCGGCGCAGGTCCTTGTGCGGGAAGTCCAGGATGCGCTGGTCGTTCGTGTACGCGTGCACCGTGGTCATCAGACCCTTGACGATGCCGAAGTTCTCGTCGAGGACCTTCGCCATCGGCGCCACACAGTTGGTGGTGCAGGAGGCGTTGGAGATGACGTGGTGGTTCGCCGGGTCGTAGACGTCCTGGTTGACGCCCATGACGATGGTGACGTCCTCGTTCTTGGCCGGAGCCGAGATGATGACCTTCTTGGCGCCACCGGCGATGTGCTTCTCGGCGTCTTCCTTCTTGGTGAAGATGCCGGTCGACTCGATGACGATGTCGACGCCCAGCTCACCCCACGGGATGTCGGCGGGGTTGCGCTCGGACAGGACCTTGATGGTCTTGCCGCCGACGGTGATGGTGTCCCCGGTGTGGGACACCTCCTCCTTGAGGCGGCCGAGGATGGTGTCGTACTTCAGCAGGTGAGCGGTGGTCGCGGTGTCACCCAGGTCGTTGACAGCCACGATCTCGATGTCTGCACCCTGCTCCAGCAGCGCGCGGAAGTAGTTACGACCGATGCGGCCAAAGCCGTTGATGCCTACGCGGATCGTCACGAACCGATCTCCTCGTTGGTACGCCGGGTTCGACGCCGGCGAGCTGTATGGGATGTCCCCGACCGCCTACGACCCTACCTCCCTGAAGCAGCCGTGGTGACATCGAGATGCCTCATACACGGCAGGGCGGTCCGTACCCGCCAGTAGGGGTACGGACCGCCCGGGCACGAAGGCCCCGCCACTCGTTCCGGCGACATGGGACCAACTGCCGTTGACTACCGGACGTCAGACGCCGAGCGCGTTGAGTGCCTTGCCGATCAGGGCGCCCCGGCCGGTCGCGGAGGTCAGGTGCTCCAGGCCGAAGCCGAGCAGCACCGTGCGGTCCGTGGTGACCGCTCCGTAGGTGCTGAACAGGGTTCCGGTACGCACCCAGTCCTTGAGAACGGCCGGGCTGCCGGCGGGCGGTCCCGCCACGTGCCAGGCTCCGAGGGACGTCTCGAAGCCCTCCGTCTCGACGGCCGTACCGCCGACGACGAGCGAGGCCTCGTCGGCGAGGACGCCGTGGCCGCCGGTGCCCGGGTCGGTGATGTAGCTCAGCGAGACCTCGACCGTCTTGCCCGCGTACGCGCTCAGGTCGAAGCTCACCTGTCGCCAGCCGTCGGACGCGCCGGTCAGGCTGTGCCACGCACCTGTGGTGCCTTTCGCACCGCAGCCGCCCGACTCCACGGTCAGATAGTGCTTGAGCCAGGGGTGCTCGCCCACCAGGAACCCGGCATCGCAGTCCGTCGGCACGGCGTCGCTCGTGGCGCCGCCGGCTTCCGCCAGCGTGGTCCAGTCGTCGGCCCCGACGGTGTGGACCTCGACCACGGCGTGGTCGTAGCCCGGCTCGGTGTCCCACAGCAGGCGGGTGCGCAGGGCGGGTGTGTCGGCCGCGCTCACCTTGGTGAGGTCGACGGTGCGGGTGAGCCGCTTGTAGGCATTGTCGGTGTGGGCGGCCGCGGCCATGTACGAGCCCGCGTAGGGCTGGTACGGGTTGGCCGCCCCGGTGAACAGGCCCGCCCCCGCACTGGCGAACTGGGGGTACTTGTCCGCTGGCAGCTCCTCGGACGTGACGGCGTACGCCCCGGCCTTGTCCAGCGGGTTGCCGGACGCGTCGCCGAGGCCTGCGGTGATGCCGCCGAGCTTGCCGGAGCCGGCGAATCCGGTGACCCCCGGCGTCGGCGTACGCGAGTAGGCGCCGAGGTAGTACTGGCTGAAGTCGTCCGAGAGGTTGCCGTCGCCGAGGTCGACGGCGCCGCCCGCCTGCTCCCCCGCCTCGATCAACTTGCCGCCCTCGTTGAGGTAGGCGCGCAGCTGGAGCTGGGTGGCGTTGCCCGGGACACTCGCGCCCGTGTAGTGGACGACCGCCTTGAAGTGGTCGAGCACCCCGAGCGCGTCGGGCGGCCCCTGGGCGGCGACGTCCCAGACGAGCGCCTTGCGGCCCGCTGTCTTCAAAGCGTCGACGTAGGTCTGGGCCTGGGCGGCCTTGGCGCCCTCCTCGGCGACGACGAGGACGTCCGCCTCGGGCCGCTCGGCCACGGTGTAGGTGAAGTGCTTGCCGGCCGTCTTCCGCCCGTCGCGGGTCTCGCCGGTGAACCAGACCTCGACATTGTCACCCGGGTCGCCGCCTCGGACCTCGGCCCGGTACTCGTCGAAGTAGAGGTTGTCGTCGCCGCCGTAGGTCTCCCCACCCTTCCAGGGCCTGAGCGCCCGGGTCTGGACGCGGCCGCCGTTGACGCGGTACTTCAGCTCCTTGCCGCGTACGGACTTGCGTGCGACGACGGAGACTTCCTGGTCGGCGCCGCGCGCGTAGGAGGTGGAGAACGCCGCCGGGGTGAAGTCGGGTGCGTCGATGCCGACCGACGAGGACGGCCGGTCCGGGTGGGAGGCGGTCTCGGCGACGGAGAGCGCGAACGGGACGTTCTTCTGGAACTCCTGCTGGATCAGCTTCTCGTCATCGGGGAAGTTGAAGACGGACTCGCAGTCGGCGGCGTTCCAGGCGTCGTTCGGGTCGATGCCGGACGCGGTCTGGCAGGTGGACATCTCGGGGGTGAACATCGCCATGCCGTTGACGTTGGACGCGTGGCCGTCCGCCTCGCCGTTGGTGGTGTACAGCTCCGAGGACACCTGCGAGCGGTAGCCGGGGATCGCGGGCTTGTCCGGGGTGCCGGCGAGCGCCTTGTAGAGGACGTCGTCGGGGGTCGGGGTCGCCACCTGCCAGCCGACGCCGTAGAGAAGCAGTTCGGCGGCGGAGTGGTAGTTGATGCCGTATCTGAATCCGATGCGCTTCTCGAAGCTGTCGAGTGCCCGGGTCTCGGGCTCGGACTGAGGGCTCGCACCGCGGTAGGTCTCGCTGGTGGGCAGGGGGGACGAACCCTCGTCGTCGTAGCCCCACTTGTAGGCGAAGTTGCGGTTGAGGTCGACTCCGTCGCCGACGCCGATCACGCCGTCACCGTTGACGTCCCGCAGGTTCTTGCGCCACAGACGGGTGTCCGGGTCCTTGAACGTGTAGTCGTAGCCGTCCGGGTTGGCCGACAGGACGAACCACAGTTCGGTGGAGTCGACGATCTTCTTGATGCGCCTGTCCGTGGCGTAGTGGTCCAGGTAGTAGTGCATCAGCCGGCGGGTCATCTCCGGAGTGATCCACTCGCGTGCGTGCTGGTTGGACATGTACAGCACGGAGGGCTTGGAGCCGTCCCTGGACTTCCTCGCGTTCCTGGTCAGTTTGAGCGCGAGAATGTCCTGGCCGTTGATCGTCCTGCCGAGGGAGACGACCTTCGTCAGACCGGGGTGGGCCCGGCCCGTTCTGACGATCTCTTCCTTCAGACCGCCGCTTCCGCTGTACGGGCGGAACACGCCCTGGGCCGCCTTCTCGACACGCGTCTCGGCCTTCGCCGACAGTGTGTGCTCGGTGAGACGGACGCCCTGCTTCCTGAGCTTCCCGGCCTGCCGGTCGGTGAGGTAGACCTCGACGGGACTTCTGCCGCTGCCGGTGACCTGCTCGCCGAGTTCATGACCGTCCTGGCCTGCCTCGAGCAGCAGGGGTATCTGCTTCTGGGTCACCTCGGCGCGGAAGACCCTGACCTCCTCCGGGTCGGGTAGTGAGGACGTCCCGCTCTGTGCCTGGGCGATGGGTGCGAGGCCCGCTCCACCGAGCAGGAGTGTGCCGACAGCGAGGATCGATCTCGCTCTGTGTCTCATGGATCCCCCTAGCGATGGTTCGCCACAGCGGCGAATCAGGTGCCAGGCTCATGACAATCCATGATCGAGTCAAGGGCGCCTCAAGGACGGACAAAGGCCGGTGCCGACGGCTCACATGGGCGCCGGCACCGGCCTGTTGGGCTTACGGCGTCACCCCACCATGTTGTCCGCCATCTCCTCCGTGAGATTGGACTCCGTGCCCGGGATGCCGAGGTCCGCGGCGCGCTTGTCGGCCATCGCCAGCAGTCGGCGGATACGGCCCGCGACCGCGTCCTTGGTCAGCGGCGGGTCGGCGAGGGCACCCAGTTCCTCCAGCGATGCCTGCTTGTGCTCCATGCGCAGCCGGCCCGCGGCCGCGAGGTGCTCGGGGACCTCGTCGCCGAGGATCTCAAGGGCACGCGCCACCCGTGCGCCGGCGGCGACCGCGGCGCGGGCCGAGCGGCGCAGGTTGGCGTCGTCGAAGTTGGCGAGGCGGTTGGCCGTGGCGCGGACCTCGCGACGCATCCGCCGCTCCTCCCAGGCCAGCACGGACTCGTGCGCGCCGAGGCGGGTGAGCAGGGCGCCGATCGCGTCGCCGTCCCGTACGACCACCCGGTCCACGCCGCGCACCTCGCGGGCCTTCGCGGCGATCGACAGCCGCCGGGCGGCACCCACCAGGGCGAGCGCGGCCTCGGGGCCGGGGCAGGTGACCTCCAGGGACGACGAGCGGCCGGGCTCCGTCAGCGAGCCGTGCGCCAGGAAGGCGCCGCGCCAGGCCGCCTCCGCGTCACACGTGGCCCCGGAGACCACCTGGGGGGGCAGGCCGCGGATCGGGCGGCCCCGGCCGTCGACGAGGCCGGTCTGGCGGGCCAGCTGGTCACCGCCCGCGACCACCCGCACCACGTAGCGGGAGCCGCGGCGCAGACCGCCGGGCGCCATCACGATCAGCTCGGAGCTGTGGCCGAAGATCTCCAGGATGTCCCGCTTGAGCCGTCGAGCCGCCATCGCGGTGTCCAGCTCCGCCTCGATCACGATGCGGCCGCTGACCAGGTGGAGTCCGCCCGCGAACCGCAGGATCGCCGAGACCTCCGCTTTCCTGCAGCAGGTCCGGGTGACGGGAAGCCGGGAGATCTCGTCCTTCACCGCTGCCGTCATCGCCATGGGCCGATCCTTCCATGCATCCGAAAAATACGGTCGTACGCGGCGGCCAACAGCTCCGGGTCGTGCCGCGGGGTTCCGTCGGTCCGGGCCACCGGGGCCAGCTCGACCGCGGCACCGAACCGCTGGGCGGCCTCGGTCAGCAAGGCGCGGTCGAGCACGGCGGCCTGGTCGGCCAACACCACATCCAGGGCGAGTTTAGGGGCGTGTCGTCCCAAAACCTCCAAATGACGCTGCGGGGAGAAGCCCTCGGTCTCTCCGGGCTGCGGCGCGAGGTTCAGGGAGAGGACCCGGCGCGCCTTCGTCTCGATGAGAGCGTCCAGGAGTTCGGGCACGAGCAGATGCGGGATCACCGAGGAGAACCAGGACCCGGGCCCGAGCACCACCCAGTCGGCGTCCAGGACCGCTTCGACGGCCTCCGGGACGGCAGGCGGGTCGTTCGGCACCAGGTGCACGGACTGCACCTCGCCGGGGGTGAGCGCGACGGTCGCCTGTCCCCGTACGGTGTCGATCTCGTCCGGGCGCTCCGGGTCGTGGCCCTTGACCAGCGCCTGGAGCTCCAGCGGGACGGCCGACATGGGCAGCACCCGGCCATGGGCGCCCAGCAGCCTGCCGACCAGGTCCAGGGCTTGGACGTGGTCGCCGAGCTGCTCCCACAGGGCGACGATCAGCAGGTTGCCGACCGCGTGGTCGTGCAGGTCGCCCTTGGACTGGAAGCGGTGCTGGATGACGCGGGCCCAGGTCTGGCCCCAGTCGTCGTCGCCGCATAGCGCGGCCAGCGCCTTGCGCAGGTCCCCGGGCGGGAGCACGCCCAGCTCGTCACGCAGACGCCCGCTGGAGCCGCCGTCGTCGGCGACGGTGACGACGGCGGTGAGATCGCCGGTGATCCGCCGCAGCGCGGCGAGTGAGGCGGACAGGCCCCTACCGCCGCCGAGGGCGACCACCTTGGGCTGGGTGCCCCGGCGGCGCGTCCGGCCGCCACGGCCCTCGGGCACCACCCGGCGCAGCCTGCTCAGCCGCGGAGTACGTCCGGTCACTCGCGCCCCATGTCCCGGTGCACGACCACGGTCTCCACTCCCTCGGCGGCCAGTCGGGCGGCCAGCTTCTCCGACATGGCGACGGAGCGGTGCTTGCCGCCGGTGCAGCCGATGGCGATGGTCACGTAACGCTTGCCCTCGCGGCGGTACCCGGCCGCGATCAGCCGCAGCAGCTCGGCGTAGCGGTCGAGGAACTCCTTGGCGCCCGGCTGGTTGAAGACGTACGCGGCCACCTCGTCGTTGAGGCCGGTGTAGGGGCGCAGCTCCGGGACCCAGTGCGGATTGGGCAGGAAGCGCATGTCGGCGACGAGGTCGGCGTCGACCGGGAGGCCGTACTTGAAGCCGAAGGACATGACCGTGGCCCTCAGCTCGGGCTCCTCCTCGCCGGCGAACTGGGCGTCCATCTTGGCGCGCAGCTCGTGCACGTTCAGGCTGGAGGTGTCTATCACCAGGTCGGCGTCACCGCGCAGCTCGCGCAGCAGCTCCCGCTCGGCGGCGATGCCGTCGACGATGCGGCCGTCCCCCTGGAGGGGGTGCGGGCGGCGCACGGACTCGAACCGGCGCACCAGGGCCTCGTCGGAGGACTCCAGGAAGACGATCCTCCGGGTGACGTTCTTCGCCTCCAGGTCGGCCAGGGACTCGCGGAGGTTGTCGAAGAAACGGCGGCCTCGGACGTCGACGACGACCGCGATCCGGGCGACGTTGCCCTGAGAGCGCGCGCCCAGCTCCACCATGGTGGGGATCAGGGCGGGCGGCAGGTTGTCGACGACGAACCAGCCGAGGTCCTCCAGACATTTGGCGGCCGTCGAACGGCCGGCGCCGGACATGCCGGAGATGATCACCAGCTCGGGGATGGCCGCCTCGGGGATCCCGGCCGTTTCACTGCCCGTACTCACCTGTGCTCCGTTGTCCTGGGCGGCCTGCTGCCGCCCCTGGTCCTCGCCCGACTCCCTGCGGTCCGGGCGATCCGTGCGATCCGGCTGGTTCGGCGCCGGTCGTTCCTCTGTGTGGTGGTCGTGCTCGGTCATGTCTCCTGCCCCCGTCGCTCGTGCGGGGCTCCCGTGGGCACGGGTTCCCCGGAGGGACCCGCCGTCGTAACGGGTTCCTCCTCTTCCATGATCTCCCCAGTCGCCGTGTTGACGGCGGGTGCGGCCGGGGCCGCCTGGGCGAGGGCCACGGCGATGGTCTCGGCCGTCTTGCGGCCGATGCCGGGAACCTCCTGAATCTGGTCGACTGTCGCGGAACGCAGCCTCTTCACCGAGCCGAAGTGCTTGATCAGCGCCTGCTTGCGGGTCTCGCCGAGACCCGGCACGTCGTCCAGGGGGCTCGACCTGAGGCGCTTGGTCCGCTTGCTGCGCTGGTAGGTGATCGCGAAGCGGTGGGCCTCGTCCCGGACCCGCTGGAGCAGGTAGAGACCCTCGCTGGTGCGGGGCAGGACCACCGGGTCCTCCTCGTTCGGCAGCCACACCTCCTCCAGTCGCTTGGCGAGGCCGCACACGGCGATGTCGTCGATGCCGAGCTCGTCCAGGGCCCGCCGGGCCGCGGCGACCTGCGGCTGCCCGCCGTCGACGACGACGAGCTGCGGCGGGTAGGCGAATCGCTTGGGCCGCCCGTCGTCCTCGGTGAGCGCCTCGCCGTCCGTCCACTCCCCCGTCTTCTCCTTCTCGGCCAGGTAGCGCCGGAAGCGGCGGGTGATCACCTCGTGCATGGACCGGACGTCGTCCTGGCCCGCGAAGCCCTTGATCTGGAAGCGGCGGTACTCGCTCTTGCGCTGCAGTCCGTCCTCGAAGACGACCATGGAAGCCACGACGTCCTCACCCTGTAGGTGAGAGATGTCGTAGCACTCGATCCTGAGGGGGGCGCTGTCCAGATCGAGGGCGCCGGCGATCTCCTCCAGGGCGCGCGAGCGGGTGGTCAGGTCGGAGGCACGCTTGGTCTTGTGCAGTGCGAGCGCCTGCTGGGCGTTGCGCTGCACGGTCTCCATCAGCGCCTTCTTGTCGCCGCGCTGCGGGATGCGCAGCGACACGTTCGACCCGCGCCGGCCGGTGAGCCAGTCCTGGACGGGCTCTATCGGGTCGGGCAGCGCGGGCACGAGGACCTCCTTGGGCACCGAGTCGCCCGTCTCGTCGCCGTAGAGCTGCTGGAGGGCGTGCTCGACGAGGGCGCCGGTGGTGATCTCCTCCACCTTGTCGGTGACCCAGCCGCGCTGGCCGCGCACGCGGCCACCGCGCACGTGGAAGATCTGCACGGCTGCTTCGAGTTCGTCCTCGGCGACCGCGATGAGGTCGGCGTCGGTCGCGTCCGTGAGCACGACCGCGTTCTTCTCCATGGCCTTCTTCAGGGCCCCTATGTCGTCGCGCAGTCGGGCGGCCCGCTCGTACTCCATCTCCTCGGCCGCCTCCATCATCTGCTTCTCCAGACGGCGGAGGTACGTCCCCGTGCGGCCCGCCATGAAGTCGCAGAATTCCTCGGCCAGTTCGCCGTGGTCCTCGGGGGAGATCCGGCCCACACAGGGCGCGGAGCACTTGCCGATGTAGCCGAGCAGGCAGGGGCGGCCGGTGCGGGCCGCATTCTTGAAAACGCCGGCCGAGCAGGTGCGCACGGGGAAGACGCGCAGCAGCAGGTCCACGGTGTCGCGGATCGCCCAGGCGTGCGAGTAGGGCCCGAAGTACCGCACACCCTTGCGCTTCTGGCCGCGCATCACCTGCACCCGCGGGAACTCCTCGTTCATCGTCACCGCGAGGTACGGGTAGCTCTTGTCGTCGCGGTACTTGACGTTGAACCGGGGGTCGAACTCCTTGATCCAGGTGTACTCCAGCTGCAGGGCCTCGACCTCCGTGGACACCACGGTCCACTCCACGGACGCGGCCGTGGTGACCATGGTGCGGGTGCGCGGGTGGAGGTTCGCCAGGTCCTGGAAGTAGTTCGCCAGGCGCTGACGCAGGCTTTTCGCCTTTCCGACGTAGATCACCCGGCGGTGCTCGTCACGGAACCTGTAGACCCCGGGAGAGTCCGGGATCTCTCCTGGCTTGGGGCGGTAGCTGGAGGGGTCGGCCATGTCTCACACCCTACTGGCGGGGGCCGACAGCGCGGCGCCCTGTGGACAGCGGCCGGGGGCCAGAGGCCGGCTCGAGCGGGACGTCTCGGCTGACGGCCACCCCACCGGAGACGATCCGCCCCGCGGCCCGCCGGGGCTGCCCACGGCCGTCGGCGGGCGGCGCCCGTCCGACCGGAACGCCGGTCGCACGTCGGGCACCCTCCGCCGCCGCGCAGCCACCCACGGTCCCACGAGCCGGGGTTCGTGCCCGTCCCACCGAACGCGTTCCGGACACCGCCCGGCGAGGAGCCGGCATCAGATGTTGTCGGGGCTTGGTCAACACGCTTCAATGCGGGGAAACTTCGGGCCGCGAACGGAGAGGTTCGCTTGTGAACGAGCCTCGCACGCCCCGGGCGACCCGGCACAACCCTGCGCACGGTCTGACCAGCCGTCGCGCACGTTCACAGAAAGGCCCCCCCTGTATGCGGCACGGCACACAGCATGCGGACGTCGTCCCGGCGGAATTGGAGGCGGCTCTGCGCGGCGGCCCCTTCCACGTCGCACTGCGCGCCGCGATCGCTGCCCGAGGACTGCCGCTGCAGCGCGTGCAGCACCATCTGTCGCGGCGCGGGGTCAGGGTCGGGGTGACGAGCCTGAGCTACTGGCAGCAGGGTGCGCGCCGCCCCCAGCGGCCCGAGTCCCTGCGCGCGGTGCGTGCCCTGGAGGAGATCCTGCGGCTGCCGGACGAGTCCCTGATCCGGCTGCTCACCACCTCCGAGCAGCCCGGTCCCGACCGTCCCGCGGGCCGTTCGTACCGAGCCCTGGTGGAGGCCTCCGGCGTCCTGGAACAGCTCCTCGCCGAGCTGGAGGCGCCACTCGACGACGGACTGCTCACCATCGGCCACCACGACCGCGTGCGCATAGGATCACGCCGGGAGCTGCTGGCGCGGGAGTCGCACCACATCGTGCGCGCCCACCGGGACGGCGTGGACCGCTACGTCGCCGTTCACCACGGCGATCCGGGGTGCGCCCCCGAGCGGATCGCGGTGCACGCCCTCGAGAACTGCCGCACGGGACGTGTACGCCGACACCACGACACGGGCCTGCTGGTCGCCGAGCTGCTCTTCGACACGCGACTCCACTCCGGCGATACGTTTCTCTTCCGCTACGCCTTCGAGGACGGCACCGCGGGCACCTCCTGGGAGCACGTCCGAGGCTTCCGCGTGCCGGGCGGGCAGTACGCGCTCCAGGTGCGCTTCGACGAGACGGCGCTGCCGGTGCGCTGCCACCGGTTCACCCAGCAGTCCGCGGCCGCCCCGCGCAGCGGCCGCCAGGAGCTGCGGCTGAGCGGGCTGCACCACTCGGTGCACCTGGTGGAGCCGCGCGTGCGGTCAGGGATCGTGGGGATCTGCTGGGAATGGGACTGACCGGGGCCGGGTGAGCGTTTCAGGCCGCCGGGCCCGCCACGATCCTGCCGTTCCGCACCTGGACGGGCAGCTCGTGCAGCGGCTCGGTGGCCGGGGCCTGCACCACCTTGCCGGTGAGGGCGTCGAACTCGCTCCCGTGGCAGGGGCAGACGAGCGTCGTCCCGGAGAGTTTGTTGATGGGGCACCCGGCGTGCGTGCAGATCGTGCTGTACGCCTTCAGGGAGCCGTCCGCCGCGCGGCTCACCACCACGTTCTCGTCCCGGTACAGCTTCGCGCCGCCCTCGGGGACCTCGCTGTCGGCGCCCAGCGCGACAGCCGCGGTCGGGGTCGCGTCCGGTGCCGTTCCGCCCTCGTCGGCCACCGAACAGGCCGCGAGGCCGAGTCCGGCGACCGGGGTGAGCGCCGCCCCCCGCAGGACGGTGCGACGGGCCGCGGAGGGACGGGTGGGCATGGCATCTCCACTGGTCAGGGTTGGCCCCGCCGGGGCGGCGGTGGGCAGACCGACGATAGCGGCACCGACCATTCCGCTTTTGGCCGGGGCGCAGGGCCGGCGCACGGAGACCCGCAGCGCCCAGGGCGGCAGCCAGGCCACGGGGCGAGGCGTGAGCCCCCAGCCGGACGAGCCCCGGGTGTCTCGAGCGACGTAAACGCTTGCGCAAGCGTTTACGTGGGCCGTCGGATGAGATACGTTCGCCGCCGGCGGCCCGAGAAGGGAAGACGGCCGAGGAGGGGACCCGATGGCAACCATGGCCGATGTCGCACGGAGTGCGGGCGTGTCCGTCGCGACGGTCTCGCACGTCCTGAACGGCACCCGTCCGGTACTGCCCCGCACCCGTCAGGCCGTGCTGGACGCCATCGACGAGCTGGGCTACACACCGAACACCCTCGCCCGTTCCCTGGTGACCTCGCGCACCCGGTCGATCGGGCTCGCCGTGTCGGCGATCAGCAACCCGTACTTCACGGAGATCGTCCAGGGTGTGGAGGCCGCCGCCCTGGAACACGGCTACAGCCTGCTCATCGCCGATCCGCACGACGACCCGGAGCACGAGCGCAAGGTGGTCGAGCTGCTGCACGGGCGCCGCGTCGACGGCCTGATCGTCGCGCCCTCGGCGGACCCTCGCGGGCTCCTCGCCCTTCTGGGACGGCACGGCGTGCCGACCGTGTTCCTGGACCGGCTGGTCGACGGCGTCCCCGACACGACGGTCACGCACCGGCAGGACACGGCCACCCGGGACCGCGCCCACGGGGAGGCGGCTGCCGGGCGAGCCGTCGAGACCGGGGACGCTACCGAGGCCGGAAAGGCGACCGAGCCGGGCGAGCCCTCCGCCGCGGCCTTCCGCTTCGACCAGGTCTGTGCCGAGAACGCCGAACCCATGGCCGACCTCGTCACCCACCTCGTCCGGCTCGGTCACCGGCGCATCGGCCTTGTCGCGGGCCTGCCCGGCCTCAGCACCACCTCCGAGCGGATCAGCGGTTACCGGCACGCCCTCGCGGCCGCCGGGCTGCCGTACGACGAGCGGCTGGTGGTCCACGGCGACTCCGCGGCCGAGGGCGCCGAGCGCGCCACCGGCGCCCTGCTGAGGCTCGCGGCGCCGCCCACCGCCCTGGTCACCGCCAACAACGCGATGACCATCGGAGCGCTGCGCACCCTGCGCACGCTGGGCCTGTCCGTACCGGACGACCTGGCGCTCGCCTGCTTCGACGACTTCCCCTGGGCGGATCTGTTCTCCCCCCGGCTGACCGCGGTCTCCCAGCCGAGCCGGGAGATCGGCGCCCGGGCCGTACAGCTCCTCCTGGACCGGCTCGAGGCGCCGGACCGTCCCTCCCGGACCCTGCGGCTCCCCTGCGCGTTCGTCCACCGCACGTCGTGCGGCTGTCCCGACACCCCGTCCCAGAAGGGAACCCTCTCGTGATCGTCGTCGCCGGTGAGGCCCTGATCGACCTGGTCCCGCAGGGCCGGGGCGCGCTCGCACCGTTGCAGCCGGCGCTGGGCGGCGGCCCGTACAACACCGCCGTCGCGCTCGGCCGGCTGGGCTCCCCCACCGCCTTCTGCTCCCGTACCTCATACGACGCCTTCGGGGAGGCCCTGTTGGACGGGCTGCGCCAGGCGGGCGTGGACGTGTCGGCCGTACAACGCGGAACCGAGCCGACCACGCTGGCGGCCGCCACGATCGACGAGCACGGCTCGGCCAGCTACTCCTTCTACGTCGAGGGCACCGCCGACCGGCTCTTCACGGCACCGGCGCGCCTTCCCGAGGGCACGCGGGCCGTGTCGTTCGGTACCTGCTCGCTGGTCCTGGAACCGGGGGCGAGCGCGTACGAGGAGCTGATGCGCAGCGCCGCGGCGCAGGGTGTTTTCACGGCCCTCGACCCGAACATCCGTGCAGGCCTGATCCCGGACCCCGACGCCTATCGGGCCCGTTTCAAGAGCTGGCTGCCGTCGGTTTCGCTGCTCAAGCTCTCCGCGGAGGACGCCGCGTGGCTGGGCGGCAGCCCGCGGGAGTGGCTCGCCTCCGGCCCCGCCGCCGTGGTGGTCACCCATGGCGGCGACGGGATCACGGCGTACACCGGGGACGGGGCGGAGCACTCCGTGCCGGGGGTGCGGGTCGACGTCATGGACACGATCGGGGCCGGCGACACCGTCAACGCGGCCCTGTTGCACGGCCTGGCCGCCCGTGAAGCCCTCTCCCCCGCCGCCATGGCGAGCCTGGGCGCCGACGGTTGGACGGAACTGCTGGGCTTCGCGGCCCGCGCCGCGGCGATCACCTGCTCCCGGGCCGGCGCGGAACCGCCCTACGCGTCCGAACTCGCGGGCGCTTAGCTGTTGGCAACGAGTCGGCCGCCCTGCCCCTGCGGTTCGTGAAGCCGCAGGGGCAGGGCGGCCGCCTGTGCGACGTGCGGTGCCCCGCGGGGAGTTCCAAGGAGCTCCCGCGGGGCACCGCACGTTCGGGATGTGTCAGGCCTTGCGTGCCCGCGTGGTCCTCTTCCCGGGTGCCGCCTTCTTCGTGGTAGTGGCGGCCTTCTTGGTGGCCGTGTTGTTGGTGGTCGTCACGGCCCTGGCCGTCGCCGTCTTCTTCGCGGTCGAGCCGGCCGCGACCGCCTTCTTGGCCGCGGTCCTGCGCGGTGCCTTCACCGAGGCGGCGTCGCTGATGCGCTCCGCGCCGAGGATCTCGCGCAGGAACTTGCCGGTGTGGCTGGCCGGGATGCCGGCGACCTCCTCCGGCGTGCCCTCGGCGACCACCAGGCCGCCGCCCGCGCCGCCCTCGGGACCCATGTCGACGACCCAGTCGGCGGTCTTGATGACGTCGAGGTTGTGCTCGATGACGATGACCGTGTTGCCCTTGTCGACCAGGCCGCCGAGCACCTTGAGCAGCTTGCTGATGTCCTCGAAGTGCAGGCCGGTGGTCGGCTCGTCCAGAACGTAGACGGTGCGTCCGGTCGACCGCTTCTGCAGCTCGCTGGCCAGCTTGACGCGCTGGGCCTCACCGCCGGACAGGGTCGTCGCGGACTGCCCGAGCCGGACATAGCCGAGACCGACGTCGTTCAGCGTCCTCAGGTGGCGGGAGATCGCCGGCACCGCCTCGAAGAAGTGCATGGCCTCCTCGATCGGCATGTTCAGGACCTCGGCGATGGACTTGCCCTTGTAGTGGACCTCCAGGGTCTCCCGGTTGTACCGGGCACCGTGGCAGACCTCGCACGGGACGTAGACGTCCGGGAGGAAGTTCATCTCGATCTTGATCGTGCCGTCGCCCGCACAGTTCTCGCAGCGGCCGCCCTTGACGTTGAAGGAGAAGCGGCCGGGCAGGTAGCCCCGGACCTTCGCCTCCGTGGTCTCGGCGAACAGCTTGCGGATGTGGTCGAAGACACCGGTGTACGTCGCCGGGTTGGACCGCGGGGTCCGGCCGATCGGCGACTGGTCGACGTGGACGACCTTGTCGACCAGGTCGTCGCCGTCCACGCGGGTGTGCCGTCCGGGGACGGTCCGGGCGCCGTTCAGCTCGCGGGCCAGGTGCGTGTACAGGATGTCGTTGACCAGGGTCGACTTGCCGGACCCGGAGACACCGGTGACGGCCGTGAACACGCCCAGCGGGAAGGACACGTCGATGTCCTTCAGGTTGTTCTCCCGGGCGCCGTGCACGGTGAGCTGCCGGGACGGGTCACGGGGGCGGCGCACGTCCGGGAGCGGGATCGACTTGCGGCCCGCGAGGTAGGCACCGGTCTGCGACTCGGTGTTGGCCAGAAGCTCCTTCAGGGAGCCGCTGTGCACGACCTTGCCGCCGTGCTCGCCGGCGCCGGGGCCGATGTCCACGATCCAGTCGGCGACCTTGATGGTGTCCTCGTCGTGCTCCACGACGATGAGCGTGTTGCCCATGTCGCGCAGCCGGACCAGGGTCTCGATCAGCCGGTGGTTGTCGCGCTGGTGCAGGCCGATGGACGGCTCGTCGAGCACGTACAGCACGCCGACGAGGCCGGAGCCGATCTGGGTGGCCAGACGGATGCGCTGGGCCTCGCCGCCGGAGAGGGTGCCGGCCGCGCGGTTCAGCGAGAGGTAGTCCAGGCCGACGTCGACCAGGAACCGCAGCCGCTCGTTGACCTCCTTCAGGACCCGCTCGGCGATCTTCTTGTCCCGGGCGTCGAGCTTCAGCACGCGCAGGAAGTCCGCGCAGTCGCTGATCGACATCGCGGAGACCTCGGCGATCGACTTGCCCATGATCGTGACCGCGAGGACGACCGGCTTCAGGCGGGTGCCCTGACAGCTGGGGCAGGGCACCTCGCGCATGTAGCCCTCGAAGCGCTCACGGCTCGCGTCGCTCTCGGCCTCGCTGTGCCGGCGCCGCACGAAGGGCACCGCGCCCTCGAAGGGCGTGGTGTACACGCGCTCGCGCCCGTACCGGTTGCGGTATCGCACCTCGATCTGCGTCTTGTGGCCGTAGAGCAGGGCCTTCTTGGCGCGCTGCGGCAGGCCCGCGAAGGGGATGTCCGTCCGGAACCCCAGCGCGTCCGCGAGGGCGCCGATGAGGCGGCCGAAGTAGTCCTTTGTGTGCCCGTGCGACCAGGGGTGGATGGCGCCCTCGTCGAGGGTCTTCTCCTCGTCGGGGACGATCAGCTCGGGATCGACCTCCATGCGCGTGCCGATGCCGGTGCACTCGGGGCAGGCCCCGAAGGGCGAGTTGAAGGAGAAGGAGCGGGGCTCCAGCTCCTCGAAGGACAGGTCGTCGTACGGGCAGTACAGGTGCTCCGAGTACATGCGCTCACGCTCGGGGTCGTCCTCGGGGAGGTCGACGAAGTCGAGCACGACCATGCCGCCGGACAGGCCGAGCGCGGTCTCCACGGAGTCGGTGAGGCGGCGCTTGGCGGAGTCCTTCACCGTGAGGCGGTCGACGACCACCTCGATGGTGTGCTTCTCCTGCTTCTTCAGCGTGGGCGGGCTGGACAGCTGGATCGTCTCGCCGTCCACGCGGGCCCGGCTGTAGCCCTTGGTCTGGAGGTCGGCGAAGAGGTCGACGAACTCGCCCTTGCGCTCGCGCACCAGCGGCGAGAGCACCTGGAAGCGGCTCCCCTCCGGCAGCTCCAGGACCTTGTCGACGATGGCCTGCGGGGACTGGCGCGAGATCGGGCGGCCGCACTCGGGGCAGTGCGGCTTGCCGATGCGCGCGAAGAGCAGACGCAGGTAGTCGTAGACCTCGGTGATCGTGCCGACCGTGGAGCGGGGGTTGCGCGAGGTCGACTTCTGGTCGATCGAGACGGCCGGCGACAGGCCCTCGATGAAATCGACGTCCGGCTTGTCCATCTGCCCGAGGAACTGCCGGGCGTACGAGGACAGCGACTCCACGTAACGGCGCTGCCCCTCGGCGAAGATCGTGTCGAAGGCCAGCGAGGACTTGCCCGACCCCGACAGGCCCGTGAAGACGATGAGCGCGTCGCGTGGCAGGTCGAGCGAGACATTCTTCAGATTGTGCTCGCGCGCTCCACGGACGATGAGACGGTCGGCCACGCCGGTCCGCACCTTTCTTGAGAGAAGCGACAGGGGCGAGGCCCCCGCATTCCCAGACTAGGGGGAGCCACTGACAACGCCGGTCGGATTCCAGGGTTCACAACAATCCCCGGCCATCCAGCATGCCCGACGCCGCACTCGACCATATAGCACGTGCATTCGATTTGCGGGGCGGGTCCGCCTCCTTCACCCGAAGGAGTGGCGGGGCTTAGGGTCGGCGTCATGATGGATCACGCGCGCGACCTGGCATCTGTACGCGATGCGACGGAGCGACTGCTCACCGCAGTCGCCAAACTGGACAACGCCGCTGTGGCCGAACCGTCACGGCTGCCCGGCTGGAGCCGCGGCCATGTCCTCGCCCACCTCGCCCGCAACGCGGACGCCCTCGTGAACGCGCTGCAGGGGCGTCCCATGTACGTCTCGGCCGAAGCCCGGGACGCCGACATCGAACGGGACGCTCCACGGCCCCTGGATGTCCAGCTCGCCGACCTGCTCGAGAGCGGGGCCCGCTTCCAGGAGGCGGGAGCCGCGCCCGCGGACTGGTCGCGCACGGTGGAGCTGCGCAACGGGGTCACCGACAAAGCGGCCCGGGTGCCGTTCAGGCGCTGGGTCGAGGTGGAACTGCACCATGTCGACCTCGGGATCGGGTACGAGCTGGAGGACCTGTCGGCGGAGTTCGTCGAGCGGGAGATCGACTTCCTCGGGGAGCGGTTCACCGGACACCCCGATGTGCCGCCGACGCGCGTCACCGACGGCACGCGCGCGTGGAGCACGGGCCGCGAGGCGGCCGAGCCCGAGGTCACCGTCCGGGGCCCCGCACCCGACCTGCTCGGTTGGCTCTCGGGCCGCCGCGATGGAGCCTCCCTCACGGCCGAGGGAGGACCGCTGCCGACGCTCCCGCCGCTGTAGGTCCCGGACGGCCACCGCGGCCCCTCGCCGCTATAGGCTGCGGACATGACGTACAGCGGAGAGGTGACGGTCGGCGGCCCGGCGGATGTGCACGAGCTGAAGGACCTGATGATCACCAAGATCGCGGTCGGCCCGATGGACAACAACGCCTATCTGCTGCGCTGCCGCGCCACCGACGAGCAGCTGCTGATCGACGCGGCCAACGACGCCAGGACACTCCTCGGCATGATCGGTGACGACGGCATCGCGTCCGTCGTCACCACCCACCGGCACGGCGACCACTGGCAAGCGCTCGCCGAGGTCGTGGCGGCCACGGGTGCACGCACGTACGCGGGCCGGGACGACGCCGAGGGCATTCCGGTGCCGACGGACGTCCTGGTCGACGACGGCGACACGATCCGGGTGGGGCGCGTGGAACTCACCGCGCGCCACCTGGTGGGCCACACGCCCGGCTCGATCGTCCTCGTCTACGACGACCCGCACGGCCACCCGCATGTGTTCACCGGGGACTGCCTCTTCCCGGGCGGTGTGGGCAACACGCACAAGAACCCGAAGGCCTTCGCCAGCCTGATCCACGATGTCGAGACGAAGATCTTCGACGTCCTGCCGGACGAGACCTGGGTGTACCCCGGGCACGGCAACGACACCACGCTGGGCGACGAGCGCCCGCACCTGCCGGAGTGGCACGCCCGCGGATGGTGAACTGCCGTGGCACGCGCGCGGCTGGGGAACGGCCCAGCTGGTGTGCGCCCGGCGTGACAGCCGGGCGCACGCGCCCCGTGTGAACCGTTCGCACGCGCCGGTCTCGTGCGCGCGCTCCCGGCGCGCCCAATGGTGCAGTCCACTGGAAGCAGCCCCGCACAGGATGACGGCTCCTGCGCGGTGACGGGCCGCCGGTCCCCCGATCCCCGCCCTCGACCGGCGGCCCCCGCCCGCGTTCCGCCCCAGCGTTCACAGAGATGCAACACTCGTTCCCACCATGCGGACAGTTGCTGACCTGACCTCGACAAACAGGGTGTCGCGCTGCCAATCTCCCGCCATGCATCTCGCCCAACGCGCCCTGCGCCGCGCCGCGTCCGGCGCCACCGTCGCCCTGCTCGCCCTCGCCGTGGGCTGCGCCCCGCAGCCGGAGGAGAACGCTTCCTCCAAGGCCTCCGGGGCGGGCGCCCAGACGTGCGCGAAGGGCAAGCTGGCCACGAAGACGTCCGGAAAGCTGACGATCGCGACCGACGAACCCGCCTACGAGCCCTGGTTCAAGGACGACAAGCCGGCCAACGGCAAGGGCTTCGAGTCGGCCGTCGCCTACGCCGTGGCACAGCAACTCGGTTACGAACAGAGCGCCGTCGTGTGGCAGACCGTCCCCTTCAACAAAGCCTTCGCGCCTGGGGAGAAGACCTTCGACTTCGACATCAACCAGGTGTCGATCAGTGTCGAACGCAAGAAGGCCGTGGACTTCTCCTCCGGCTACTACGACGTCCGCCAGGCCGTCATCGCCCTGAAGGGTTCCAAGGCCGCCAACGCGAAGAGCATCGCGGAGCTGAAGGACGTCAAGCTGGGTGCGCAGGTCGGCACCACGAGCCTCGATTACATCACCAACGTGGTGAAGCCGAAGCAGCAGCCGGCCGCGTACGCCAAGAACGACCAGGCCAAGTCGGCACTGAAGAACGGTCAGGTGGACGCCATCGTCACCGACCTGCCCACCGCGTTCTACATCACCGCGGCCGAGGTGACCGACGCGAAGATCGTCGGCCAGTTCGAGAACCAGGGCGGGACGCCCGAGCAGTTCGGGCTCGTCCTCGACAAGGGCAGCGCGCTCACCCCGTGCGTGACCTCTGCCGTGGACGCCCTGCGCAAGGACGGCACCCTGGCGAAGCTGGAGAAGCAGTGGCTGTCCGACGCCGTCGACGCTCCGGTGCTCAAGTGACCGTCATCGAGGAGGAATCCGGAGAGGACTCCGGCGAAGCCGGTATGCCGAGTACGGGGGTTGTGCCCGGCGGGGACGACACGTACGTCCCCTCGCAGCGGCGGATCGAGCGCGAGCGCCACAAGCGCGCACGCGCTCGGCGCGCCACCGCGATCGCGGCACTGTCGACGCTCGTCACCGCGGCCGTCGTCTACTTGATCGTCGTCAACGCGCCCGGCTGGCCGCGCACCAAGGAGACGTTCTTCAACGCGCACTACGCGCGCGAGGCGCTCCCGAAGGTCCTCGACGGGCTGTGGCTCAACGTGCGTCTGCTGCTGGTGTGCGGTGTCGCGGTCCTCGTCCTCGGCATGCTGATCGCCGTCGCCCGCACCCTGCGCGGGCCGGTGTTCTTCCCACTGCGCGTCCTGGCCGCCGCGTACACGGACTTCTTCCGCGGACTGCCCCTGATCATCAACTTGATGATCGTGGTCCTGGGCGTGCCCGCGCTACGGCTGCAGGGCGTGACCGTCGACCCGGTGCTGCTCGGCGGAACGGCGCTCACACTCACGTACTCGGCTTACGTGGCCGAGGTGTTCCGAGCCGGCATCGAGTCCGTCCACCCCTCACAGCGCGCCGCGGCGCGCTCCCTCGGCCTGACGAACCGCCAGGCACTGCGCCATGTGGTACTCCCCCAGGCAGTACGCCGCCAAGTGCCACCCCTGCTCAACGATCTGGTGTCGCTCCAGAAGGACACCGGACTGGTTTCGATCGGCGGCGCGGTGGACGCCGTCCGGGCCTCCGACATCATCGTGGGCCGGAGCCTCAACTACACGCCGTACATCGTCGCGGGACTTGTCTTCGTGGCGCTGACCATCCCGATGACCCGCTTCACGGACTGGGTGACCGCCCGGATGGACCGGCGGCGGGCGCAGGGAGGGAACCTGTGAGCGACATCCTCGAGAAGTCCGATGCCACATCCGGTGCGCCGGGCGGCACCCCCGTGCTGCGCATGGAGTCCGTCCGCAAGACCTTCGGCGACTCGGTCGTTCTGCGGAACGTCGATCTGGAGGTGGCCCCGCACACGGTGACGGCCCTGATCGGCGCTTCCGGCTCCGGCAAGTCGACGCTGCTGCGCTGCGCGAACCTTCTGGAGGAGATCGACGACGGCGCCATCTGGCTGGACGGCGAGGAGATCACCGACCCGCGTGTCGACCAGGACGCCGTACGGCGCCGGATCGGCGTCGTCTTCCAGGCGTACAACCTCTTTCCGCACATGACCGTCCTGGAGAACATCACGCTCGCCCCCCGCCGGGTGCACGGCGTCGCCCGGGCGACGGCCGAGGAGCACGCCCGCGATCTGCTGGAGCGGCTCGGACTCGCCACCAAGGCGACCGAGTACCCGGACCGGCTCAGCGGCGGCCAGCAGCAGCGCGTCGCGATCGTGCGGGCGCTTGCCGTACGCCCCCGGCTGCTGCTCCTGGACGAGGTCACCGCGGCCCTCGACCCGGAACTCGTGGGCGAGGTCCTCAGCGTCGTCCGGGACCTGAAGGACGACGGCATGACCATGGTGCTCGCCACCCACGAGATGGGCTTCGCCCGCGAGGTCGCGGACCAGGTCTGCTTCCTGGAGGGCGGCGTGGTCCTGGAGCGCGGTACGGCCGAGCAGGTCTTCGGCGATCCGCAGCGGGAGCGCACACGGCGCTTCCTGCACCGGATCGTGGAGGCGGGGCGGCTCTGAGGCAGGGGCTGCTCCCCGCGGTCACGCCTGCGTCCGCCCCGCCCCCGCGAGCGTCGAGACCCGCTCCACCGCGAACGCGTAACCCTGCACCCCGCACCCGGCGATGACTCCGTCGGCCCTCAGGGATACGTAGGAGTGGTGTCGAAACTGCTCACGCTGGTGGATGTTGGAAATGTGGACCTCCACCACCGGCAGCCCGTCACAGGTGTTGAGGGCATCGAGGATCGCGACGGAGGTGTGGGAGTAGGCGGCCGGGTTGATCACGATCCCGGCGTGGTTCAGGCGCGCCTCGTGGATCCACTCCACCAGCTCGCCCTCGTGGTTGGACTGCCGGAAGTCCACCGTGCCGCCGTAGGCGGCCGCCGCCTTGACGCACAGCGCCTCGACGTCCGCCAGCGTGTCGGAGCCGTAGATCTCCGGCTGTCGCTGCCCTAGAAGGTTCAGATTGGGGCCGTTGAGGATCATGATCGGGGCGTCGGCGAGGGTGCGGGGCACATTTCCTCCGGTCCGTTTCAGGTCTTCCGGTCCTTGGCGGACCGCTGATCAGCCCCCGGTCTATCACGTTGCGCCGAGCGCATGACCCGGCCCGGTGCGGGCTGGGCCAGGCGCCGTGCACGCGGAGGGTCCCGCCTGGCGCATCACCGTCACCCACTGACCGCGCCGTTCGCTCGGGCGCACGCCCGCCCCATCGGTCGCTGTGCCAAGCTCCCGTGCGCCCCCGTAGCGGGCGGTTACTGCGGGTAGTTGATCCGGCATGCACGATGCACGCTCGGTAAGGGCCCCTTCCATGCTCCGGCTCGCGGCCGCCTCGCTCGCCGGAACCGCCGTCGAGTTCTACGACTTCTTCGTCTACGGGACCGCGGCCGCCCTGGTCCTTGGCCCACTGTTCTTCCCGACGTTCTCCCCGGTGGCGGGCACACTGGCGGCGTTCGGGACCTTCGGGGTCGGCTTCGTGGCGCGGCCGCTCGGCTCGGTGCTGTTCGGGCACATCGGGGATCGGCGTGGGAGACGGCCGGTTCTCATCGCCTCCCTGGTGCTGACCGGCACGGCGACGGTGGCGGTCGGCTGTCTTCCGACGTACGAGGCGATCGGTACTGCCGCTCCCGTGCTCCTTCTGGCTCTGCGCTTTCTCCAAGGTCTGGGGCTCGGCGGGGAGTGGGGCGGTGCGGTGCTGCTGACCGTGGAGCACGCGCCCGCAGGGCGGCGCGTGTTGTGGACCAGCTTTCCGCAGATCGGCCCGTCGCTGGGCTTCTTGCTGGCCAACGGCGTGATGCTGGGGTTGTCGGCCACGCTGTCGGACGCGCAGTTCGCCTCCTGGGGGTGGCGGATTCCCTTCTGGGCGGCGGGGGTGCTCGCGACGGCAGGTCTGTGGCTGCGCAGCGCGCTCACCGAGAGCCCCCTCTTCCTGGACATCGACGACCACGCGCGCGTGCCACTCGTCGAGGTCGTACGCAACCACTGGCGGCTCGTCCTGCTGACGGCCGGCGCACTCGCGATCGGGTACGCCGTCTTCTACACCACGACGACCTGGTCCCTGGCGTACGCCACGGAGAGGCTCGGCGTGAGCCGCACGGTCATGCTGGCCTGCGTCATGGCCACCGTCGTGGTGCAGGGGATGCTGACCCCGCTGGTCGCCCTCGTGGGTGACCGCTGCGGGCGGCGTTCACTGTGTCTGACGGGCTGTGCCTGCACCGCGCTGTGGATGTTCCCCATGGTGGCGTTGCTCGCCACGGGCGAGCCCCTGCTGATGTTTCTGGGGTTCCTGGGGGCGGGGCTCGCCCTCATCACGATGTTCGCCGTGATCGCCGCGTATCTGCCGGAGCTGTTCGAGCCCCGGGTGCGCTGCACGGGTGCGGCCGTGGGTTACAACCTGGGCGGCGTGCTCGGCGGCGCCCTCACCCCGATCGCGGCCACCACGCTGGCCGAGCGCGGGGGCCGGGTGCCCTGGGGTGTCGGCGCCTACCTGACGGCCGTGGCCCTGCTCAGCCTCGGGTGCTTCGCACTGCTGCCGGAGACCCGCCCCGTACAGGTGCCGGTGTCGGAGCCGGCCCCCGGATGAGGCGCTGGGGCACGACGGTGGCCCCCTGTTGTGCCCGGGCTACGGGTTGACCGCCAGCTCCAGGTACGCCGCGAACACCACCAGATGAACCCCACCCTGAAGCGGCGTGGCCCGCCCCGGCACCACAGTCAGAGAGCTCACCACCACAGTCAGCGCCAACAGCACCATGTGCACCGGGCCAAGACCGAGGACGAGCGGTCCGGGGAGCCATACGCTCGCCAGGGCGACCGCCGGGATGGTCAGGCCGATGCTGGCCAGCGCGGAGCCGAGACTCAGGTTGAGGCTGGTCTGCACCCGGTCGCGGCGCGCCGACCGCAGCGCGGCGATGGTCTCGGGCAGCAGCACGAGCAGCGCGATGACGACCCCGACGACGGCCTGCGGCATCCCGGCCGCCGCCACCCCGGATTCGATGGTGGGCGACACTCCCTTGGCGAGCCCGACGACCCCGACGAGGGCGAGGCCGAGCAGGCCCAGGCTCAGGGCCGCGGTACGCGCGGACGGCGCTTCCGCGTGGTCGTCCGCGTGGATCACCTCGCCCTGCCGGGTGATGGGGAGGAAGTAGTCACGGTGGCGCACGGTCTGGGTGGCCACGAACAGGCCGTACAGGACCAGTGAGGAGAGCGCGGCGAAGGTGAGCTGGGCCGGGGAGAACTCCGGGCCGGGCTTGCTGGTGGTGAACGTCGGCAGGACCAGGCTGAGGGTGGCGAGCGTCGCGACGGTGGCCAGGGCCGCGCCGGTGCCCTCGGGGTTGAAGACCGCGATTCCGTGGCGCAGTGAGGCGACGAGCAGGCAGAGCCCGACGACGCCGTTGCAGGTGATCATCACGGCCGCGAAGACGGTGTCCCGGGCCAGGCTCGCGCTCTTGGCTCCGCCGTCCGCCATCAGGGCGACGATGAGGCCGACCTCGATGATCGTTACGGCGACGGCGAGAACGAGCGAGCCGAACGGCTCACCGACCCGGTGCGCGACCACTTCGGCATGGTGGACCGCGGCCAGCACAGACCCGGCGAGTACGAACGTGATCACCGTGACGACCGCGCCGGGCACGGCGCGGCCCCAGGTGAGGGCCAGCAGGACCACGGCGGCCACCGGCACGGCGGTCACCCACCGCGCCGCGAGTGACCGAAGCCCCACGATCATGCGGTGATCGTCGCAGACGCGCCCGGAGCCCGCATTCCGGCTCCTGCCCATCGTGTGGCCCCGATGACGGTTGCGGTCTGCATGAACGTCACCAAATCGGTCATGCCACCTCCTGGGTGCGTCCCCGCGCCGGGAACGCTCCGCATTTCGCATGGTCGTCCGGAGGGGCGCCCGGCAAGGTGCTGGGCACCCCTGTCGGCCGCATCGGCCGCGAAGCGTCAGGCCTCGACGCTGTCCTCGGCAGTGCTCTGTGTGGCCTTGTGCGTCGCGTCAGCCGCCGCCTCCTGTTTCCGGGAGGCGATCAGGCTGGTGATCGTCGTGACGATCAGTACGGCACAGATCACGCCGAGGGAGACCGGGATGGAGATCTCGGGGACGTGGACCCCGGACTCGTGGAGCGCGTGCAACACCAGCTTGACGCCGATGAAGCCCAGGATGATCGACAGGCCGTAGGACAGGTGGACCAGCTTCTTGAGCAGGCCGCCGATGAGGAAGTACAGCTGCCTCAGACCCATCAGCGCGAACGCGTTGGCCGTGAAGACGATGTACGGGTCCTGCGTCAGGCCGAAGATCGCCGGGATGGAGTCGAGGGCGAACAGTACGTCGGTGGTGCCGATCGCCAGCATCACCACCAGCATCGGCGTCATGACCCGCTTGCCGTTCTGCCGTATCCACAGCTTGGTGCCGTGGTAACGGTCGGCCACGCCGAAGCGGCGCTCGGCGGCCTTCAGCAGCTTGTTCTCCTCGTACTCCTCGTCGGCCTCATCGGCCCTCGCCTCCTGTATGAGCTTCCAGGCGGTCCAGATCAGGAACGCGCCGAACAGGTAGAAGACCCAGGAGAAGGACGCGATGATCGCGGCGCCCGCGGCGATGAAGACGGCCCGCAGGACCAGGGCTATGAGAACCCCGACGAGGAGTACGCGCTGCTGGTACTGCGACGGCACCGCGAACTTCGCCATGATCAGGACGAAGACGAAGAGGTTGTCGACGCTGAGCGACTTCTCGGTGATGAAGCCGGCGAAGAACTCCCCGGCGGGCTGACCGCCGCCGAAGACGAGCAGGCCCAGCCCGAACAGGCCGGCGAGGGCGATCCAGACGACCGTCCAGATCCCGGCTTCCTTGATCGATACGTCGTGCGGCTTGCGGCCGATGAAGAAGTCGACCGCGATCAGGGCGGCAAGGCCCACGATCGTCAGGACCCACAAGGTCATCGAAACATCCACTGCGCCCTCCGGCAGTACGTACGTCACGGCAAATGTCGGCGTCGTCGCCACCGGAGGTCTCTTCCACCCACCGGCGCAGGCGCGTGAACACCCGGTTCCGTGGGCCGACGCCCCGGGATCTGGCCTGATCCGTACTGACGGGTGCGCCGCAGCAGATAGGGAGTACTCCCCTCCGTGCCATCAACAGTACCTGAATCACCAAGAGAAGGTAAAGCAATTGGCAAAAGAAAGGTCAAAACAGCTGGTCAAGCGCCATCCCTACCCCAGCGGGCAGAGGCGGACGCCTCAGCGGTTCCAGGAGCGACGGGCCTCGGCGACCTGGGTGAGCACTCGGTCGAGCACCTGGCTGCCGTTCGGAAGCCGCGGCGGCTCGTAGGTCCAGGCGTGGCCGATCCACGGGTCCGCGAGGTGGTCGTCGGGCACCGGGGTGAGCCGCAGCAGTGAACGCCAGAGCGGGTCGAGCAGCGGCCCGTAGGCGGCCGCGTCGTCCTGGTCGGCGACCATCATCAGGTGGACACCGACGTCCGGGCCTTCGTCCGCGAGGTAGCGCAGCTGGTTCACGGCCCGGTCGTCGAAGCCGTGCGGGAAGTCGTTGACGATCAGCAGCTGCTGGGCCGTGTCGAGACCGGGCGGCAGGGAGTCGGACGCGCCGCCCCGCACCGCCATCCGCACCAGGTCGACGCGCTGGGTGAGCCGGGTCAGCACGTCGGCCACCCCCGAGGCGCCGACGGCAGGCGGAGTGGCGAGCACCCCGGAGTGCACCAGGGGCGCGAGCGTGGAAGCGCCGGAGCCCGCCGGGTCGATGACGTGCACCGCGAACGCGCCGGGCGGGTACACGGCAAGAAGCCGGGACGCGTGGGTGACCGCGATATCCATCGCGAGGCGGCGCAGCTCGTCCGGGTCCACGAGCGGGTCGGGGAATCCGGAACGGCCGCTGTCGATCCACAGACCGCGCTGCAGGGGCAGCCTGACCAGCATGGGAATGCGGAGGCTCTCGCTCTCGGGCAAGTGCAGGTCGCCGAGGCGCACGGCCATGGGGAGGTCCCTCGGTATCCGGTAGCCCTGCCAGACGGGACTGTCCCAGCGTGCGAACGCCTCAGGCAGCGCCGGTTCGACGACATCGGACTCGGCGATGAGCTGGGTGAGATCACGGTCGAGCGCGGCTCTCGCCTGGTTGACGAGGTGGGCGTGCTTGGCCTGGGCCGCGTCGCGTGCGGCGTCGCCCTGCTCGCCGAGGCGGGCGCGCGGATCGGCCAGGGCCTTGTCCAGCTCCTGCTCCAGGCGCGAGTCGGCGAAGTCGACGGCGCTGCGGTACGCGGCCACCGTACGCGCCAGGTCCTCGAACATGCCCCACACCTGGTTGTACAGGCGCTCCTCCATGGACCAGCCGGTCGCATCGCCCGCGACCGGCTGCGCGGCCTGCCCGGCGGGCGGGGGCGGCGGCGTGGCCTGGCGACCGGGGTGGTGGTAGTCGACCGGCCCGCCGAGAGCGGGTTGTGCGACAGGGATCGGGGCGTCGGTGACGTCGTACGGCGATCCCTGCTGCGGTATGCCGGACGGCCCCTGGTGCTGCGCCGGCGCCTCGGCGCCGGGCGGTTCCTGGGGAGGCGCGGGGGCGGTCGCCTGCCGTGTGCGGTCGCCCTTGGGCAGGCGCGGCGGAGGCGGGGCCACCGAGCGGGCCAGGCCCTGGATCACTGCTTCGTTGATGCCGTCCGCGAGCTGCCGGGCTTCGGGCAGGCCCTGGTCCGTGAAGAGCGCGGCGAGCCCGCCCGCGTACCCCTGGCCGACCGCACGCACCTTCCAGCCACCCTGCCTGCGGTAGAGCTCCAGTGCGATGACGGCGGACTCCGAGTCCAGGCCGGTGACGCTGTAGCTGGCGACCTGTGAGCCGTCGAGGCCGGTGACCGCCACGGAGGGGGCATCGAGGGCGCCGAACCGCACCGGACCGCCGATGCCGGTCGGCAGGGCCAGCAGCACCGTGACCCGATGCACGCGCTCCGGCAGGGCGTCCAGGTCGAAGGCGAGGCGGTGGTCGGCAACCGCCTGCCTGGAAACCTCCAGACCCGGCAGGATGGGCTTGCCCGGATGGGCCACCCACTCGGTACCGGGCACCCTGCCCTGCTCGTCGCTGAGCGTGGCCCCGGCCACGATCGGCGTGCCGGCCGCCACCCGGACCTCAAGTCGGACCTGGGGAAGCGCTTGGTTCTGCCCCCGGACCAGCTCGGCCGTCATCGCCTCGTCCCCCTGTGTCGCTTCTCGCGCCGAGCGCGTCCGGCCGCCTACAGGTGCGGCAGGATCGCCGGCATCAGGTCCTGGAAGGTGCGGCCGTTGGCCGGGGTGCCGAGAGCCGTCATCGTCCAGCCCCCGCCGGCACGGTGCACCTTCGCCATGATCTGCGCGGTGTAGGCGCCGCCGCCCGCGAGCGTGTAGCGGGCCAGTTCCTGGCCGTTGGTCTCGTCGACGAGGCGGCAGAACGCGTTCTGCACCTCCTGGAACGTCTGGCCCGTGAACGAGTTCACGGTGAAGACGATCTGGTCGATGTGGACCGGGACGCGCTGCAGGTCGACGAGGATCGCCTCGTCGTCGCCGCCCTGGCCCACACCGCCGACGAGGTTGTCACCCGTGTGGCGGACGGAACCGTCGTCGCTCACGAGGTGGCGGAAGAAGACCACGTCCACGGGCTGCTTGTCCGCGAACAGGACCGCGGACGCGTCCAGGTCGATCTCCCGGGTACGCGAACCGAACAGCCCGCGTCGGGGAGCGGCCTGCCAGCCGAGCCCCATGCGCACCGCGGTCAGCGTGCCTCCGTCGTTCTTCTGAAGACTGATGGCCTGACCCTTGGTCAAGTTGACGGTCACGCGCTGTTCCCCTCTCGAGCGTCCCCTGTTGGCCGCGGACTTGGCGGATGTCAAAACCCTACGCAGCGGCACTGACAGTGCCGAACCCCGGCTCGCGCTTTGTGTCGGTCTTGCAACACACCGCGCGCCTGCCGGGGTCCGGCACAATGGCGGGGACGTCAGGCCAGGCCCGCCTCCCTCATCTGGCGCAGTTCCCTCTTCATCTCCGAGACTTCGTCGCGCAGCCGGGCCGCGATCTCGAACTGCAGGTCCGCGGCGGCGGCGCGCATCCGTTCGGTCAGCTCCTCGATCTGCTCGGCGAGTTCGGCGGCCGGGCGGTCGGTCGGGACCGTCTCCTTGACCTTCGCCTTGCCCTTGGTCGGCTTGGCCCCCTTGACGGCGTGGTTGGCGAGCGCGGGCACCGGGCTCTTGCTGCCCTTGCCGTCCTTCGTCTTGCGGTAGCCCGTGCCCAGCAGCTGTTCCGTGTCGACGTCCTCGCGGGCGATCTGCGCAACGATGTCGTTGATCTTCTTGCGGAGCGGCTGCGGATCGATGCCGTTCGCCGTGTTGTACGCGACCTGCTTCTCCCGGCGGCGGTTGGTCTCGTCGATGGCCTTCTCCATCGCCGGGGTCATCTTGTCGGCGTACATGTGGACCTGACCGGAGACGTTGCGCGCCGCGCGGCCGATGGTCTGGATGAGCGAGGTGCCCGAGCGCAGGAAGCCCTCCTTGTCGGCGTCGAGGATCGCCACCAGGGAGACCTCCGGAAGGTCGAGTCCCTCCCTGAGGAGGTTGATGCCGACCAGGACGTCGAACTCGCCCGACCGCAGCTCCCGCAGCAGCTCGACGCGGCGCAGGGTGTCGACGTCGCTGTGCAGGTAGCGCACCTGGATGCCGAGCTCCAGGAAGTAGTCGGTGAGGTCCTCGGCCATCTTCTTGGTGAGGGTGGTGACGAGGACGCGCTCGTCCTTCTCGGTGCGCTTGCGGATCTCGTGCACCAGGTCGTCGATCTGCCCCTCGGTGGGCTTGACCACCACCTCGGGATCCACGAGGCCGGTGGGGCGGATGATCTGCTCGACGACGCCGTCCGAGCGGGAGAGCTCGTACGTGCCCGGGGTCGCCGACAGGTACACGGTCTGGCCGATGCGCTCCTGGAACTCCTCCCACTTCAGCGGGCGGTTGTCCAGTGCGGAGGGCAGCCGGAAACCGTGCTCGACGAGGGTGCGCTTGCGGGAGGCGTCACCCTCGTACATGGCACCGATCTGCGGCACGGTGACGTGCGACTCGTCGATGACGAGCAGGAAGTCCTCCGGGAAGTAGTCCAGCAGCGTGTTCGGCGCGGAGCCGGGCTCGCGGGCGTCGAAGTGCATCGAGTAGTTCTCCACGCCGGAGCAGGTGCCGATCTGGCGGAGCATCTCGATGTCGTACGTCGTGCGCATCCGCAGCCGCTGGGCCTCGAGGAGCTTGCCCTGCTTCTCCAGCTCGGCGAGGCGCTCCTCCAGCTCCTTCTCGATGCCCCTGATGGCCCGCTCCATGCGCTCGGGGCCGGCGATGTAGTGGGAGGCCGGAAAGACGTACAGCTGCTCGTCGTCGCTGATGACCTCGCCGGTGAGCGGATGGAGGGTGGACAGTGCCTCGATCTCGTCGCCGAACATCTCGATCCGGACGGCCAGCTCCTCGTAGACCGGGAAGATCTCGATGGTGTCACCGCGCACCCGGAAGGTGCCGCGCGTGAACGCCATGTCGTTGCGCGTGTACTGGATGTCGACGAAGCGGCGCAGCAGCTCGTCGCGGTCGATCTCGTCGCCGACTCTGAGGCTGACCATCCGGTCCACATACTCCTGAGGAGTACCGAGGCCGTAGATGCAGGAGACGGAGGCGACCACGACCACGTCACGACGGGTGAGCAGCGAGTTGGTGGCGGAGTGGCGCAGGCGCTCCACCTCCTCGTTGATCGAGGAGTCCTTCTCGATGTACGTGTCCGACTGAGGGACGTATGCCTCGGGCTGGTAGTAGTCGTAGTACGAGACGAAGTACTCGACCGCGTTGTTCGGCAAAAGTTCGCGGAACTCGTTGGCCAGCTGGGCGGCCAACGTCTTGTTCGGCGCCATCACCAAGGTGGGACGCTGGAGCCGCTCGATCATCCACGCGGTGGTCGCGGACTTGCCGGTGCCGGTCGCGCCCAGCAGGACGACATCCTTCTCACCTGCCCGGATGCGCTTTTCCAGCTCGGCGATGGCCGTGGGCTGGTCACCGCTCGGCTGGTAGGGGCTGACGACCTCGAAGGGCGCCACCGTGCGTTCGATGTGTGAAACGGGCCGCATGGAATCCACCGTACGACCCCGCACTGACAACGGGGGCCGGTCACCAGTCCTGAGGGCCGTGGGAGCCCCGGTGCTCGGCGCGCGGGCCGGAGCGGGACAGCGGACGGCGGCCCGTGCCCGTGGGGGCCAGCTCGGGGTGAGCCGGTACGCCGGGCTTGCGCTCGACGATCCGGTCGGGCTTGCCCACGACCATCATCGGGTCGAAGAGCACGACGACGCCGGCCAGGACCAGGAAGACGATCGGGCCGATCATCATGGGGGCGAGCAGGGACGCGGGCGAGTCACCGCCCGGGCTTCCGGCGGCGCCGTGCAGGTGGACGCTGACGGCGGCCATGCCGGTGTAGTGCATGCCGCTGACGGCGAGTCCCATGACGAGGCTCGCGCCGATGCTCCAGAGGAATCCGCGGATCTGTCCGGCGGCCCACAGAGCGGCTGTCGCGGCGACGACCGCTATGACGACGGAGGCGGCGACGGTGAGGGTGTTGTACTCGAGCACGCCGTGCAGGCGCATCCCGGCCATGCCCAGATAGTGCATCGAGGCGATGCCCAGACCGGTGATGGTGCCGCCGGTGAAGAGCGCCACTCCGGTCGCGCCCCGATAGCCCACGATGAAGACGCCGAGCCCCACCATGACGATGGCGACGCCGAGGCTCGCGAAGGTGATCGCCTTGTCGTAGTGGATGGGGGTCTCCTTGACGGTGAACCCCATCATGGCGACGAAATGCATGGTCCATATGCCGGACCCGATGGCGGTCGATCCCAGGGCGAGCCAGCCGGCCCGCCAGGACTGGGCGACCAGCATCGATCTGGTGGTGCAGCGCAGACCGAGCGCGCCGCCGAGGCTGGCCATGAGGTACGCCACCACCGGTGTGACGAGTCCGTAGCTGAAGCCGTCGACGGTGCCCTGCATGCGCGGCTGCCCTTCCCACCCTGATGGTCTCTGAAATTCCGGAAACCACCCCCATCCCCAGCCGTGACGACGGTCAGGGCTGAGGCAGAGAGTATGACCCTCACCGGGGCGGTCGAACGATTTTCCGGCAAAGAATCACGGCGCCCCCGCACTTGTGCGGCGCCTGTGACCAGTGTCGGGCATCCCGGTTCATTTGCGTCCTTGCTGCGGCCGAACCACCGGGCTCCGTGCTGTCATCCTGGTGCTTTCCGTGTCCGACCCGACACCAGGAGTAAGCATGTACGCGCGCGTTGCCGCCGCCACGCTCATCGCCCTCTTCGGGCTCGGCGTCGCCATACTGCCCACCCGGCACGCCCGCGCCACGGCGGATCAGAGCCCGGTCGTCATCGCGCACCGCGGCGCTTCGGCGTACGCGCCGGAGAACACGCTGGCCGCCGTCGACAAGGCGGCCGCCATGGGCTTCAGCTGGGTCGAGAACGACGTGCAGCGCACCAGAGACGGCCGGCTCGTCGTCATCCACGACGCCACGCTGGAGCGCACGACCGACGTCAAGCAGCTGTTCCCCGGCCGGTCGCCCTGGCGGGTGAAGGACTTCACTGCCGAGGAGATCGCACGCCTGGACGCGGGAAGCTGGTTCGGCCCTCAGCACGCGGGCGCGCGCGTGCCGACACTGCGGCAGTACATGGAGCGCGTGTCCCAGCATCACCAGAACCTACTCCTGGAGATCAAGAACCCCGAGCTGTATCCGGGACTCGAGCGGCAGATCCTCAAGCTGCTCGGCAACGAGGGCTGGCTCGACGCGGACCACCTCAGGAACCGGCTGATCGTCCAGAGTTTCAGCGCGGACAGCGTGCGGACGGTCCACGATCTGCGCCCAGGGATCACAACCGCGTACCTGGGCACGCCGCCGGCGACGGAGCTGCCGCTGTACTCGCGGTTCGCCGACCAGATCAACTCGACGCAGACCAAGCTCTCCACCCGCTACGTCTCCGCGGTCCACGCCCTCAAGGGGCCACACGACCGGCCGATGAAGGTGTTCGCCTGGAACGTCGACACTGCGGAGGCGGCCCGACGGGTGTCCGGCTTCGGAGTGGACGGCATCATCACGAACGCACCCGACGTGGTTCGGGCCGTGATCGGCGCTCACTGAACGGGGACGAGGTACGTCCGCCGGCGCACTGCGGCACTGCCCGTGCCCGGGGCCGTTGTCAGTGCCGCGCCGTACGGTGGGCGCATGGACAGTCATGGGCAGTACGAGCAACAGCTGGTGTGGACCGTCGTCCCCACCGACATCGGCCCTCTGCTGCTGGCCGCCACACGCGAGGGCCTGGTGAACGTGGTGTTCCACGCCTCGGACGCCGTGCGCGACAAGGCCCTGGAGCGGCTCGCGTCCCGGCTCGGGACCGAGCCCGTGGAGGACCCCCGCTCACCGCTGCTGGCAGAGGCGATAGGCCAGGTGACGGCGTACTTCGCGGGCAGGCTGCACGACTTCGCGCTGCCCCTGGACTGGTCCCTGATCACCGGCTTCAACCGCCAGGTACTGCGCGAGCTGGCTTCCGGTGTTCCCTACGGCACGGTGGTCGGGTACGGCGACCTGGCCGGCCGGGTCGGTCAGCCGGGCGCCGCCCAGGCCGTGGGTGTGGCGATGGGATCGAATCCGCTGCCGGTGGTGGTGCCGTGCCACCGCGTGGTCGAGAGCGGCGGCGGCATCGGTGGGTTCGGAGGGGGTCTGGAGACCAAGCGGAAGCTGCTGGCGCTCGAAGGGGTCCTGCCGGAACCGCTGTTCTGATCCGGCCCGTGACCGTCACGCGCCCAGGCGGTGTTCCCTCTCGGAGCCCGTAGGGGTTTGGCCGGGTGCGCCGCCCGCCAGAGATGAGAGAGGGCCCAGAGACAGGAGGCAGGCGCGTGCTGGTGGTGTCCGAAGAGGTGCGGGAGGCGCTCGCCGCCGGTCGACCCGTGGTTGCTCTGGAATCGACGATCGTCGCGCACGGGCTGCCGCGCCCGCGCAATCTCCAGGTCGCGCTGGAGTTGGAGGACGTGGTCCGGCAGGAGGGCGCCGTACCGGCGACGATCGCGGTGCTGGACGGGAGGCCCCATGTCGGCCTCGGCAAGGACCAGGTGGAGCGGGTCGCGAACGAGGACGGGATCCGCAAACTTGGCCATCGCGATCTGCCGCTCGCGGTGGCGGCGGGCGTCAGCGGGGCGACGACGGTGTCCGCGACGGCGCTGCTGGCCTCCCTCGCGGGCGTACGGGTGTTCGCCACGGGCGGGCTGGGCGGGGTCCACCGGGAGTGGACGGTGACTCAGGACGAGTCCGCCGACCTCGGCCTGCTGGCGCGGACCAGGATCACCGTGGTCTGCGCCGGTGTGAAGTCGATCCTGGACGTGCCTGCCACGCTTCAGCGCCTGGAGACGCTGGGTGTGGCGGTCGCCGGATATCGCACGGACCGCTTCCCGGGCTTCTACCTGTCCGACTCCGGCCATCCGGTCGACTGGACGCTTCAGACGCCCGGGCAGGTGGCGGAGGTCATGCGGGCGCAGGACGTGCTCGGCGCCCCCCGGTCGGCGCTCATCGTCGCCAATCCGGTACCGGAGGCGGAGCAGCTCGATCCGGAGCTTCACGCGCGCGTGCTCGCCGACGCGCTGACCGCGTGCGGCGAGGAAGGGATCACCGGTCAGGCGGTCACACCGTTCCTGCTGGACTATCTGGTGCGGCACACCGACGGCGCGTCGCTCAGCGCCAATCTGGCGGCGGTGCACGGGAACGTGCGGCTCGCGGCGCGAATCGCGGCGGCCTGGGCGGGGGCGTGAGCGGGGCTCTGCTGGTCGTCGGGGACGTCGTCACGGATGTCGTCGCACGACACCTCGGCCCGCTCGCGTCGGGTACGGACACGGCCGCCGTCATCCGCATGCTGCCCGGTGGCGCGGGCGCGAACGTGGCGTGCTGGGCGGCTCGGTGGGGCTGTCCGGACGTGCGGCTGCTCGGACGCGTCGGGGCCGATTCCGCCGCCTGGCACGAGCGGGAGCTGACGGAGTCGGGCGTACGGCCACATCTGGTCGTCGACCCCGAGGCCCCTACGGGAACGGTGATCTGTCTGGTGGACACGGGCGCCTCGGCGGAGCGGACGTTCCTCACGGACAGTGGGGCGTCGCTGCGGCTGGCCCCCGGTGACTGGTCGGACGAGCTGCTCGACGGTGTCGTACGGCTGCACCTGTCGGGCTACCTGCTGTTCTCCGAGCCCAGCCGGGCGCTGGCGAGGGTCGCCCTCGAAGCGGCACGCGCGCGTGGAGTGCCGGTGAGCCTCGATCCGGCGTCGGCGGGGTTCCTCACCGAGCTGGGCGTCGACCGGTTCCTGGCGTTCGCCGAGGGCGTCGATGTCCTGCTGCCCAGCCGGGACGAGGCGTGTCTGCTGACCGGACTGCCCGACCCGGCGGACGCGGCGGCCAAGCTGAGCCGCCATGTGCCCCTGGTGGTCGCCAAACAGGGTGCGCGGGGAGCACTGGTGGCCGCGTCAGGGGCGATCGCATCCCGGATCCCGGCGGCCCCGGCGACGCCCCGGGACACGACGGGCGCGGGGGACGCGTTCACCGGGGCGTTTCTGGCAGCGCTGCTCGCGGGGGCCGAGCCGGAGGAGGCGGCGACTGAAGGGTGCGAGGCGGGTGCGATGGCGGTGGAGACAGTGGGAGGGAGACCCATGAGAAGCCTGCGGGAGCCCCGGTAGGCTCTGCCGTATCCGGAGACGGTCCTTTCCCCTTCACCTCCCGGCCCTTACTCCTTGCGACCCCACGCCGAGATCATCGGAGCGGTCGCCAGGTCCATCGTGCCGGAGGCGATGTTGGCCAGGTGACGGTCGATGTCCTCGTCCGTGGCGAGGCCCGCGGAGACCATCTGGTCGCGGATCTGCCGGATCGTCGCGGATTCGAGCGCCGCACAGGCCGGAGAGGTGAGAGGGAAGTAGGCGTCGGCCTCGACCCGGCTGAGGCCCGCCTCCCGCAGCAGACGCGGGAGTCTGCGGCCGTAGGAGAGGTCGGCGCCGCGTTCGGCGAGCAGCGTACGGAAGCCCTCGCGCAGGCGGTTGGCGAGCCGCTGCTCGGGGCCGTACTCGTCCGGGCAGCTCAGGGGCTGCAGCGCCGGGTCCGCGTCCTCGATCAGGAGGCGTCCGCCGGGGCGCAGCGCCTTGATCATGGAGTCCAAGGCCCTGTCCCTGTCCGGGACATGGACGAGGACAAGCCGGGCGTGCACGAGGTCGAAGTCCTCACCGGGGGGTTCTTCCGTGCCCACGTCGTGAGTGCGGACCTCGATCGGAGGCTGCGCGGCCTGGGCTGCCCACGAGGTGTCGATGTCGGTCGCGACGACCTGCCCGGTCGGCCCGACTTTCTTGGCGAGCCAGGAGATCACGGAGATGCCGCCGGCGCCGACCTCCCAGCACCGCCAGCCGAGTCCGATGCCGAACCCCTCGATGTGGCGGAAGGTCGCGGGGTCGAAAAGGGCGGACAACGCCTCGAACCGCCGGCCGGCCTCGGTCTGCCGGTTGTCGAGAAGGTACCCGTCGTTGTGCGTCATGCGGAGATCATGGCAGTCGGCGTGCCGGTCCGTGCGGGGCGACGCTCCGCAGGGTCTCCCCGGCCCGCTCAGAGCGGCGGACAACCCAGGCGGCAAAGCGGAATGTTCCGTTTCCACAGGCTTCTCCGGCGATCGCGGCGGGCTGGCAGACTGGCTCGCGACGGCGCAGAGTGCGGCGCGAGGAGATCCACGCAAGGAGATCCAGATGTCCATGGCAGGGAATCTGCGGAAGGTCACGAGTCTCGGCAGGGTCGGCGGCCTCCGCAAGGTGGCACGGTTGGGGCGGCGCCGTGCGCGCGTCGATCTGAGCCACCCCGCCCGTTCCCCGCTGGGCTCCGCGGTGGTCAACTGCGTGATCTATCAGGACGGCGTGCGCGTTCCGGGAGCCGACGATCTCGTCGAGGCCGTGGAGCGGGTCCGCAAGAGCGGCGACGGCTTCGTCTGGCTGGGGCTGCACGAGCCGACGGACCAGGAGTTCGCAGGCATCGCCGAACTCTTCGACCTGCACCCGCTGGCGGTCGAGGACGCTGTGGAGGCGCATCAGCGTCCGAAGCTCGAGCGGTACGGGGACACGCTGTTCGCGGTGTTCAAGACCGTCTGCTACGTGGAACACCAGGAGTTGACGGCGACGAGCGAGGTGGTGAACACCGGCGAGATCATGGTGTTCATCGGCCCCGCCTTCGTCATCACGGTGCGGCACGGCCGGCACGGTTCACTCGGCCCGCTGCGCGAGGAACTGGAGGCCAATCCCCAGCAGCTCGCGAAGGGGCCGGCCGCGGTGCTGCACGCGATCGCGGACCACGTGGTGGACGACTACCTCAGCGTCACGGACGCGGTGCAGGAGGACATCGACCAGGTCGAGACGGGCGTGTTCGCGGAGAACGGCGCGCGCCTGGATCCGGGACGCATCTACCAGCTCAAGCGTGAACTTCTGGAGCTGAAACGTGCGGTGGCACCGTTGGACCGTCCTATCCAGGAGCTGGCCACCCGGCCGATCCGGGTGATCGACCCGGAGATACAGGCGTACTTCCGGGACGTCTCCGACCATCTGCTGCGCGCGACCGAGCAGATTGCCGCGTTCGATGAGCTGCTCAACTCGATCCTGCAGGCGCATCTCGCCCAGGTGAGCGTCGCGCAGAACGAGGACATGCGGAAGATCACGGCCTGGGCCGCGCTGATCGCGGTGCCCACCATGGTCACCGGGGTCTACGGCATGAACTTCGCGTACATGCCGGAGCTGCACTGGAAATTCGGCTACCCGCTGGTCCTTGTCGTGATAGCCGTGGCCTGTCTGGTGCTGTACCGAGGGTTCAAGCGCAACGACTGGCTGTGACCCCGGCGCGACTCCCGGCGGGTTGCCGGGTCAACGCGAGGCCGTCCTCGCGTAGACGCTCTCCACCCAGGTGGCCAGCTGATCGTCCGTCAGGTGCCCGGCGAGGTCGGACTCGCTGATCATGCCGACGAGGCGCTTGTTGTGGATGACGGGAAGCCGGCGGATCTGGTGTTCCTCCATCTCGTGGAGCACGTCACCGACATCGGCGTCCGCGTCGATCCAGCGCGGCGTGCCCTTGGCCATGTCGCCCGCGGTCACGCGCGAGGGGTCGTGGCCCATGGCCACGCAGCCGACGACGATGTCGCGATCGGTGAGGATGCCACAGAGCCGCTCGTTCTCGTCGCTGATGGGCAGGGCGCCGACGTTGAGTTCGCGCATCAGCTGGGCGGCGCGGTCCAGCGTCTCGTGGGCGGGGATCCACTGGGCACCACGGTGCATGATGTCTCCGGCGGTGGTCATGAGTACCTCCCGGTCCTGACGGCCGGCGCGGCACAAGACGCACCGCGGGTCCCGGCGCACTTCAATTCTCGTCGGGCCTTCGGACAAACGCACCTGGAACCGCCGGACGGCAGGAGCGCGTCGGAGGCGGCTTACCCCGTACGGGTGGGTGTGTGATCAGCCGTTCCAGGCCGGGTGGCGGGGATCGTCCGCGCGGATCAGCACGTCGGCGACTGCACCCGGGTCCGTCTCCGCCTCGTAGCGCTCGAACGCGGGCAGGGTCCAGTGTTCCGGCTCGGGCGTACGGCGGCGGAGCGCGCCCGGTGAGAGGAGCACGTGGACGGTCAGGTCGAAGGGGAACCAGTGCCGAAGGAGGAGGGGGCCGTGGAGCAACAGCAGGCCACCGGGCGGAAGGTGCACGTAGGGGCTGCGAGTCGCGCGGTCGGTGACCGGGTCCCAGAGGTCGGGCAGGACACGGCCGTCACCACCGGGCTCGAGGGGGCCGAAGACCTCGCGCCACAGGGCGCCGGTGTCGAGCCAGCCGTCATAGTAGGAGTCCAGGTCCCGATGGCCGTGCTCGAGGCGGACCGACGCGGGTCGCAGAAAGCCCTCCGCGCCGACGACGAGCGAGGGCCGGCCACGTATGCGCAGGGCGTCGGACACGCGCTGGGCGAGGTCACCGGGGCGTGCGGCCGAGGCTCCGTCGAAGGCTATGCGCCGCCAGGGGCTGCCGTCGCCCGGCTTCAGGTCGAGCAGTCGGTCGGCGAGGGTGTCGCCGAGCCGTTCCCAGGTGATCGCTTCGAGTCGCACAGGGCCCATGATGCCGCGCCACGCCGGCAAACCCGCTTCACGGCTTGGCCCAGGTGGGCGGCACCGCGCTCGGCCGGGAGCGGAGCGCTGAAGCAGGGCAGGGGCCTCGACGTCACCCGCGGAACCGGGCGGGAGAAGGCCAGAGGGCGAGCGGCGCCCGTTTGCGTCGGCGCCCGGATGGACGGGGAAGGAGACGGGTATGGCACCGACCCCGACTCCCTCGGCATGCGGCGCACTTCTGGTCTTTCAGCCGGTCAAGCGGCGACACTGTGCCGAGTGCCGGAGGGGACCGCTGCCGTTGCTGGTGCTGGAGGAGGGGAAGCCATGGTGCCTGGAGTGCGCGGATCTCGGGCATCTGGTGTTCCTGCCGCGGGGTGATACGGCGCTGACCCGGCGGGCGCGGGAGGCGAGCGGCTTGGCGGCAGTGGTGGTGCGGTTCAACCGGCGCCGCGGCCGGTACGAGCGCCAGGGTGTGCTCGTCGAGGAGGCTGCGCTCGCCCTGGCCGAGGAGCGGTGCCTGGCGGACGCCGAGGCGCGGCGCAGGCGGCGGGCGCGGGACGCGCGGCGGCGGGCGGAGGAGGACGCGCGCTTCGCGGAGGCATTCGCAGCGGAGATCCGGCGACTGTTTCCCGGATGCCCGGCCGAGCGGGCGCGCGCGATCGCGGGGCATGCGTCGGTGCGCGGCAGCGGACGGGTCGGGCGCAGCGCGGCGGGACGGGCGCTGTCACCGGAAGCGGTCACGGCAGCGGTGCGGGCGTCCGTACGGCACCTGGAGACGCCGTACGACCAGCTGCTGATGGACGGCGTGGCGCGGCCCGAGGCGCGACGGCGCATCGCGGGACGTGTGGAGGCGGTGCTGCGGGAGTGGAGTGTTCGGGAGGCGGCGTGATCCGGGGCCGTCCGTGTTCCGGGAAAAGCATGCGGGGAGTTGACATGATCGATGGGCCTTACTTCGTGCTGATCACGATCGGGGTGCTCGCGGCCGGGCTGGTGGCGGGGGTGTGCTGCGCGTTCTCCACCCTCGTGATGAGAGGGCTCGGCTCACTGCCTCCGGCGCAGGGGGTCGCCGCGATGAACGCGATCAACAGGGCCGCGATGACACCGGCGTTCATGATCGTTTTCCTGGGGGCGGCGGTGCTGTGCGCCGTGCTCGCCGTGGTGACGGTCGTGCTCTGGCCGGACGACGGGAAGGCGGCGCTGCTGGTGGGCAGTGCCTTGTATCTCATAGGTGTCTTCGGAGTGACCGCCATGGCGAACGTCCCCCGCAACGACACGCTGCTGCGGATGGACCCCGGCTCTCCCGAGGGGGCCGTGTACTGGCGCGCGTACCTGAGAGAGTGGACGTTGTGGAACCACGTCCGGGCGGTCGCCGCGGCCGGCGCCGCGGTGTCGTACGTCCTGGCCCTCACCTGAGGCATCAGCCGTCACGGGGCCCCGGTGGCCGGGCGCGCACGGGATCCCGGCGTCGTATCGTGGCACGAGACGATCCCGTATGGACGCAAGGGGGACGGCGATGGCCGATCCCAAGGGCTTTATGACCACACCCCGCGAGGAATGGCCCCGCAGGCCGGTCGAGGAGCGGGTGCGGGACTGGAACGAGGTGTACGTCCCCGGTGCGCTGCTGCCGATCATCAGCCGGCAGGCGAACCGGTGCATGGACTGCGGGATCCCGTTCTGCCACGACGCCTGCCCGCTCGGAAACCTGATTCCCGAGTGGAACGACCTCGTCTCGCGCGAGGACTGGCGGGCGGCGAGCGACCGGCTGCACGCCACGAACAACTTCCCGGAGTTCACGGGGCGGTTGTGCCCGGCTCCCTGCGAAGCGGGCTGCGTGCTGGCCATCAACCAGCCCGCGGTCACCATCAAGAACGTGGAGGTGGCCATCGCCGACCGGGCCTGGGAAGAGGGGTTCGCACCACCGCGCCCGCCGGAGCGGCTGTCGGGGAGCACCGTCGCGGTCGTCGGATCCGGGCCCGCGGGCCTTGCCGCGGCCCAGCAGCTCACCCGGGCCGGGCACACCGTGGCCGTCTACGAGCGGGCGGACCGGATCGGGGGGCTGCTGCGATACGGGATACCGGCGTTCAAGATGGAGAAGCGGCATCTCGACCGCCGGCTGGAGCAGATGTGTGCGGAGGGGACGAAGTTCCGGACGTCCACGGTCATAGGGAAGGACATCGGGGCGGCGGAGTTGCGGTCGCGGTATGACGCCGTGGTGATCGCGACCGGCGCGACGGCATGGCGTGAACTGGACGTACCGGGACGCGAGCTGGCCGGGATCCATCAGGCCATGGAGTATCTGCCGCTGGCGGACCGGGTGTGCGAGGGAGATCTGGAGGTCTCGCCGCTGTCGGCGGCCGGGAAGCACGTGGTGATCGTGGGAGGTGGAGACACCGGGGCGGACTGTCTGGGGACGGCGGTGCGCGAACGGGCCGCGTCCGTGACCCAGCTCGACATCTATCCGCAGCCGGAGCCGGAGCGGAACCATGACGCCGATCCCTGGCCGACGTATCCGAAGATCTACCGGTTGTCCGCGGCGCACGAGGAGGCGCGCGATCTGCGTACGGCGCCGGCGGCGGACGCGGACGCGCGGCTGTTCGCAGCGTCCACGCTCCGCTTCACGGGGGACGCGAACGGGCACGTTCGGGAGCTGCACCTGGTCGAGGTCGACGAGCGGCGCCGGCCGCTGCCGGGCTCGGGGCGAACGCTGCCCGCAGACCTCGTGCTGCTCGCGCTGGGGTTCTCGGGGCCCGACCGGAAGGACGGGATCATCGAGCAGCTCGGACTCGCACTCGACGCTCGCGGCACGATCGCGCGGAACGAGGACTTCGAGACGAGCGTCCCCGGCGTGTACGCCGCCGGGGACGCGTCGCGCGGGCAGTCACTGATCGTGTGGGCGATCGCGGAGGGGCGGGCCGTGGCGGCGGCGGTGGACCGGCGGCTGTCCGGCGGGACGTCACGCCTGCCGGCACCGATCGGGCCGTACGACCGCCCGATGACCGCGTAAGAGCCCCGAACAAAATCGGCGCCCGGCTCGCGACGCCTGGCACGCACTCCTCCAAGCTCTTCGAGCAGGGGGAACCCCCATGTCGGCTATCCCTTGCGCGCCACCGCCCCGTACCCCGGAATGACTCCGTCGTCCTGGCCCGGGACCGGTTCGCCGAGTTCCGGGTGCCATCTGTGGACCACCTCGACGCCGGGGTCGACGAGGTCGAGGCCGTCGAAGAAGCGGGCGAACTCCTCGCGGGAGCGGAGCGCCAGCGTGACCCCGGCCGCCTTGAGCTTCTCCGTGGCCGCCGCCGACTCCTCCGGTGTGAAGTCGGCCGTGGCGTGGGTCATCACCAGGTAGCTGCCGGAGGGCAGTTCGGAGAGCAGGCGGCCGACCAGGCCATGGGCGCCGTCCTCGTCGGGGACGAAGTGCAGCAGCGCGACAAGGGACAGCGCCACGGGCCGGGAGAAGTCCAGGACCTTCCTGGCTCCCTCGATGATGGTGGCGGGGTCCCGCACGTCGGCCTGCAGGTACTCGGTGACGCCCTCGGGCGTGCTGCGCAGCAGGGCAGCCGCGTGGGCCAGCACGATCGGGTCGTTGTCGCAGTAGACGACGCGTGCCTCGGGGGTGATCCGCTGGGCTATCTGGTGCAGGTTCGGTTCGGTCGGGATGCCCGTGCCGATGTCCAGGAACTGACGCACGCCGTTGTGGGCCAGCCAGCGGGTGGCGCGGTGCATGAACGCGCGGTTGACGCGTGCCATCACCGGCACCCTCGGGTCGAGGGTGAGCATCTGCCGGCCCATCTCCTCGTCGACGGGGTAGTTGTCCTTCCCGGCCAGGTACCAGTCGTACATGCGCGCGGGGTGCGGCTTGCTCGTATCGATGACGGCGGCGTCCTGGGCGGGATCCTGCCCGGTCATGAGGTACTCCGTAAGTGTCTGGGGAACTCAGTGGTCAACTGAACGCCAAGTCGGTGCTGCGGATGACGACACGGGGGACAGCAAGGTGGTTATGACAGCAGGAAGTCCGCATCCCCCGCCTTGGCCCCCTCGATGAACGCGGTCATCTCGTCGGAGGTGTAGATCAGCGCGGGCCCGTCCGGATCCGTGGACTGGCGGACGGCGATCCGGCCGTCGGGGAGCTTCATCGCCTCCAGGCAGTTGCCGCCGTTGCCTCCGCTCCACGGCCTGTGCCAGCCCTCGCTGCCCAGTTCACGGGCCGGCATGCCGTTGTAGACGCGTTTGCGCGGCGTGATGCGATCCATTCACAGCTCCTTGCGGAGATCCTCGAGGATCTCCTTCGTGCGTTGTGCAGGGGCGGCCTGGGCCGCCATGCGGTCCATGACCTCGAGGTGGGTCGCCACCTCGGTGCGCGCGTCCAGGTAGACGGCGCCGGTCAGGTACTCGCTGTAGACCATGTCCGGCAGTTCTGACATGGCGAACCGGAACAGGACGAAAGGCCCGTAGGTGCCTGGGTGCGGTCCCGAGGAGAGCTCCAGCACCTGCAGCGTCACATGGGGCAGTCGCGTGACCTCCAGCAGCCGTTCGACCTGGGCTCGCATGACCGCGGGACCGCCGACCGGGCGGCGCAGCGCGGTCTCGTCCATCAGGGCCCAGATACGGGGCGCGTCGTCGCGCGTGAGCAGTTCCTGGCGCTGCATGCGCAACGCCACGTGCCGCTCGATGTCCTCAGGCCTGGTCTGCCCGATGGCGCCCGACTTCAGGACGCCTCGGGCGTACTCCTCGGTCTGCATGAGGCCGGGCACGAAGTGGGGCTCGTACGAGCGGATGAGCGCGGCCGCGCCCTCCAGGCTGACGTACATCGAGAACCAGCCCGGAAGGATGTCGTGGAACCGCTGCCACCAGCCCGGCCTGTTGGCCTCCTCGGCCAGTTGGACGAAGGCCTCGGCCTCCTCGTCGCTCACCCCGTATGCCTTCAGCAGGAGTTGCAGGTAGGGGATTTTGAGGGCGACCTCGGCGGTCTCCATGCGGCGGACGGTGGCGGGTGCGACGCGCAGGATGAGCGCGGCCTCCTCCCGCTTGAGGCCCGCACGTTCACGCAGGTCCAGCAGGCGTCGGCCGAGGACCACCTGACCGACCGTCGGCGCCGAGCGCGGCTCGCTCACCTCGCACCTCCTCCTGTCCGTGTGACGCTGACTCGCGGTCGCCGCTGTTCGAGCTCTTTCCGCACCGTCGCCCACGTACGTGCGATTACGGTTCGCGGACTTTCGACGCAGGCTCCGGACTCGTACGTCCGTACCTCAGATCCCAACTGGCGTCGTGCGGCGTGCCGTTGCGAGAAGTGTGCCATGCCCCTTCTCGAAGTCACACAGCACTCTGCAATTTTCAGAGTGACTCTTGCCAAGTGTTCATGTCACGGCGATAGTGGCAAGCGTGATTCCGCCCGCGTCGTTAGGAACAGACGCCCCCGCAGACCGGTCCGAGCTGGGTGGCGCCTCAGGGCCGCGCTCCGGCGCGGCCGCCGAACGCCGGTTCCGCTTCGAGCTGGCCGCGCACCCGGGCTCCGTGGCGCGGGCCCGGCAGCTGACGCGTGCCCGGCTGGCCGGCTGGGCGGTGCGCGAAGACACGTGCGACACGGCCGTCCTGGTCGTCTCCGAACTCGTGACCAACGCGATCGTGCACACCGCCGGGGAGCACGTCGCGTGTGAACTCCACGACGAGGACGACTTCGTGCGCATAGCGGTGCGCGACGAGGGTTGTGCCCCCGGCGAGCCGCGAACCGCGCGGCAGCGCCCCGAGGAGGAGCACGGGAGGGGATTGCTTCTCGTCGCGGCTCTGTGCCGCGCCTGGGGAGCCCAGGAGGCGGGGCCGGGGCTGCTGGTCTGGGCGGAACTGGCACGCGAGGCCGACCAGTCGGTGCCCGCCCGGCTCCCCCGCCCGACGCAGCCGTCCCGGGACCTGTCGTGTTCCGGCGACAGGCCCCGGGCGCGCGAGGAGGCGACGCGGCCCGATCCCAGCAGGGAAGGCGCGGTCGCGCGGTCCGACCCGGGCTGGAGCGCCAAGAAGCCGCCCGCGGACGGCGGGGCGCGCTTCGATCTCGGCTGGGGTGCCAAGCGGCTCCCTGCGGACGGTCTGGGTTTCGAGGCGGAGCCGTCCCTGGGGACGGGGACCGCATGGGTGTGAGGGGGACGCAGACCGCGGGCGCTGGGCTCGCCCGGGTCCTGACCCTGGACTCGCTGGCCCGTCTCGACCGGGCGCGGAGGGCGTCCGGCGCGGCGTCCAGCCGGCTCCCCCTGCCCGACGGCATGACCGTCCCGCTCGGCTGCGACGCGGTGGCCGTGCCCGCCCGCTACGGGCCCCTGGTGCTGCCGAGACTGCCGCGGCTGGGCTGTGTGTACGCCGACCGGGCCGACTGGTGGTGGATCGTGCCGTCCGACTCCGACGTCGCCCTGGACTGGCCGGCACCCGCCCGCTACGCCCGCGGCGCGCTCGTCCCGGACGCGGAGAGCGTCCCCGAGCTCATCCGCCGGGCGGACGACAGCGTGCCGTACACCCCGCCGATTCCCCTGTATCTGGCGCTGTGCCGGGTCACGGGCACCACTCCGGCATGGGCGCGCCCCATCAGCGCGTGACCGTACGGCCGCCCCATGACATGGGGCCGCGCGCGTAACGGCATGACGCACGCATGCGTGCCTTGCGCATGCACGCGGGGTGCGTGAAAAGGTTGCAGGCGCGCCACTGACGACTGCAAGCCTGTCCCTGAGCACTGCGGCGTGCCGCCCACGACTGCGCGCACGCGCCCCTGCCGAACGCGACCTATGCGGTCACTCGGCGGCGTCGACCCCCCGCACGACCACCAGGAACGCGTCCGTCATGAGGTCCATCACGACCTCTGCGGGCTGCCCCTCCAGGCGCCGCGCCTGCGCGAACTCCTCCGCCGGCCACGAGCCCCGCGGCCCGCCGGCGGGGAAGCGCGCCAGCACTGTTCGCCCGTTCACCCTGTACCTCCTTGCAACGCCGTGTCTCGGCGAGCCGATCACGGTCGGCTCCTAGAGTTAAACGCATGCCCCTGGGTGAACGGCGCGTTAAGTGACGCTACTGAGACGCATTTGACACGCGGTCAATGCGTAAGCGGGATGAATTCGCCGGAACAGCCTGATTTGCCGGACTCTCGAACCTTCCGCGCGACGACCGCGGCCATGGGGACCGTCGGGGGCCAGTGCCGCGACCGCGGCTCTGCCAGGTGCCAAATCCCAGGTCCCCGGTGGCCCCCTGGAAGCTGTGACGGCTTGCGCTACACGGCCAGGGGCAGCCGTGGGATCTCCTCCGTGCCCAGTCCGGCATGCGCGCGGCGCTCGGCGAGTTCGTCGAGCAGTTCGGCGAGCCGTTTGCGGTGCCGAGGCGTGAGGCGTCCGCTGTCGTCCAGGTGCACGGCACAGGCGGTGGTGGTGTCGACGAGCCGTTCGAGCGTGGCGGCCACCTCGTCCGTGCCCTCGGTGTGGCGGGCGAGGGCGGGGTGCTCAGCGGCGGCGAGGTCGATCGCGAGGCGGGCCTCGGCGAGCGCGCGGTAGGCCTCGCGGCGCAGCGCCCAGCGCCCGGCGCGATCGTCCTCCCGGGTCAGGACGTGTGCGAGGTAGGCGTGTGCGGCGTCCATCGCGCGTACCAGCCGGGCCCGTACGGCGCCACCGCGCTGCCCCGGCGCCGGCAGGTGCCCGACGAGCAGCACGATCCCGCAGGCCAGCAGCGTCTCCCCGATGCGGCTCCAGGAGGCCTGCGACTCGCCGCCAACCATGACCAGGGCGAGGACGAGGACGGTGACGACGGCGGTCTGCGCGGCGAAGTGCCGTGTGGCGACCGGGATGAGGGCCCCGCACAGCGCCACGATCGTGACGAGCCCCGCGGGCCGGGGCACGACGGCGGCGAGGGCGGCGAAGACGACGGCACCCAGCACCGTCCCGGCCGCCCGGCACAGCACCCGGGAGACCAGCGGCCCGAGGTCGGGCTTGACGAGGAAGACGGCGGTGGCGGGCAGCCAGTACCAGTGGGTGTGGTGCCCGTACCAGTGGGTGCGATGCAGGGCCTGCGCGATGGCGGCACTGGCGCCGAAGCTGAGGGCGACGCGGAGTCCGTACTCGCGTCCCCCGGCACCCAGGACGGTGCGCAGCACGGAGGCGGCGGTGCGGCGCCGGGCGTGCAGGCCGTGTCCGTCACCGCCCCGGTCGAAGGTGTCGGCAGCGTGCAGGAGGGCGTCGTCGAGGGCGCGCAGCGCGGCGGCGTTGCGGGTCGGTGCGGGCAGCGGTCCGGTGTGCGTGTTGCCGCGCACGGCGGATGCGAGTCGGCGCGGCCCCTGCGTTGCCCGCGCGGGAACGGCGTCCCCGGCCCAGGCGAGGGCGGTGGCGGCCTCGGCGAGAGGCAGAGCGGCGGCGTACTGCGCGTGCAGGCGCCGTTCGGCGGAGGAGGGCGCGTACCGCCGCAGACGGGGCCCGGCGAGGGCGTCCTGGGCGTGGTCGAGGGCGGCGGTCAGGGCCGCCCTCCGCGCGGTGGCGTCCGGAGTGCCGGTGGCGAGGAGCAGGTCGGCGATGGCGTCGTACACCCCGGCGACGGCGTCGCGTTCCCCGTCGAAGCGGTAGTCGCCGGTGGTCGCGCCCGGCGTGGGCAGCACCAGGCGCAGCGCGAGCAGCCAGCCGGCGCCGGCGAGGAAGGCGAGGGCCCGCTGCCAGCCGCTCTCGGGCAGCGGCATCCCGGCACCGATGGCCGCGCCGACGAGCAGTTGCGTACCGGCCCCGGAGGCGACGGGTCCTACGGCGCTGACGGCTCCGGCGACGAGTCCGAGGGCGGTGAGCACGAGAGTGAGGAGGACGGCTTCGGTGTGCTCCCCGGCATACGTCCCGGCGAGCAGCCCGCCGGCCCCCGCGAGCGCGGGCACCCCGAGCCGCTGCACAGAGGTCCGCCGGCTGCCGGGCCGGTCGTTGATCCCGGCGAGCATGGCCCCGAGGGCGGCGAGGACACCGGCCGACGTACGCTCGACGAGCAGGGTGGCCAGCAGCAGCGGCCCCGCGGCGAGCGCACCCCGGACGACGGCACTCCAGGGCACGGGACCGCGCTGCGCACGCAGGGCGTGGGCGAGCCAGGGCGGCAGGGCGAACACGGGACGCGACACAAGGCTCCTGTCCGGACGAGGGCGGGGTGTGCCTTCGGGCGACGGTGGCCGGGCGGTGTGGGGTCAACGCTAAGGCGTGTTCCCGGAGCGAAAGGGACGCGAACGTTTCGGCGGTGTGAAAGGGCGGGCGGGGGCGCATTCTTTATGAACGCAACCCCACGCCGCCGACGTCGTCACTCACACCCGGATGAGTGCCTCTGCCGCAGCGACCGACCGGATCAGCGACTCCGGGTCCGGTCCCAGGTGGGCGATGATGTCGTCAGCCGCTCTGAGCCCCGCACGCTCCACCAGTCGTTTCTCGTTGGTCACCCATTCCCCGCGTGCAGCGAGAACGGCATGTGCCGCTTGGGCGGTTGCGACCGCGATGGCACCGGCGACCTCCGTCCGCCGCCCGCCCGGGGCGTGGTTGGCCTTGGCGTATGCGAGCGTCGCTCGTGCCGTTCCGAGCCATCGCGCGTACGCATTCGTGCGCAGCTTCTCCGGGTAGCGGGCGGGGCGTGGGACCGCTCCGCGCAGCACGCGGTTGACGGCCAGTTCGGCGACCAGCAGGTACGTCGGGATTCCGGCCAGATGGAACAGCAGCGGCTCGACCTGGAACCGCCCTGCTTCCGCCTCCGCGAGGACCTGGTCGACAACCTCCAGGTCCCGGTAGTGGATGTCCACGCGGCGGCCCTCGATCGTCAACCAGGCGCCGCCGTTGAAGACGCCGCCGCCCCAGCCGCCGATCTCCGAGACCTCGCCCTCCCAGCCGACGGAACGAAGGTCGTCGGGGTCGAACGGGCCCCGGTAGTAGACGGCGAGATCCCAGTCGCTGGCCGGGGTGTGGGTGCCCTGGGCACGGGAGCCGCCGAGGGCGACGGCACGGACCGCGGGGAGGGCGGCCAGGCGGTCCGCCACGGCGTCGAGGAACGCGTCGTCGTCTCCGGCCACCGTCTGCGCCACCGACGCGGTCTCGTTCACCTGGCCCCCTTCGTAGCAGGTAGGACGCCCACGGTAGCCCGGCGCGAGCGGTACGTCGCCGGGATTTCGACCGGTTGTGGTGGCGGGACCGTCCGGCCTCACCCCCGCCCCCACACCCTCCGTTTCGGCAGTGCCTTCGCCCAGCTGCCCGCCCGGCTCGTCGTCAGGCCCAGAAAGACCAGGGACTCCGCGAGCTTCACCGCCGCGGCAACCCCGTCGACCACCGGAAGCCCCAGCTTCTCCCCCACCGCCCGCTGTAGCCCGGTCATTCCGGCGCAGCCCAGGACGAGAACCTCGGCGCCCGCCGCGCGGGCCCGTTCGGCGGCGGCCACGAAGGCCTCCTCGGTGCGGGCCGTGTCGCCGAGGTCGAGGACGCCGATGCCGGTGCCGACCACGGCGGCGCAGTTCTGCAGGACGCCCGCCGTGTACAGGCTGTCCTCGATCTGCCCGCATGAGCGTTCCAGGGTGGTGACGACCCCGAACCGGCGCCCGAGCAGGCACGCCAGGTGGGCCGCGGCTTCGGTGATGTCGACGACCGGCACGTCCAGGAGTTCCCGCGCGCCCTCGCGGCCGTGCTCTCCGAAGCCCGCCATGACCACGGCGTCGTACGGGCCCTCGCAGGTGCGCAGTGCGTCGAGGACGGCTGCGGCCGAGAGATAGCTGTCGAGCCAGCCCTCCGCGGACTCGGGCCCCCACGCCGGCGTCAGTCCGGTCACGGTGGTGCCCGGGCCGGCGGCGGCCCGGGCACCACGGAGGATCTCCTCGGTCATCTCCTGCGTGGTGTTGCAGTTGGTGACGACGATCCGCACGCTCAGCCCTCCACGACGGCTGCGGCCGGAGCGGCGGCCGGAGCGGTGCGCTCGGATCGGCACAGCGCCAGGTACAGCACCGCGGACAATGCGGTCCCGATGAACCACGAGTACGGAGCCACCGCGCTGAAGTCCTTGACCAGCGCAAGCACCGCCGCGACCGCCGCCGAGGGCAGGAACGCCCACAGCGCCTTGGGGTTGATCCCCTTGCGGTAGTAGTAGCGGGATCCCGGTTCGGCGCTGAAGAGCTGGTCGACGTCGATGCGGCCGCGCTTCACCCAGTGGTAGTCGAGCATGATCACACCGAACAGCGGGCCGAGGAAGGCGCCGAGGCCACCGAGGAAGTAGTTGACGACGGTGGGGTTGGAGAAGAGGTTCCAGGGGGTGACGACCAGTGCGGCGACCGTGCTGATCATGCCGCCGACCTTGAAGCTGATCTTCTGCGGCCAGACGTTGGCCAGGTCGTAGGCGGGTGAGACGAAGTTGGCGACGATGTTGACGCCCATGGTGGCGACGGCGAAGGTGAAGGCCGCCAGGACCAGCACCCAGGTGTTGCCGATCTTCGCGACGAGCATCGCCGGGTCGGTGATGGCCTCGCCGAACACCTTGATGGAGCCGGCTGTGACGATGACCGACACGATCACGAAGGCCGTCGAGTTGACCGGCAGGCCCCAGAAATTGCCGCGCTTGACGGTCGTGTAGCCGGGCGCGAAGCGGGAGAAGTCGCAGAAGTTGAGCATCAGGGTGCCGTAGGTGGCGAGGATGAGCCCGACGGCGCCGAACCACTGCCGCCACTGCTCGCCCACGGAGACCGGGTGAGGCGTGGAGGTGAGCGAGATGCTCCAGTCGGCCTTGGCGAGGATCCAGACCGCCAGTGCGATCATCACCAGCCAGATGGCGGGACCACAGAAGTCCTGGAACTTCCGTACCGACTCCATGCCCCGGCTGATGATCAGCGCCTGGATCAGCCACAGTGCGACGAACGAAGCCCAGCCGAGCGCGTTGAGGCCGAGGAAGGAGTGGTGGGTCCACGACCTCATCCCCGGCCAGGCCGCGAGCAGCATGACGTTGACGGCGACGGACGCGAGGTAGGTCTGGATGCCGTACCACATGATGGCGATCACGGCCCTGATCAGGGCGGGGATGTTGGCGCCCCAGACCCCGAAGCTGATCCGGCTGACGACCGGGAACGGGACCCCGTGTCGCTGGCCGATCCTGCCCATCATGTTCATCCCGAGGTAGATGAGGACGAAGCCGACGAGCAGGGAGGTGAAGATCTGCCAGACGTTCATGCCGAGGACCAGCAGGCCGGCGGCGAAGGTGTAGTTGCCGAGGTTGTGGACGTCGGACATCCACATGGCGAACAGGTCGAAGACCTTCCAGCTGCGCTCGGCGGCGGGTGCGAGGTCTTCGTTGGTGAGGCGGGGGTCGGGGACGAACGCTGGGACGCCGGTGGCTTCGGCGCGGTCGGCGAGGGACACGGGGCCTCCATGGGCGAGGGGACGGAGGGGCCTTTCAGTACGGTCCGGTGCGGGGCCGATGGCGGGGAGGGACGTCCGGGTGGGGGCCGGATGCCGGTGCGGTCCGGCCGGGGTCCGCATGCGGGTGCTTCTCGAGGAGGAGCAGGGCGAGCAGTTTGGTATACCAAACTTCTGTCATGGTCTCGCCGTCAACCGTTCCGACCGATGTCCGTCCCGTTACGGCTCCGTAAAACACCCTCCGAATCCGCGAAGATGACCCCATGACGAAGATCGAACCCCTGGGTGCGGTGCGCGAGCGGGTGCTGGCCACGCTGCGGCAGGAGATCATCGCGGGGCGGCTTCGCCCGGGCGACCGCCTGGTCGAACGGGAGCTCGCCGAGCGGTTCGGGGTCTCCCGCGTCCCGGTCCGGGAGGCGATCCGCGCACTGGTCGCCGAGGGGTTCGTGCTTTTCGAGACACCGCGCAGAACGGTCGTGCGCAGGCTGACCCCGACCGATGTGAAGGAGCTCTTCGAGCTGCGCGAGGCCCTCGAGGTCTACGCGGCCGGGCTCGCCTCGACCCGGGCGGGTGAGAAGGAACTGGCAAAACTGGCGGGGCTGCTGGACCAGGCGGCGGCCGCGACCGCTGCCGGCGACGCCGAGACGATCACGGACATCAACACCCGTTTCCACGACCGGATCCTCGCGATGGCCGGCAACAGCCTGCTGATCTCGGTCATGGAACCGGTCGACGGACGGTTGCGCTGGCTCACCCGCCAGAACGAGGAGTGGCCCCAACTCCTGACCGAACACCGCGAGCTGTACGAGGCGATCGCCTCCGGCGACCCGGACCGCGCCCGCGCCCACGCCCTCGCCCATGTGCGCGCCAACTACCGCTCCACGGTGCGACACCTGTTCGGAGACGGAGAGCTGCCCTAGGCACTGCCGTCTACGGCCTGACGGGCAGCCCCGCCGAGTCCGCCGCCGTGCGTAGTACGTCCCGCAGCATCCGAGGCGTGAGCCGTCCCGTGAAGGTGTTGCGCTGGCTGACGTGGAAGCAGCCGAACAGTTCCAGTCCCTCCAGTGACACCCGGGCGCCGTGCCCGAAGGCGGGCCGCGGCCGGGGTACCGACCAGCCGGCCTCACCGAGCGCGGTCAGCGCGGCCTGCCAGCCGAAGGAGCCGAGCGCGACCACGGAGCGCAGCGACGGACGAAGCAGCCGCAGCTCCTGCACGAGCCACGGCCGGCATGTGTCCCGTTCCTCGGGTGTCGGCTTGTTGGCGGGCGGGGCGCAGTGCACGGGCGCGGTGACGCGCACGCCGTACAGCTCCAGGCCGTCGTCGGCGGACACCGACGTGGGCTGCGACGCCAGACCCACGTCGTGCAGCGCCGCGTACAGCACGTCCCCGGACCGGTCTCCGGTGAACATCCGTCCGGTCCGGTTTCCGCCGTGGGCCGCGGGGGCGAGGCCGATGACGAGCAGCCGGGCGTCCGGCGGCCCGAAGCCCGGCACCGGCCGCCCCCAGTACGTCCAGTCGACGAAAGCGGCCCGCTTGGTGGCGGCCACCTCCTCGCGCCATGCGACCAGGCGCGGGCAGGCACGGCATCCCGTGATCCGCTCGTCCAGCCGGGCGAGGCTGCTGCTGTCCATGCCTCCACGGTAGGGCCGGGCGGGGGTGCCCCGGCGCGGCACCCGGCTCTGCCCGGCTTTCACCGCGGAAATGGCGCCCGGTCCACCGCGCTCGGCGAGCTAAGGTCGGGAGCATGGCTTCTGAAGGTGCGGACCACGAGACGACGGGCGGAGCCGAGGGGGCCCGCGCGGCTGCGACAGGCCGGGACGCCGAGGCACGCCGCGGTGACGAGGCGGACCGGCGGGACACCGGGGCGGACGCGGACGTCCGAGCCACCGACGCGCAGCCCTCCCCGCAGCCGGCGGACGCCGAACCGACCGCCGTGGACCCGAAGACCGCCGCCGCCTCGGCGGCCGCCGAGGCGGCCGGCCCGGGGAACGGCGAGAGCGTCCGCATCGACAGCTGGATCTGGTCCGTAAGGCTCGTCAAGACCCGCTCGATCGGCGCCGCCGCCTGCCGGGGCGGACACGTGCGGGTCAACGGCGAGCGCGTGAAGCCCGCGTACAACGTGCGCATCGGCGACGAGGTGCGCCTCAGGCACGAGGGCCGGGAGCGGGTCGTCGTCGTGAAGCGTCTGATCCGCAAGCGCGTCGGCGCCCCGGTGGCCGTGCAGTGCTACATCGACAACAGCCCGCCCCCGCCGCCCCGCGAGGCGATCGCCCCGGCAGGTGTCCGCGACCGTGGCACGGGCCGGCCCACCAAGCGCGACCGCCGCGAGATTGAGCGCCTCCGCGGCCTGGCCGCGGCCCCGGGCGGCGGCTTCGCCGCCGGTCTTGGCACACAGGGCCGGCCCGGCGGCCGGAACCGGACCAAGGGTGGGAGCTGAGCTACCCCGCCCGCACCGCCCTCACCCATATACGGTCGTCCGTCAGATACCTGTCCACGCGCAGTCCCGCCTCCGCCAGCGCTTCCTCGAACTGCTGTCTGCTCAGGGGCCGGGAGAGGAACGTCTGCGTCCAGGTGGCGTCCGGGAATTCGTAGTGCGCGCGCACCGAGTCCACCCCGTCCCCCACCGGCTCCGCGGACACGATCCGTACCGTGAAGCCGCTCGGGTCGACCCGTTCGCGTGGCAGGTTCGTGTGGTAGTCCTCGCCCTCCTGCTGGATCAGCACGCATCCGCCGTCGGCCACGTGCCGGGCGCAGGTCCGCAGCAGTCGTCTGCGCACCTCGACGTCCCCGGCGTGCACGAGGAACGACGCGAGCAGCACCACGTCGAACGTCTCACCCAGGTCCAGGGCCTCGATCGGGCTGCATATCGTGCGTGCGCCGCGCACCCGCTCCAGCATCTCCGGTGACTCGTCCACCGCGGTGACCGTGAAACCGCGCTCCAGCAGCGGATGGGTCATCCTCCCCACCCCGCTGCCCAGCTCCAGGATGTGCGCCCCCGTCGGCACGGCCGCCGCGACGATGTCCGGCTCGTCCCCGGGCGGTAATCGTGAGTACAGCTCGACCGCACAGCCGTCGGGTGTGATCACGCCGGGGCCCGTGCCCCCGTAACCGATCCGCATCTTCTGCTTCATGCCCGTCCAACGGGCCGCCGCGAGTCTCCCGTTCCCCGTCCGCTGTCACCTGATGAGGTGAAACGTTCGAGGGTCGAACGACGTCACAACGTGAACCAGCCGTGGCCCCCGTACCAGTGCCCGCCCGCCCGCAGATGGTCCCCCACCGCCCGCTCCACGCTGCTCCGCCGGGGCAGCTCTCCGATCGGCAGCTCCGGGTCGCCGAAGACGAAGCCGACCGGTAGCCCGTCGTCCGGTGTCGTGTCCTGGTAGGCGAGTTCGAAGCGATTCTGGAAGCGGATGATGTTGGAGTCCGCCGGAAGGTACCGCTTGAGCTGGGGATCGAGCAGCCAGGAGTGGCACACGGCGATCTCATGGCGCTCGTCGGGGTAGTGCCGGGCGAAGAAGGCCCGTGCCAGCGTCAGTGACCGCTCGCAGGCGGACGGCGACAGCGGGCCACTGAAGTCGGGTATGTGCAGGCTCAGACAGAGGTCGCCGGGCCCGTGCGCGCGGCCCGTCGCCGCGACGGCCCGCCCCGTGCGCTCACCCAGCCGCGCCCGCTGGAACTGCAGCCGTCCCAGTTGGAACAGCTCCCCATGAAAGTGGAGCGCGATCCACCAGGGGAACAGCAACCCGCCCGTGCCACGGCGTCGGCGGTGCACCGCCATGTGCCGGCCGAGGTCGGCGAGTGTGCGCCGGGACACCTCTTCCGTGATGCCGCGCGCACGGTGGTACGCCCGCACGTACGGCAGCGCCGCGACGAAGACGTACACGGGGAAGAGCCGTCCGAGCGGCCCCGCCGACGCGGGGAACTGCGGCGGCTCCCAGGCCTTGCCGATCTCCCCCATGTCCCGTACCAGGCGGGCGACGCACTGCTCCAGCAGCGTCGTCGCCTCCGGATCCTGGCCGAGCCGGGCACGCTGGGTGACGAGTTCGTTGACGTCCTCGTGGGGCACGGAGAGGTCGAGCAGGACGTCGGGCAGCTCGTCCGCGTCGGGCAGGGTGGCCTGGACGCGCGTGTCACCGTAACTGTCCAGGTCCCTCAGCCACTCGGCGAGCCGCGCGTTGGCCCGCAGCGTCTCCAGCAGCACCGTCGCCTCCCCGCACGGACCGGGCCCCGCTGCTGTGCGCGGACGCCCGGATCCGGTCGCCGTCCCATGGTGAACGTGCACCACGAAGGGTACTTGTGCCTTGAGGAGCGGTGAGGGCGATGCGTACGGGCAGTGAACCGACGACGGCGCGCAGTGCGCTGCGGGCCCGCTTCTGGCTGAGCTTGTGGGGCCTGGTGTGGGCCACCTTCGGCACCGTCGTGTTCGCGCTCCTCGGCCGGCCGGGCTGGGCGGCCGCGTGCGGTGCGCTGTGGCTGGTCGTGGCCGCGGACATGACCGTGATCGTGCGGCACATCCGTCAGGGCCCGCACTGGCAGCCGGGCCGTGACGTCCCGCCGTACCTGCCGCCCGAGCGCCGCGGCCGGTAGCCGCTGAGAGGATCTTGTTGGCGGTGCGGCAGAAACGCGCGTGCCGCCTCACGCGCTGCCGAGCCGATCCGGAAGGCAGGCCCTAGGAGTCGAAGCGTGCCGCCTTCAGGTACTGAGGGTTCGGGTCCAGGGCGGCGGCCAGCCGGAAGTGCCGTTTGGCCTCGTCGTGCCGGGCTTGGCGCTCATAGGTGCGGGCCAGCGCGAAGTGCGCGTACGCGTTGTCCGGCTCGCGTTCCAGCACGATGCTGAACTCCAGTTCGGCCGGTCGTAGTTGCGCGGCGGCGAAGAAGGCACGCGCGCGAAGCAGCCGGGCGGCGGTGTTCTCGGGATGGGCGGCGATCACGCCGTCGAGCAGCTTGACCGCACCTCGCGGGTCCTGTGCGGCGAGGAGTTGTTCCGCGGCGCGGAAGTCGATGACATGCGTTTCCGGAGTGGGTCCGGTGGAATCGCTGGTCTCGGGCACGGCAGAGTCCTTCCCTTACTGCACCGGTTCAACGCCCCCGCGTGCGGACGCTATTCCTGTGAACGGTGCGCTCTGCGGACGAGTTCCTCCCATACGTCCCTTACGCGCTGCTTCAGCCGCTCCAGGGGCACATCGTTGTCGATCACGATGTCCGCGACTTCCAGGCGCTTCTCGCGTGGTGCCTGGGCGGCCATGCGGGCGCGTGCGTCCTCCTCGGTCATACCGCGCAGGCGAACCAGCCGGTCGAGCTGGGTCGCGGCGCTCGCGTCGACGACGATCACGACGTCGTAGAGCGGGGCCAACCCGTTCTCGGCGAGGAGGGGGACGTCGTGGACGACCACGGCGTCGTCGGGAGCGGTGGTCTCCAGTTCGCGGGAGCGGGCGCCCACCAAGGGGTGCACGATCGAGTTCAGGACCGCCAGCTTGTCCGGGTCGGCGAACACGATGGAGCCCAGCCCGGGGCGGTCGAGGCTGCCGTCCGCGGTGAGGACGCCCTCGCCGAACGCCTCGACGACCGCCGCGAGCCCGGGCGTGCCCGGAGCGACGACCTCGCGCGCGATGCGGTCGGCGTCGATCAGTACGGCCCCGCACTCCACGAGCAGCCTCGACACCTCGCTCTTGCCGGCGCCGATACCGCCGGTCAGGCCCACCTTCAGCATGCCGGGAAGCTTACGGCCTGCCGCTCGCCGTACCGATGGCAGGCCGTGGGTCGGCTGTCCGCCTCGGACTCAGCTGTCGCCCTCGCGTTCCGCCAGGAAACGCTCGAATTCCTGTCCGATCTCGTCCGCGGACGGGATCTCCATGGGTTCGGCGAGCATGTTGCCGCGTGTCTCGGCGCCCGCCGCGGCGTCGTACTGGTGCTCGAGCCCCTGGACGAGCCGCACCAAGTCCTCGTCACCCTCCCGGATCTGCCGCTCGATCTCCGTCTGTGTGCGGTGCGCGTCGTTGCGCAGGGAATGCGCGACGCTTGGCAGGACGAGTCCGGTGGCGGCCGTGATGGCCTCCAGGACGGTGAGCGCGGCGTCCGGATACGGGGAGCGGGCGATGTAGTGGGGGACGTGCGCGGCGACGCCCAGAACGTCGTGTCCGGCCTCAGCGAGCCGGTACTCGATCAGGGACTCTGCACTGCCCGGTACCTGCGCCTCCTCGAAGGGGCTGCGGTGGCCGGGTACCAGATCGGTGCGGTTGCCGTGCGGGGTCAGGCCCACCGGCCGGGTGTGCGGCACGCCCATGGGGATGCCGTGGAAGTTCACGGACAGACGGACGCCGAGCCGCTCCACGATCTGCCCCACGGCTGCGCCGAACCGCTCCCACTCCACGTCCGGCTCGGGCCCCGACAGCAGCAGGAAGGGCGCTCCGGTGGCGTCCTGGAGCAGGCGCACCTCGATCTTGGGGACCTCGTAGTCGGTCCAGCGGTCGCGCCGGAAGGTGAGCAGGGGACGGCGGGCGCGGTAGTCCACGAGCCGATCGTGGTCGAAGCGGGCCACGAGCTGCTGGGGCAGTGCATCCAGGAGCCGGTCGACGATCAGGTCGCCGGTCTCACCCGCGTCGATGTATCCGTCGAAGTGGTAGAGCATGACCAGTCCGGCCGATTCCTGGGCGAGCGCCATGTCGACGACGGCGAGGCCCTTCGGCTCCCATGCGTACAAACCCTGCGGATCAAGCACTGTAGACCGCTCCTCCTCGTGTTCGTACGGGACAACGCGGGCGGGGACACGGTCATTCCCGGTCCGCGCCCCAACTCCACGGTTTTGACCGGCCGTCCGCCCGATGCCTGCCGATGCCCATGCAAAGAGCACGCGCGCGTGGAGGGCGGGCAGTCAGGGCCGCGCTGCCTCGAGGCGGGGCGGTGTCCTGGCCCCGAAACGCGCCTGAGGGCCCGCCCCCCACAAGGGGGGCGGACCCTCAGTCATCGGCTAACGCCTAGCGGCGAGCGTTCAGCTCTGGCCGCCGGCCAGCTTCTCGCGCAGGGCCGCCAGCGCCTCGTCCGACGCAAGGGCGCCGGAGTTGTCGCCGCCCTCGGAGGAGTACGAACCGCCGGTCGCGGCCGGAGCGGCGGCCTCGCCACCCTCGGCAGCGGCAGCGGCGTCCGCCTCGCGGGACTTGATGACCTGCTGCTGGTGCTGCTCGAAGCGCTGCTGCGCCTCGGCGTACTGGCGCTCCCACTCCTCGCGCTGCTTCTCGTAGCCCTCGAGCCAGTCGTTGGTCTCGGGGTCGAAGCCCTCGGGGTAGATGTAGTTGCCCTGGTCGTCGTAGGACGCGGCCATGCCGTACAGCGTCGGGTCGAACTCGACGGCGGTCGGGTCGGCACCGAAGGACTCGTTGGCCTGCTTGAGGGACAGCGAGATCCGGCGACGCTCGAGGTCGATGTCGATGACCTTGACGAAGATCTCGTCGTTGACCTGGACGACCTGCTCCGGGATCTCCACGTGGCGCTCGGCCAGCTCGGAGATGTGGACCAGACCCTCGATGCCCTCGTCCACGCGGACGAACGCACCGAACGGAACCAGCTTCGTGACCTTGCCGGGCACGACCTGGCCGATCTGGTGGGTGCGGGCGAACTGCTGCCACGGGTCTTCCTGGGTCGCCTTCAGCGACAGGGAGACACGCTCGCGGTCCATGTCGACGTCGAGGACCTCGACGGTGACCTCCTGGCCCACCTCGACGACCTCGGACGGGTGGTCGATGTGCTTCCAGGACAGCTCGGAGACGTGGACCAGACCGTCGACGCCACCCAGGTCCACGAAGGCACCGAAGTTGACGATCGAGGAGACGACACCGGACCGGACCTGACCCTTCTGCAGGGTCGTGAGGAAGGTCTGGCGGACCTCGGACTGGGTCTGCTCGAGCCAGGCGCGGCGGGACAGGACCACGTTGTTGCGGTTCTTGTCCAGCTCGATGATCTTGGCCTCGAGCTCCTTGCCGACGTACGGCTGAAGGTCACGGACGCGGCGCATCTCGACCAGGGAGGCCGGCAGGAAGCCACGGAGGCCGATGTCGAGGATGAGACCACCCTTGACGACCTCGATGACGGTACCGGTGACGATGCCGTCCTCTTCCTTGATCTTCTCGATGGTGCCCCAGGCACGCTCGTACTGGGCGCGCTTCTTCGAGAGGATCAGGCGGCCTTCCTTGTCCTCCTTCTGGAGGACCAGGGCCTCGATCTCGTCGCCCACGGCGACGACCTCGTTCGGGTCGACGTCGTGCTTGATCGAGAGCTCGCGGCTCGGGATGACACCTTCGGTCTTGTAACCGATGTCGAGCAGGACCTCGTCCCGGTCGACCTTCACGATGACGCCGTCGACGATGTCGCCGTCGTTGAAGTACTTGATCGTCTCGTCGATCGCTGCGAGGAACGCTTCCTCGTTACCGATGTCGTTGACCGCTACCTGCGGGGTGGTGGCGGTGGTCTCGGTGCTGCTCGTCATGTGGAAAAGGGCTCCGGTACGGACATTGAAGTCGTAGGTACTGCTCACGCTGGAGCCCGTTTCGCTCTGCAGAAGCCGGACAGCCAAGGAAGCGCCCCACCAACCGACTGGTGATGACGCCTCGACAACCGAGGGGACATACAACAGATGCGAGCGCAGCCTGCTACGTCTGAGGTGCGCAGGCCCGCAGCGCAACTTGTAGCATACGGGGGCAGCCGGACAGGGTCAATGCGCGAAGGCGCACACCCGGGGCGGATCGCCGCATTCCCGGCACAAGTCATCGTGCGCCAGCGGCCGCACCCGGCCGATGCCACGGGACCGCGCAGGCCACAAAACCCTTTTCCGTGACACCGCCGCGTCAGGCTGAACGGAAGAGTACGACGAGGGAGCCCATCATCCAAGAGCCCGAACAGTTCGAGCCGGAAGCCACCCGACGTGCGGCGGGTGTCACGGAGAGTTCCCGGGCGAACCGGGGCTGGTGGGACCGGAACGCGGACGAGTACCAGATCGAGCACGGCACGTTCCTCGGCGACGACCGCTTCGTCTGGGGACCCGAGGGCCTGGACGAGGTCGAGGCCGAGCTGCTCGGCCCGCTCGAGGACCTGAAGGGCAAGGACGTCCTGGAGATAGGCGCCGGAGCGGGGCAGTGCTCCCGCTGGCTCGCCGGGCGGGGCGCCCGCCCGGTGGCCCTCGACCTGTCCCACCGCCAGCTCCAGCACGCCCTGCGCATCGGCGCCGGCGTCCCCCTGGTACAGGCGGACGCCTGTGTCCTGCCCTTCCGGGACGCCTCCTTCGACCTGGCGTGCTCGGCGTACGGGGCGCTGCCCTTCGTGGCGGACCCGCGGCTGGTGCTGCGCGAGGTGCACCGGGTGCTGCGCCCCGCCGGCCGTTTCGTGTTCTCGGTGACCCACCCGATCCGCTGGGCGTTCCCGGACGAGCCGGGGCCGGAGGGCCTCGCGGTCTCGGCCTCCTACTTCGACCGCACGCCGTACGTGGAGCAGGACGAGGAGGGCCAGGCGGTGTACGTCGAGCACCACCGCACGCTCGGCGACCGGGTGCGGGACATCGTGACGTCCGGCTTCCGGCTCGTCGATCTGGTCGAGCCGGAGTGGCCGGCCTGGAACACGTCCGAGTGGGGCGGGTGGTCGCCGCTGCGCGGCGGACTGATCCCGGGGACGGCGATCTTCGTGTGCGAACGGGACTGAGGTACCGAGGGAGCCGTTCCGGCCAATCTGCGGGGGTGGCGGCCGTGCGCGTATGCCGTTCGCACCGGCAGGGCACAAACGATGAGTCGACATATCACCCTCAAGGCCGCGCTCCGCGGTGCCAGCGGTGGGGGGTACGCGCATGCACGTCTGCCCGGTCTGCCGGCGAGGGGACAGGACCACCCGGCTCCCCACGTACTGGAGGACGCTGTCGCCCGAGGCGCGCGCCGGGGCACCCCACCTCGCGCGGCCCGCACTGGACGAGGAGCGCTGGGCGGCGCCGTTCGGGCTCCTGACCGTGGGCTGCGCCCTGCTCGTCTCAGAGGTGTGGCTGGGGTTCGTCGGGCTGGCCGGCGGGGGCCTGTGGCTGGTGTCCCTGCGCGGCAGCGTCGCGCAGGCGGCGCGGCAGCGGGCCGACTGGCGCAGGCAGCTGTTCTGCCTGCGCTGCCAACACGTCTTTCTTCCGTGACGCGGCCGCCTGGAACACTGGTGCGGTGATCCGCCGCGACGCTCTCGACCGCCTGCCCGTCCGTTCCGCCGTCCCCGCTCTCGGGGCCGCTCTGGGGGAGCACGGTACGGCGGTGCTCTGCGCGCCGCCGGGTACCGGCAAGACGACGCTGGTGCCGCTCGCGCTGGCGGGGCTGCTGGGCGGCGGTCCCGCTCGGCGGGTGGTGGTGGCCGAGCCGAGGCGGATCGCGGCGCGGGCGGCGGCCCGGCGGATGGCGTGGCTGCTGGGCGAGAAGACCGGTGAGAACGTCGGCTACACCGTGCGCGGGGAGCGGGTGGTCGGGCGGCACGCGCGCGTGGAGGTCGTCACCACCGGTGTGCTGTTGCAGCGGCTGCAGCGGGACCAGGAGTTGTCGGGCGTCGACGTGGTCGTGCTCGACGAGGTCCACGAGCGGCACCTGGACGCCGACACCGTCGCCGCCTTCCTGCTCGATGTGCGTCAGACGTTGCGGCCGGAACTGGAGTTGGTGGCGGCCTCCGCGACGACGGACGCGGAGGGCTGGGCACGGCTGCTGGGCGGCGCGCCGGTCGTCGAGGCGGAGGGCGTGTCGTACCCCGTCGAGGTGGTGTGGGCACCACCCGCGCGCCCCGTGCGGCCGCCGCACGGGACACGGGTGGATCCGGCGCTGCTCGCGCATGTGGCGTCGGTGGTGCGGCGGGCGCTGGCCGAGTGCGAGGGGGACGTGCTGTGCTTCCTGCCCGGTGTCGGGGAGATCGCGCGCGTGGTGGGTCATCTGGGGGATCTGGGCGGCACCGAGGTGCTCCAGGTGCACGGGCGGGCGCCGGCGGCCGTACAGGAGGCCGTGCTGTCGCCGGGCTCGGCGCGGCGTGTGGTGTTGGCGACGGCCGTGGCGGAGTCGTCCCTGACCGTGCCGGGGGTGCGGGTGGTCGTCGACTCCGGTCTCGCGCGCGAGCCGCGGGTCGACCATGCGCGGGGGCTGAGCGCGCTGACGACGGTACGTGCCTCGCAGGCGGCGGGTCGGCAGCGGGCGGGCCGGGCGGGGCGTGAGGCGCCGGGCCGGGTGTACCGCTGCTGGTCCGAGGCGGAGGATGCGCGGCTGCCGCGTTTCCCGGCGCCGGAGATCCGGCTGGCCGATCTGACGGCGTTCGCCCTGCAGGCGGCGTCCTGGGGCGACCCGGACGCATCCGGGCTGGCGCTCCTGGACGCACCGCCGCCCGGGGCGATGGCGGCGGCGCGGTCGGTGCTGACGGCGATCGGCGCGGTGGACACGGCGGGACGGGTCACGGAGCGGGGCGTACGGATGTCCCGGCTGGGACTGCATCCACGGCTGGCGCGGGCGCTGCTGGACGCGGTCCCGCGGGTCGGCGCGGAGCGGGCCGCGGAGGCGGTGGCCCTGCTGAGCGAGGAGCCGCCGCGGGAGTACGGCGACGACCTGGCGGCGGTGTGGCGGGCGGCCCGGCGCGGAGGCGACGCGTACGCGGCACGCTGGAAGGACGAGGCGCGCCGGCTGCGGGCCGCGGCGGGCGACGACCCTGTCGGCGGGACGGAGGCGGGCGACGACCATGTGGTGGGACTGGTCGCCGCGCTCGCCTTCCCGGAGCGGCTCGCCCGGGCCGACGGCGGCTCCTGCCTCATGGTGAACGGCACCCGCGCCGAGCTGAGGGAGGGGTCGGGGTTGCGCGGTGCCCCGTGGCTGGCGGTGGCCGTGGCGGACCGGCCCGTCGGTGCGGGGCACGCGCGCGTGGGGCTGGCCGCAGTGGTCGACGAGGACGTGGCGCGGCGGGCTGCCGGGGCCCTGTACTCCGCGGGCGAGGAGGTGCACTGGGCCGACGGGGACGTCGTCGCCCGGAGCGTCGAGCGGCTCGGGGCCGTCGAGCTGGCGGCGCGGCCGCTGCGGGACCCGGCACCGGTCCTCGTACGTCGGGCCCTGCTGGAAGGGCTGCGGCAGGAGGGCTTGGGCCTGCTGCGATGGCCCCCTCAGGCCTGTGTGCTGCGGCAGCGCCTCGCCTTTCTCCGACTGCACCTGGGCGAGCCGTGGCCGGACGTCCGCGATGACGCGCTCCACGCGCGCGTGGACGAGTGGCTGGAGCCCGAGCTGAGTCGCGCCCGGCGGCGGGCCGACCTTGCCCGGATCGATGCGGGGCAGGCCCTGGCCCGGTTGCTGCCCTGGTCCACCGGGGAGGCCGCCCGGCTCGACGAACTCGCCCCGGAGCGGATCACCGTCCCGAGCGGGTCCGCGATCCGGATCGACTACGCCGACCCCGAGCGGCCCGTCCTGGCCGTGAAGCTGCAGGAGATGTTCGGACTGCGGGCCTCACCCGAGATCGCCGGTGTGCCCGTCGTCGTGCATCTGCTCTCCCCCGCCGGGCGGCCCGCGGCCGTCACCGCCGACCTCGCCTCCTTCTGGCGGGACGGCTACAGGGCGGTACGGGCGGAGCTGCGCGGCCGCTACCCCAAGCACCCCTGGCCGGAGGACCCGGCCACCGCGGAGCCGACCCGGCACACGAACGCACGGCTCAGGCGGTGACCGGCCCGGGCTCCACGACCGGGGTGGACTCCGGGTCCTCCGGGCGGCGGCCGCGCGCCTCCAGGTAGAGGGACAGCGACAGCACGGCGGCGCCGAGGATCAGGAAGCCCCACGGCAGCAAGGACGTCAGCAGCAGGATCAGCAGGCGGTTGTGCTTGACCAGGGCGACCGTCGAGGCGATGCAGTCCTCGCGCATCCTCACTTGCCCCGCGAAGACCGTGACCCTGTCATGGCCCCCGAGGAGCGTGCCGCCGCGCAGTTCCTCCTTGTGGATCTCCTCACCGTAGACGGGCGCGCCGGTCAGGGGCTCGACCCAGAACCTGCGGACCGTGGTGTACCAGCGGGTCGTGCCGGTCTTCGCGACCGACTCGGGGGTGATGCCCTTGACGGGCATGACCTTGGGGAAGGGGACCTTGGTCCAAGGGATCGTCTGTTCGAAGTAGTAGACCTTGACGCCCCGGAAGGTCTGCGTGCCTTTGTAGTGGATGGGGCGGGTGACGCGGGCTTGCGCGTCGAAGTATTCGTAGTCCCGCTTCTGGGTCAGGAACGGCCATTTGAACTCGATGCCGTCACGGTGGACGGGGTCGCCGTCGACCATCTCGCCGGTGGCGTGGACGGGTTCCTGGCTGTGGGCGTCGAAGACGTACCGCTCCGGGATGCGTGACACCATGGCGCCGTCGGGCCCCTGCACATAGGACAGGCCGTCCCAGACGACCACGTCCCGGCCCGCGGTCTTCTCGATCTTCTCAGCTGCCTCCACGTTCCCTCTGAGGGTCTGCACGATGATGACCTTGGGGACCGTCCGGGACGTCATGGTGCCGTAGTCGAGGAGGGTGGCGTTCCTCGCTTCGAGGACCACGGTCTGGTACTGGTTCGCGGGGACCTTGACCAGGCGCGGGAAGGCGTACCAGCGCAGCAGCGGGGACAGCGCCGTGAAGAACACGGCGAAGGCGAGCAGGATCAGGCCGACCTTGCGGCGCATCTCGCGGCCTCCCTCGCGCGCGTCACGAATGGCTGGGGACCGTAGTCAGCAGTGGTTTCGGGGACGTCGTGCCGGACGGCGAACCCAGGACCGTCAGGCCGGACACCAGGACGAACGCCGCGGCCAGGCCGATCGCGGCGGCAACAAGGGCGCGCATTCAGGCCTCCCCGGACGGCTCCTGACACACGGAAACTGATGGTCAGTCAGATCGAGCACCGTAGCAATGGGGGCGTGAGATGAGAACAGGGCGTACGAAAAGGCGGCGGCGCCCCTGGCGTGGTGGAGGGGCGCCGCCGTCGTACGTTCCCGGCCGGGCTTACGAGCTCGCGCTGGGGCTGGGGCTCGGGCTCGGGCTCGGGCTGGGGGACGAGTCGGCCGCCGCGACCTTCAGCTCGACCGTCAGGGTGGCCCCGCCCGCGGTGGTGATGCGGAGCAGGAATGTGCCGGTCGTGTCGTCGGCGTACAGCTTCGGCAGCTTCAGCAGGCCGTTCGCGTCGGTCTTGAGGCCCGTGAGGGTACGAAGGGTCTTGCCGCTCGCGTCCTTGAAGTAGGGGCCCTTGTCGTTCTCGGCCGGGGCGTCGGCCGACTTGACGAGGGTCGCCGTGGCCGCGACACCGTCCGCGACGGCGCCCTTGTACGTGGCCTTCACCTCGACCTGGTCCGCGAACTCACCGCCCGGCGTGCAGGTCAGCTCGGTGTCGCTGGTCCGGACGATGGTGTCGGCCTGGCGTTCGACGACGGTGGCCGAGTAGTCGAGACCGGTGACCATGCGGCCGACGACCAGGGCGCGGACCGTGAAACCGCCGGTCTTCTGGCCGGCGACGAGCGCGGGCGCGGTGGCCTTGCCCGAGCTGTCGGTGACGACGGTCGCGGCGGTCTCCCCGCCGGTGAAGGTGGCGTCCGTGTCGCCCATGATCGCGAACCGCACACGGACCTTCGGCACGGCCTTCCCGGCCTTCGTGACGGCCTTCACCACGACCTTCCGGTCGAAGGTGTCGCCCGTCTTCGCGGAGAGCTGCCCGGTGCCGCTGTCGGCCAGGTGGTCCACCGTGTCGGTGGGGGTGGGAGCGGGCGGCGTCGGCTTCGGGGTGGTGGGCTTGCTCGGCGACGGGGTGGGGGTGGGGCTGGTGGTGGTGCCGCCGGCCGGCTTGGAGGTGCCGGGCTTGTTCGACTTCTCCGGCTTCGGGTCGGGGCTGGCGCCGGAGTTCGGGTCGCTGCGGTGCGAGGGCAGGGTGCCGGTGCCGTCCGGGATCGAGTGGGTGCCCTTGCGGTAGTACTCGTACCAGGACAGAACGGTGTTCAGGTAGTCCTGCGAGTTGTTGTAGCTGAGTATCGCGGCGTTCATGTCGGCCTGCACCGACAGGTCACGGTCTGCGCGGCACAGGTAGTGCGCGGTGGCCAGAGCGGCGTCGTAGATGTTGTTGGGGTCCTTGACGCCGTCGCCGTTGCCGTCGCGGCCCGCCCACGCCCAGGTGGACGGGATGAACTGCATGGGCCCGACCGCACGGTCATAGGTGCTGTCGCCGTCGTAGGCGCCGTTGTCGGTGTCCTTGATACTGGCGAAGCCGTTGCCATTCAGGACCGGGCCGAGGATCTTCGTGTACGTGGTGCCGTCCGCGTCGACCCGGCCGCCCTCGGCCTGGCCGGACTCCACCTGGCCGATGGCGGCGAGGAGTTGCCACGGCAGATTGCAGCCGGGCTTGGAGCTCTGGAGTTCCGCCGCGGCCTTCTTGTAGGCGTCGAGGACGGTGGCGGGTATGCCGGACTGCCCCGCGCCGGAAGGGCCCGTGGTGGGCGTCGCGCTGGGGCCGGGCGACTCGGTGGGGCTGTTGAGCGGGGGCAGGTCGGTGTAGTAGCCGCCGTTGCCGGTGGCGGTGTCATCGCCACTCACGTTGCCGGTCGTCTCGGGCGTGGACTGCGCACCGGTGGCCTGTCTGCCCTGGTCGTCGGTGGTGACCCCGGGAGCCTGCGATGCCGCCAGAGCCGCGACCGCTGCCGCGGCCACAGCGGTGGTCGCCGCCCCCTTGCGCAGCCTCCTGCCGAAACGCGCCGCCATTGAGTGAACCCCTCCCGTCGACGACCTGGTGTGTGCTGCTCTGTTGTGTCCGTGTGTTCGACCACGCACCCGTGCGCGGCGACCAAGTGACCCTACGACAACTTGCGTCGCGTCGACACCGGTTGGTGCCCGGTTTTCACCAGTTGGTCATGTCCGCTTGGGCTGAATGCAAAAGCAGAGCGGGTCGCCTCACCTTTCTCATGCGTCCCTCATACTGGACGCTCGTGATCGCCGGGTGGTTGTGCTCGGTCAACATCTGCGGCGGGAGGCGTCGTGCCGTTCACCCTCAGCCATGCCGCGGCCGTCCTGCCGGCCGTGCGCGGGGACGGGTCCGGACGCGGGCGGCTGGTACCCGCCGTTCTTGTCGCGGGATCCTTCGCGCCCGACATGACCTACTTCGCGGCGAGCGTGGTGTCCGGGGGCATGGAGTTCGGTACGGTCACGCACTCCTTCACCGGGGTGTTCACCGTCGATGTGCTCATCGCGTGGGCGCTGGTGGGGATGTGGCTGGTATTGCGGGAGCCGTTGGTGGCGCTCCTGCCGCCGACGGCGCAGGGGCGGGTGGCGGCGCTGGTGCGCTGCGGTGCACCGCTGCGCAAGGTCTCGTTCACCCTCGCGGCCCGGTGGTACGTCTCCGCGGTGCTGGGTGCGCTGACGCATGTCGTGTGGGACGCGTTCACGCATATCGGCCGGTGGGGGGTACGGCTGTTGCCCGGGCTGACGCGGCCGATGGCGGGTACGCCGCGGTACACGTATCTGCAGTACGGGAGTTCTGCCGTGGCGGCAGTCGTGATCGCCGTGTTCCTGGCGGTCGCGCTGCGGCGGGCGTCGGCCGGTTCGTCGACGGTGGCGGCGCTGCCGGTGCTGTCGTGGGCGGACCGGTGGCTGGCGGCGGCGGTGATCGGCGGCTGCGCGGCGGCGGGGGCGGTGCAGCGGGCGTCACGGTGGTGGGCCTACTGGGGAACCCACGCGAGACCGTGGGAGGTGATCCCGCCGGCGTGCTTCGGCGCGGGCACGGGCCTCGCGGTGGGGATGGCGCTGTATGTGACGGGCGTCAGGGCCCTGCGGCGCACGACCAGGTACGGCCAGGGCACCGACCGGGAACCGGCCCGACCGGCGTCACGCTGACTCCCTCGCGGGCCGGCCGGCCGGGAACGGGCTACGGGGACACGGTTGCCCGGAAGCTGACAGCTGCGCCCTCAATTCCCCCTCCGACCGGCCCCAGGTGGGCCACCGGACGACCCGGTGCCGGGGCAGCCCCGGAGGGCTGGGGCGGTCGGCCGGCCTCGGCAGCGGGCCGCTCGACCGGCCTTCCAGGCGGTGGCCGACCGGTCACCGGTCGAGGTCGCCCACCGCTCACCCGGAGGGCGTGACCGGCCGAGCGAGCCCGGCATGATCCAAACGTGCTCAGTGCGCCGCCGACTCCCAGTCCGTCCCGTAGCCCACCGAGACGTCCAGTGGTGCCCGCAGCCGTACCGCTGCCGCCATTTCCCGGCGAACCAGCTCCTCCGTCTGCCGCCGTTCGCCCGGGGCGATCTCCAGCACGATTTCGTCGTGGACCTGCAGGAGCATCCGGGACTTCAGGTCCGCCTCTCGCAGCGCCCGATCCACGTTCAGCATCGCGATCTTGACGATGTCCGCCGCAGTGCCCTGGATCGGCGCGTTCAGCGCCATGCGTTCGGCCATCTCCCGGCGCTGGCGGTTGTCGCTGTTCAGGTCGGGCAGATAGCGGCGGCGGCCGAAGAGCGTCTCGGTGTAGCCCGTGGCCCTCGCCTCGTCCACCACACGGCGCAGATACTCCCGCACCCCGCCGAACCGCTCGAAGTACGTGTCCATCAGCGCCCGTGCCTCGGCCGCCTCGATGCTCAGCTGCTGGGACAGGCCGAACGCCGACAGCCCGTACGCCAGGCCGTACGACATCGCCTTGATCTTGCGCCGCATCTCCGCGTCGACCGCGTCACGGCCGACCCCGAAGACCTGGGAGGCGACCGTGGTGTGCAGGTCCTCCCCGGAGGTGAACGCCTCGATCAGGCCCTCGTCCTCGGACAGGTGGGCCATCACGCGCAGTTCGATCTGGCTGTAGTCCGCGGTCATCAGGGAATCGAAGCCCTCACCGACCACGAAGCCCCGGCGGATCGCCCTGCCCTCGTCCGTGCGCACCGGGATGTTCTGCAGGTTCGGGTCCGTCGACGACAGGCGGCCCGTCGCGGCGACCGTCTGGTTGAACGTGGTGTGGATGCGGCCGTCCGTCGCGATCGTCTTGATCAGGCCCTCGACCGTCACCCGCAGCTTCGCCTGCTCCCGGTGGCGCAGCATGATCACCGGCAGTTCGTTGTCCGTCTGGGTCGCCAGCCATGCCAGCGCGTCCGCGTCCGTCGTGTAGCCCGTCTTCGTCTTCTTCGTCTTCGGCAGGCCCAGCTCGCCGAAGAGGACCTCCTGGAGCTGCTTGGGCGAGCCCAGGTTGAACTCGTGCCCCGCCGCCGCGTACGCCTCCTTCACCGCCTGCTGGACGGCGCCCGCGAACATCTGCTCCATGGTCTCCAGGTGCGCGCGGTCCGCGGCGATGCCGTGCCGTTCCATGCGCGCCAGCAGCGCGGAGGTGGGCAGCTCCATGTCGCGCAGCAGATCCGCCGCACCGACCTCCCGCAGCTTCTCTTCGAACGCCTGGCCGAGGTCCAGGATCGCCCGGGCCTGGATCATGAGCGCCTCGGCCTCGGCGCCCTCGTCCGTGCCGAAGGCCAGCTGCCCGTCCGCCGTGGCCGCGGGCGCCAGCTCACGGCCCAGGTACTCCAGTGAGAGCGCGTCCAGCGCGAAGGAGCGACGGCCCGGCTTGACCAGGTACGCGGCGAGCGCCGTGTCCATGGTCACGCCCTGCAGGGACCAGCCGTGCTCGGGAAGGACGCGCATCGCGCCCTTGGCGTTGTGCAGGACCTTCGGCCTGGCCGGGTCGGCGAGCCACTCCGCGAACGCCCTCTCGTCGGCCTCGTCCAGCTCCGCCGGATCGAACCAGGCCGCCGCGCCGTCGGCCGCGGCGAGCGCGATCTCGGCCACCGCGCCCGTGCCCAGCGCCCACGAGTCGACCGTGGCGACACCCAGGACCCGCGTGCCGTGCTCGGCCAGCCACGGCTTCAGCTCGCCCGCGCCCAGCACCACCCCGTCCAGTTCGACGCCGTCCGCTACGACCGGGTGTGCTTCGGCCTCCTCGGCGCCCGGGTCGACGGCGAAGAGCCGCTCGCGCAGCGAGGGGTTCCTGATCTCCAGGGTGTCCAGAACCATGGCGACGGCCTTGCGGTCGTAGGCGGCACGCCTGAGGTCGGCGACCGCCTTCGGCAGCTCCACCTGCCGCTCCAGCTCGGTCAGCCGGCGGTTCAGCTTCACCGACTCCAGGTGGTCGCGCAGGTTCTGCCCGGCCTTGCCCTTGACCTCGTCGACGCGCTCGACCAGCTCCGCGAACGAACCGAACTGGTTGATCCACTTCGCCGCCGTCTTCTCACCCACGCCCGGGATGCCCGGCAGGTTGTCCGACGGGTCGCCGCGCAGGGCGGCGAAGTCCGGGTACTGCGCGGGCGTCAGCCCGTACTTCTCGAACACCTTCTGAGGGGTGAACCGGGTCAGCTCCGAGACGCCCTTGGTGGGGTACAGCACCGTCGTGTGCTCGCTGACCAGCTGGAAGGAGTCGCGGTCACCGGTGACGATCAGCACCTCGAAGCCCGCGGCCTCGGCCTGGGTGGCGAGCGTGGCGATCACGTCGTCCGCCTCGTACCCCTCCACCGCGAAGCGGGCGGCGTGCATGGCGTCCAGCAGCTCGCAGATCAGCTCCACCTGGCCCTTGAACTCGTCCGGGGTCTTCGAACGGTTCGCCTTGTACTCGGTGAACTCCTCCGAGCGCCAGGTCTTGCGGGAGACGTCGAACGCCACCGCGAAGTGCGTGGGCGCCTCGTCGCGCAGCGTGTTGGCCAGCATCGACGCGAAACCGTAGATCGCGTTCGTCGGCTGGCCGGTCGCGGTGGTGAAGTTCTCCGCGGGCAGCGCGAAGAACGCGCGGTAGGCCAGGGAGTGCCCGTCCATGAGCATCAGCCGGGGACGGTCGCCGCCGGTGGTCTTCTCGGTCTGCTTCGATGCTGTCTCTGCCACGCCCCCGATCCTGCCACGCCCCACTGACACTCGGCCCCGGCCGCCCGGGCCCGCGGCCGATGAGCGGCCGGGAACCCGGGCCGGACGGGTGGGTTCGGGGCCGATACCCGCGCATCCCCGATGTCGGTGGCGCGTGCGAGGATGCGGAGACACAGGTCACAGGTGTACGCGAAGGGGAGGGCCGCGATGGCCAGCAAGCCGCCCACGGGCGATCCGGTTCAGGATGCGCCGCAGGTCGCCGAGCCTAAGCACTCCGCGGCGGGGCTGCCGGCGATCGGGCACACCCTGCGGATCGCCCAGCAGCAGATGGGAGTGCGCCGCACCGCGCTGACCCTCCTGCGCGTCAACCAGAAGGACGGCTTCGACTGCCCTGGCTGCGCCTGGCCCGAGCCGGACCACCGGCACAAGGCGGAGTTCTGTGAGAACGGCGCGAAGGCGGTGGCCGAGGAGGCCACCCTGCGCCGGGTCACCCCCGAGTTCTTCGCCGCGCACCCCGTGACCGACCTCGCCGGCCGCAGCGGCTACTGGCTGGGCCAGCAGGGGCGGCTGACGCACCCCATGTACCTGCCGGAGGGGGCGGACCACTACGAGCCGGTCACCTGGGAGCGGGCCTTCGACATCATCGCCGAGGAGATCACCGCCCTCGACTCCCCCGACCAGGCCGTCTTCTACACCTCCGGCCGCACCAGCAACGAGGCCGCGTTCCTCTACCAGCTGTTCGCCCGCGAGCTGGGCACCAACAACCTGCCCGACTGCTCGAACATGTGCCACGAGTCGTCCGGCTCGGCGCTCTCCGAGACCATCGGCATCGGCAAGGGCAGCGTCCTGCTCGAGGACCTCTACAAGGCGGACCTGATCATCGTCGCCGGGCAGAACCCCGGCACGAACCATCCGCGCATGCTTTCCGCCCTGGAGAAGGCCAAGGCCAACGGCGCGCGGATCATCAGCGTCAACCCTCTGCCCGAGGCGGGCCTGGAGCGGTTCAAGAACCCGCAGACACCGAAGGGCCTCACCGCCGGCGCCGCGCTCACCGACCTGTTCCTGCAGATCCGCATCGGCGGCGACCAGGCCCTCTTCCGCCTCCTGAACAAGCTGATCCTCGACACGGAGGGCGCGGTCGACGAGGAGTTCGTCCGCGACCACGCCCACGGCTTCGAGGAGTTCGCGAAGGCCGCCCGCGCCGCCGACTGGGACGAGACGCTCACGGCGACCGGACTCACGCGCGAGGAGATCGAGAAGGCCCTGCGGATGGTCCTCGCCTCTCAGCGCACCATCGTCTGCTGGGCGATGGGCCTGACCCAGCACAAGCACGCGGTGCCCACCATCCGCGAGGTGGTCAACTTCCTGCTGCTGCGCGGCAACATCGGCCGCCCCGGTGCGGGCGTGTGCCCGGTGCGCGGTCACTCGAACGTGCAGGGCGACCGCACGATGGGCATCTTCGAACGGCCCGCGCCCGCCTTCCTGGACGCCCTGGAGAAGGAGTTCGGGTTCGCGCCGCCGCGCGAGCACGGCTACGACGTCGTCCGGGCCATCCGCGCCCTGCGGGACGGCGAGGCCAAGGTCTTCTTCGCGATGGGCGGCAACTTCGTGTCCGCCTCCCCCGACACCGAGGTGACGGAAGCCGCCATGCGGCGCGCGCGCCTGACCGTGCACGTGTCGACGAAGCTGAACCGCTCGCACGCGGTCACCGGCGCGCGCGCCCTGATCCTGCCCACCCTCGGCCGTACCGAGCGCGACCTTCAGGGCAGCGGCGAGCAGTTCGTCACCGTCGAGGACTCCATGGGCATGGTGCACGCCTCCCACGGCCGTCTGGAGCCCGCGAGCCCGCACCTGAAGTCCGAGCCGGCCATCGTGTGCCGTATGGCCCGCCGGGTGCTCGGCGCCGACAGCAAGGTGCCGTGGGAGGAGTTCGAGAAGGACTACGCGACCATCCGGGACCGCATCGCACGCGTGATCCCCGGCTTCGAGGACTTCAACGCCCGGGTGGCCCGCCCGGGCGGATTCGCGCTCCCCCACGCCCCCCGCGACGAGCGCCGCTTCCCCACCGCCACCGGCAAGGCCAACTTCACGGCGGCAGCCGTCGAGTACCCGGAGCTGCCCGAGGGCCGGCTCCTGCTGCAGACGCTGCGCTCCCACGACCAGTACAACACCACCATCTACGGCCTCGACGACCGCTACCGGGGGATCAGGAACGGCCGCCGCGTCGTCCTGGTCCATCCCGAGGACGCCCGTGCGCTCGGCGTGGCGGACGGCTCGTACGTCGACCTGGTCAGCGAGTGGCAGGACGGCGTCGAGCGGCGCGCCCCCGGCTTCCGCGTCGTGCACTACCCCACTGCGCGGGGCTGCGCAGCCGCCTACTACCCCGAGACCAACGTGCTGGTCCCACTGGACGCCACCGCCGACACCAGCAACACCCCCGCGAGCAAGTCCGTGGTGGTCCGCCTGGAACAATCGGCGACCGACTGAGCGTTTGCTCAGCCACAGTCGAGTGACCGATCACCACGAACGGAGCCGTGCCCCATGGGCGAGCAGCACACCGTGAAGTTCCCCCAGGAAGTCGTCGACGAGTACGCCGCGCTCGGCGTCGACCTGCCCGCCCTCTTCTCCGCCGGACACCTCGGCACGCGGATGGGCGTCCAGATCGTCGAGGCGTCCGCAGAGCGCGTCGTCGGCACCATGCCGGTGGAGGGCAACACCCAGCCGTACGGACTGCTCCACGGCGGCGCCTCCGCCGTCCTCGCCGAGACCCTCGGCTCGGTCGGCGCCATGCTGCACGGCGGCAGCTCCAAGATCGCCGTCGGTGTCGACCTGAACTGCACCCACCACCGCGGGGTGCGCTCGGGCCTGGTCACCGGCGTGGCCACCCCCGTCCACCGGGGGCGCTCCACGGCGACGTACGAAATCGTCATCAGCGACGAGAGCGGCAAGCGCGTGTGCACCGCCCGCCTCACCTGTCTGCTGCGCGATGTGCAGCCGGGCGACGAGGCGCACCTGCGCACGGCGGAATGAGCCGCGAAAGCCCGTGGCCCGCACGGCCGTTGCCCTCGGACACCCGGCGGCTTAGCGTCATGGCATGAGAACGGGAGGAGTCCTCCGGCCGGGGCCGACGGCGTGCGGGGTCTGGCTCGGACTGGCGCTGCTGACGAGCGCGGTGACCACCGGGTGCGGCGCCTCCGGTCAGAGCGACGCCAGGAGCGCGGGAGGGGTCGCCTCCCCCTCGACGTCGCCACGGGCCACGCCCGACGAGGAGTTGTGCGCGCGGGTCGTCGCCTACTGGTCGCGCAAGGTGCTGGATGCCCACACCTACGGTGACTACCAGTCGATGGGGCTCTCCAACGGTCAGTACGAGATCCTCCGGACGGTCGTGGACGCCGCGCGGGCGGAGAAGAGGCTCCAAGGCGCCGATGCCGCCAGCAAGCTGATCGACCGCCAGGCCCGCGAGGGTTGTGCCGCCTGGTATCGCACCGGCGGCCCGAGCAAGGGCCCGTGGGGTTGAGCGGCGTAGGCCCCCTCGAGCCGGGCGAGGGCACACAGGCGGGGGACGTGGATCCGGACGACGCCCCCGGTGTCCGCCGTGGACCTCTGGCCCGGCTGTCCGACCGGCACCGCCGTGCGGTCCTCACGGCCGCGACAGCCGCCGTCCTTCTCGCGGGCGGCGGCTATCTCTATGCGACCAGGCCCCACAAGCCACCGGCGCCGGCCCCGCCGTACCCCTCCCAGGTGGTCGACATCACCTATCTGCATACTGCGGCCACACCCCGGGGCGCACCCAGCGCGAGCTTCAGTTTCGAGGTCGCGCTGCGCGTGCAGTCCGGCCCACCGGTCACTGTGACTCGGATCACCCAGCCCTACGCCGGCCTGTCACTGGCCTCCGAGCCCGCCGTCCCTTTCCGGACAGCGGCGGGATCCAATCGCAAGATCACTATCACCATGCATGTGACGGACTGCGGGAAAGCGCCGGAGAACGCCGGACTGCCTTTCCTGGACGTAACTCTGCGTAATACGCGTGCAATAGAGGCTCACAGTTACATACCAGGGGCACGGTATGCGCACGACCTCTCGGAAGCCCTGCAAGTCGCCTGCAGCAACCGTTCGACGTAATCACCAAAACGACTGAGACGCCTGAACGTACCCCGGCACGTCCTGCGAGTTCTCACTATGCGGACTGGGCGAATCAGTCCGAATTCCGCTCTTCCGCCCACCCAGTACCGCTCTTCATTACCCGATGTCATAACAAGAGCGTCACAGCCTCGCTCAACCACTCCTTTACTTCCCCCACACCCGCTTAGAGTCACGGCCAGTCACCGCGCGGTCTGAATGTCAGTTCGGCCCAGCGCTCGACTCGGCCGCTTCCAGGGGGGAGGGCCGTGCCAGGGAAAGGACTGATCGTGCGTCAACGTTCGCTCATCGCCATCACCGCCGCGCTGGCGGCGGGAGCACTCACCCTCACCGCCTGCGGCTCGCGCGACAGCGGCGACAAGGGCTCGTCCGGCAGCGGTGGCGGCACCACCGTCACCATCGGAGTCGACGCCCCGCTGACCGGCGACCTGTCCGCACTGGGCCTGGGCATCAAGAACTCGGTGGACCTCGCGGTCAGGACCGCCAACAAGCAGAACTACGTCAAGGGCGTCACCTTCAAGATCGAGGCCCTCGACGACCAGGCGCAGCCCTCCTCGGGCCAGCAGAACGCCACCAAGCTCGTCGCCGACAACAGCGTCCTCGGCGTCGTCGGCCCGCTGAACTCCTCCGTCGCGCAGTCCATGCAGAAGGTCTTCGACGACGCCAAGCTGGTCGAGGTCTCCCCGGCCAACACCAACCCGGCCCTGACCCAGGGCACGAACTGGCAGACGTCTAAGTCGCGCACGTACAAGTCGTACTTCCGCACCGCGACCACAGACGCCATCCAGGGCCCGTTCGCCGCCCAGTACGTCTACAACGACGCGAAGAAGAAGAAGGTCTTCGTCATCGACGACAAGAAGACCTACGGCGCCGGCCTCGCCTCCACCTTCACCACCGAGTTCAAGAAGCTCGGCGGCCAGGTCGTCGGCACGGAGCACATCAACCCCGACACCAAGGACTTCTCCGCGGTCGCCACCAAGGTGAAGAACTCCGGTGCGGACGTCGTCTACTACGGCGGCGAGTACCCGCAGGCCGGTCCGCTCAGCAAGCAGATCAAGGACGCGGGCGCCAAGATCCCGCTCGTCGGCGGCGACGGCATCTACGACCCCACCTTCATCAAGCTCGCCGGCACCAACAGCACGGGCGACCTGGCCACCTCGGTCGGCGCCCCGGTCGAGCAGCTCCCCTCCGCCAAGGAGTTCGTGGCCAACTACAAGGCGGCGGGCTACAAGGAGGAGTACGCGGCCTACGGCGGCTACTCCTACGACTCGGCGTGGTCGATCATCGAGGCCGTGAAGAAGGTCGTCGACGACAACGGCGGCAAGCTGCCCTCCGACGCCCGCGCGAAGGTCACCGCCGCCATGCAGAACGTCTCCTTCGACGGTGTGACCGGCAAGGTCTCCTTCGACGAATACGGTGACACGACCAACAAGCAGCTCACCGTGTACGCCGTGAAGAACGGTGCCTGGGCGCCGGTCAAGTCCGGTACCTACACCGGCTGATCCACGCCCGCACCACTCCTAGAGCCGCGCGGGGCGCTGTTCCACTGGCGCCCCGCGCGGACTCGCATCCGGCCACATCCGTCGAACATTTCCGAACGTCTCGGAGGACATGCGGTGAACGAACTGCCGCAGCAGCTGGTCAACGGCCTGCTACTGGGATCCATGTACGGGCTGGTCGCCATCGGCTACACAATGGTCTACGGCATCGTCCAGCTCATCAACTTCGCCCACGGCGAAATCTTCATGACCGGCGCCTTCGGCGCCCTGACGGTCTACGCGTACGTGCTGCCCGACGGCACGTCCATGTGGATCGCCCTTCCGCTGATGCTCATCGGCGCCGTTCTGGTCGCCACGCTCGTCGCCGTGGGAGCGGAACGATTCGCCTACCGCCCCCTGCGCAACGCGCCGCGTCTGGCACCCCTCATCACCGCGATCGGCCTCTCCCTCGCCCTCCAGCAGGCGGTCTGGGCCTGGTACCCCGACGCCAAGTCCGCCCGCACCTTCCCGCAGATCGACGGAGGCCCCTTCCACATCGGCAGTGTCACTATTCAGACCGGTGACATCTTCCTGCTCGTCGCGGCCCCCATCAGCATGGCCATCCTCGCCTACTTCGTCATGAAGACCCGTACCGGACGCGGCATGCAGGCCACCGCCCAGGACCCCGACACCGCCAAGCTCATGGGCGTCGACACCGACCGCATCATCGTGATCGCCTTCGCCCTCGGCGCCACCTTCGCCGCGGTCGGAGGAGTCGCCTACGGCCTCAAGTACGGCCAGATCGACTTCAAGATGGGCTTCCTCCTCGGCCTCAAGGCCTTCACCGCGGCCGTCCTCGGTGGCATCGGCAATATCTACGGCGCCATGATCGGCGGCGTCGTCCTCGGCATCGCCGAAACCCTCGCCGCCGCCTACATCGCCGACCTCCCCGGCATGGAGAAATTCGGCAGCCAGTCCTGGGCAGACGTCTGGGCCTTCGTACTCCTCATCCTCGTGCTCCTGTTCCGGCCCCAGGGCCTGCTCGGCGAGCGCGTCGCGGACAGGGCGTGACACCGATGACCACACAGACCACCGCACCTGAAACCCCGGGCACCCCCACCGCGGGCACCACCTCGGGCCTCATCGGCATCCCGCCGCACATCGGCCGCGCTCTCGCCACCGCCGGCGGCGCCCTCACCGTCGTCTCCACCTTCCTGTCCTGGACGTGGACCGACGCCTTCCCCGGCGACCTCACCATCTACGGCTACCCCGGCGGACTGCAGATCCTCGTCCTCATCGGCGGCGCCCTCACCACCCTCTTCGGCCTCGCCTCCTACGGCGTCAAGGGCCTCACCTGGCTCGTACCCGCCGGCGCCGAAGCGGCCATCAAATTCGCCGCCCTCACCGCCTTCGCCACCGCCTGGTACACCGTCCTCTCGATCAGCATCGAACTCGGCGGCCTCGTCAACCTCGAACCCGGCGGCTTCATCGTGGCCGTCACCAGCCTCGCCGCCCTACTCGGCGCCCTCGCCCTGCCCTTCGAACGGCCCCAACCCGACCCGATCGACCCCGACGACACCTCCTGGGAACACTTCAAGCACAAGGCCGCCCACCAGTGGGAAACGGTCAAGGCCGCCTTCGCCTCCGGCACGGCCCGCCCCGTGGGCAAACTGCCCGCCTACGCCGAGATTCTCATCATCGTCGCTGTCCTCGCCCTGGGCCTGACCGTCTTCACCTACGGCATCGGCACCCAGTACGACGAACTCTTCGTCGGCTTCCTCATCACCGCCGGCTTCGGCTTCGCCGCACTCAACAAGGCCGGTCTCATCAACCAGGCCTCCCAGATCACCGCACGCCACCAGTCCATCACCACCTGCGGCGCCTTCATCGCGGCGGCCCTGTTCCCCTTCACCCAGACCGACGACCAGTACGCGACCCTCGGCGTCTACATCCTGATCTTCGCCACCGTCGCCCTCGGCCTGAACATCGTCGTCGGCCTCGCCGGCCTGCTCGACCTCGGATACGTCGCCTTCCTCGGCGTCGGCGCCTACGCCGCGTCCCTGGTCTCCGGCTCCCCCAGCTCACCGTTCCACGTGCACTTCCCCTTCTGGGCCGCCGTCATCATCGGCGCCATAGCCTCGCTCGTCTTCGGCGTCCTCATCGGCGCCCCCACCCTGCGACTGCGCGGCGACTACCTCGCCATCGTCACCCTCGGCTTCGGTGAGATCTTCCGCATCACCGCCAACAACCTGGACGGCACCTCCGGACCGTCCCTCACCAACGGCTCCAACGGCATCTCCTCGATCCCGAACCTCGACGTCCTCGGGTTCGACTTCGGCGCCCAGCACAGCATCGCCGGATTCACCATCGGCCGCTTCGCCAACTACTTCTTCCTGATGCTCCTCATCACCGCGGTGGTCGTCCTCGTCTTCCGACGCAGTGGCAACTCCCGCATCGGACGCGCCTGGGTCGCCATCCGCGAAGACGAGACCGCCGCCCTCGCCATGGGCATCAACGGCTTCCGCGTCAAACTCATCGCCTTCGCCGTCGGCGCCTGCCTCGCCGGCCTCGCCGGCACCGTCCAGGCCCACGTCACCTACACCGTCACACCCGAGCAGTACCTCTTCGCCGGCCCCATCCCGCCCAACTCCGCCTTCCTGCTCGCCGCAGTCGTCCTCGGCGGCATGGGCACCATCAGCGGCCCCCTCATCGGCGCCGCACTCCTCTTCCTCATCCCCAACAAGCTCCAGTTCCTCGGCGACTACCAGCTCTTCGCCTTCGGTGTCGCACTCATCCTGCTGATGCGCTTCCGTCCGGAAGGCCTCATCCCGAACCGGCGCCGACAGCTCGAATTCCACGAAGAGGCGGAAGCGCCCACAGTCCTCAGCAAGACAGGGGCCTGAACACGATGACCACCGACACCACCACCACGGACCCCACCCCGGGAGCCACCACCCCCGGCCAGACCGTACTCGACGCACGCGGCGTCACCATGCGCTTCGGCGGCCTCACCGCCGTACGAGGCGTCGACCTGACCGTGAACAGCGGCGAGATCGTCGGCCTCATCGGCCCCAACGGCGCCGGCAAAACCACCTTCTTCAACTGCCTGACCGGCCTCTACGTCCCCACCGAAGGCGAAGTCCGCTACAAGGGCAACGTCCTGCCGCCCAAATCCTTCAAGGTCACCGCCGCAGGCATCGCCCGCACGTTCCAGAACATCCGCCTGTTCGCCAACATGACGGTCCTGGAAAACGTCCTCGTCGGACGCCACACCCGCACCAAAGAAGGCTTCTGGTCCGCCGTCCTGCGCGGCCCCGGCTTCCACAAGGCCGAAACAGCCTCCCGCGAACGCGCCATGGAACTCCTCGAGTTCGTCGGCCTCGCAGACAAGGCCGAACACCTCGCCCGCAACCTCCCCTACGGCGAACAGCGCAAGCTCGAAATCGCACGAGCACTCGCCAGCGAGCCCGGCCTGCTGCTGCTGGACGAACCGACCGCCGGCATGAACCCGCAGGAAACCCGCACCACCGAGGAACTGGTCTTCGCCATCCGCGACAAAGGCATCGCCATCCTCGTCATCGAGCACGACATGCGGTTCATCTTCAACCTCTGCGACCGCGTCGCCGTCCTCGTCCAGGGCGAAAAACTCATCGAAGGCGACAGCGCCACCGTCCAGGGAGACGAACGCGTCATCGCCGCCTACCTCGGTGAACCCTTCGAAAACGCCCCCGGCGAGGAAGAGATCGCCGAAGTCGAAGCCGCCGAAGCAGCAGCCGAGACCACGACGGACGCCGCGCCCGGCAAGGAGAACGACCGATGACCGCACTGCTCGAAGTCGAAGACCTCCGAGTCGCCTACGGCAAGATCGAAGCCGTCAAGGGCATCTCCTTCAAGGTCGACGCCGGCCAGGTCGTCACCCTCATCGGCACCAACGGCGCCGGCAAGACCACCACCCTGCGCACCCTGTCGGGCCTGTTGAAGCCCGTCGGCGGACAGATCAAATTCAACGGCAAATCACTGAAGAAGACCCCCGCCCACCAGGTGGTCTCCCTGGGCCTCGCCCACTCCCCCGAGGGCCGGCACATCTTCCCCCGCATGACCATCGAGGACAACCTCCGCCTCGGAGCGTTCCTGCGCACCGACAAGCCAGGCATCGAAAAGGACATCCAGCGCGCCTACGACCTCTTCCCCATCCTCGGAGAACGCAGGAAGCAGGCCGCAGGCACCCTGTCCGGCGGCGAACAGCAGATGCTGGCCATGGGCCGCGCACTGATGTCCCAGCCCAAGCTGCTCATGCTCGACGAACCCTCCATGGGCCTCTCCCCGATCATGATGCAGAAGATCATGGCGACGATCGCCGAGCTGAAGTCCCAGGGCACCACCATCCTGCTCGTCGAGCAGAACGCCCAGGCCGCACTGTCCCTGGCCGACCAGGGCCACGTCATGGAGGTCGGCAACATCGTCCTCTCGGGCACGGGCCAGGACCTGCTGCACGACGAGTCGGTACGCAAGGCGTACCTCGGCGAGGACTGAAGCACGTTTCCGGCCACACGCCGAACGACGAGGCCCGCGCCCCGTGCCACGGGGTGCGGGCCTCTCCGCTGCACCGGCGGGGATGTCAGCCCTTGGCGGCCTTCTTCTCCTCCGCGTCCTGAATGACAGCCTCGGCGACCTGCTGCATGGACATACGACGGTCCATCGACGTCTTCTGAATCCACCGGAACGCGGCCGGCTCCGTCAGCCCGTACTCCGTCTGCAGGATCGACTTCGCCCGGTCCACCAGCTTCCGGGTCTCCAGGCGCTGCGAGAGGTCCGCGACCTCCTTCTCCAGCTCCTTCAACTCCGTGAACCGCGAGACAGCCATCTCGATGGCCGGAACGACATCACTCTTGCTGAACGGCTTCACCAAGTACGCCATCGCACCCGCGTCCCGCGCCCGCTCCACCAGATCACGCTGCGAGAACGCCGTCAGCATCAGCACCGGGGCGATACGCTCCTCGGCGATCTTCTCCGCCGCCGAGATGCCATCGAGCTTCGGCATCTTCACATCGAGAATCACCAGGTCGGGCTTGTGCTCACGGGCCAGCTCAACGGCCTGCTCGCCATCGCCGGCCTCACCGACGACGGTGTAGCCCTCCTCCTCGAGCATCTCTTTGAGATCGAGCCGGATGAGCGCCTCGTCCTCGGCGATGACGACACGGGTCGTCAGCGGAGGCACGTGCGACTTGTCGTCGTCGGCAACGGGCTGGGGCGACTCGGGGGCGGTCACTCGGGCTCCTCGTTCCAGGGCAGGCAGGTACTGCTGACAAGAGCCTACCTAGCTGCGGTAAGGTGGGGCACGGCGGGTGACCGCCAACCTTCGTTTTACAGGAAGCCCCGGTAGCCCAGCGGCAGAGGCACGGTGCTCAAACCACCGACAGCGTGGGTTCGAATCCCACCCGGGGCACTTTTCCTTTGGTTCCAAGGCGCAGCCTAAAAAGCGGATGTTCTCATTCTCGTGAGCATCCGCTTTTCGCTGCGTGTCGAGACGTCCAGTCGCACAGAGTGCCCCAATCGCTCAACCAAAGCCGCGCCGCCGTGACCGTCTCCATCGCCCGCAACGCCTCCGTCGCCCTCCTCGACGCCCACGTAGGCCCCAGGCACTGACCCCCTATTTCGGGCTGTCGTCCTCGCCGATGTGGTGTACCCGGACCATGTTCGTCGAGCCCGACACCCCGGGCGGCGAGCCCGCCGTGATCACCACCACGTCCCCCTTCTGACAGCGGCCGTACTTCAGCAGCAGTTCGTCGACCTGGTCGACCATCGCGTCCGTGGAGTCCACGTGCGGGCCCAGGAACGTCTCCACGCCCCAGGTGAGGTTGAGCTGCGAGCGCGTCGCCGGCTCGGGGGTGAAGGCGAGGAGGGGGATCGGGGAGCGGTAGCGGGAGAGGCGGCGGGCGGTGTCGCCGGACTGGGTGAAGGCGACGAGGAATTCGGCGCCGAGGAAGTCGCCGATCTCCGCTGCCGCGCGGGCGACGGCGCCGCCCTGGGTGCGGGGTTTGTTGGTGTCGGTCAGGGGCGGGAGGCCCTTGGCGAGGAGGTCTTCCTCGGCGGCCTCGACGATGCGGGCCATGGTCTTGACCGTTTCGATGGGGTAGTTGCCGACGCTGGTCTCGCCGGAGAGCATGACGGCGTCCGTGCCGTCGATGACGGCGTTCGCGACGTCGCTCGCCTCCGCCCTGGTCGGGCGGGAGTTCTCGATCATCGAGTCGAGCATCTGGGTGGCGACGATGACCGGTTTGGCATTGCGCTTCGCCAGCTTGATGGCGCGCTTTTGCACGATCGGGACCTGTTCGAGTGGCATTTCGACGCCGAGGTCGCCGCGGGCGACCATGATGCCGTCGAAGGCGGCGACGATGTCGTCGATGTTCTCGACCGCCTGCGGTTTCTCGACCTTGGCGATGACGGGGAGGCGGCGGCTTTCTTCGTCCATGATGCGGTGGACGTCCTTGATGTCCCGGCCGCTGCGCACGAATGAGAGTGCGATGACGTCGAAGCCTGTGCGCAGGGCCCAGCGGAGGTCGTCTTCGTCTTTTTTGGAGAGTGCGGGGACGGAGACGGCGACTCCGGGCAGGTTCAGTCCCTTGTGGTCGGAGATCATGCCGCCTTCGACGACGGTGGTGTGGACGCGGGGGCCGTCGACGGCGGTGACCTGGAGGCAGACTTTGCCGTCGTCGACGAGGATGCATTCGCCGGGGATGACGTCGGTGGCGAGGCCGGCGTAGGTGGTTCCGCAGGTCTGGCGGTCTCCCTCGACGCCTTCTTCGACGGTGATGGTGAAGGTGTCTCCGCGTTCAAGGAGTACGGGGCCTTCGGTGAAGCGGCCGAGTCGGATCTTCGGGCCCTGAAGGTCGGCGAGGATTCCGACACTGCGGCCGGTTTCGTCGGCGGCCTTTCGTACGCGTTGGTAGCGCTCCTCGTGTTCGGCGTAGGTGCCGTGGCTGAGGTTGAAGCGGGCGACGTCCATTCCGGCTTCGACCAGTGCCTTGATCTGGTCGTACGAGTGGGTGGCGGGGCCCAGAGTGCAGACGATCTTTGCTCGGCGCATGGTGCGAGCCTATGACTTACCGGCCGGTAGAGAATTCGTTGTGCGTGACTACTCAACAACCTTTGGGTGAAGCCTTGTTGCCAAGTGTTGAATTGTGCGGTGTTCCGCTCCGATGAGCATCCGAGAGAAATTGCGGCGGCATATTCACTGGCGCCGGGGCCCCGGCCGAGGGGGACGGGACCGCCGGGGGCTGCTCCGCATGCCGCCGAGGTCATTGCATTCCGCCGTGGTGACGTATGTCAATCAGGTGGTCGGCAAGGCGACGCAGACGCTATCGACATCGCGCAGCCGGCTGGTTCGCGGATCAGGAATCCGTTGAAGGACTTCGCGTCGGTGGACTGGCGGCTGACGCGGGACGGCACGCCCGTCTTCTAGAGCCTGTGAGGCTTGAGCAGGGCAGGTGGGCGGCGTCGGCGCGGGGTTTTGTGTCGGCGCCGCCCACTTGTCGGTCTTCTAGCGTTCGTCGACGAGCGGGGTGAGGATCTGGGGCCGTCGGCTGGGCGGGATCCGGTCGGGCTGCTGGAGTCCGAAGGTGGTGAAGGCCGTCCGGCGGGGCAGGGGGTAGGGCTCTTTGCCGGTGAGGGAGTTGAGGATGGTGGCGCTGCGCCAGGCGGCGAGGCCGAGGTCGGGGCTGCCGACGCCGTGGGTGTGGAGTTCGGCGTTCTGGACGTAGAGGTGTCCGGTGACGGTGGGGTCGAGGATCATGCGGAAGTGGTCGTCGATGCGGGGGCGGCCGCGTGCGTCGCGGTGGAGGTAGGGGTCGAGTCCGGCGAGGAGGCGGCCGAGGGGGCGTTCGCGGTAGCCGGTGGCGAGGACGACGGCGTCGGTGGTGAGGCGGGAGCGGGTGTCCTGCTGGACGTGTTCCAGGTGGAGTTCGATTCGGGTGGTGCCGACGCGGCCGGCGGTTCGGACGCGGACTGCGGGGGTGAGGACGGTGTCGGGCCAGCCGCCGTGCAGGGTGCGGCGGTAGAGCTCGTCGTGGATGGCGGCGATGGTGTCGGCGTCGATGCCCTTGTGGAGTTGCCACTGGGCGGAGACGAGGCGGTCGCGTACGGGTTCGGAGAGGGCGTGGAAGTAGCGGGTGTAGTCGGGGGTGAAGTGTTCGAGGCCGAGCTTGGAGTACTCCATGGGGGCGAAGGCTTCGGTGCGGCCGATCCAGTGGATCCTCTCGCGGCCGGCGGGGCGGTGGCGCAGCAGGTCGAGGAAGACTTCGGCGCCTGACTGGCCGGAGCCGATGACGGTGATGTGGTCGGCGGCGAGGATCGTGTCGCGGTGCTGGAGGTAGTCGGCGGCGTGGATGACGGGTGGGCCGGGGGCTTTGACGAGGGGTTCGAGGGGTTCGGGCACGTGGGGTTCGGTGCCGACGCCGAGGACGATGTTGCGGGCGTGGGTGCGGCCGAGGGCTTGGGCTTGGCCGGTTGCGTCGAGTTGGGTGTAGTCGACCTCGAAGACGTCCGTGTCGGGGTTCCAGCGGACGGCGTCGATCTGGTGGCCGAAGTGGAGTCCGGGGAGGTTGCCGGCGACCCAGCGGCAGTAGGCGTCGTATTCGACGCGCTGGATGTGGAAGCGTTCGGCGAAGTAGAAGGGGAAGAGGCGGTCGCGGGTCTTGAGGTAGTTGAGGAAGGACCAGCGGCTGGCCGGGTCGGCGAGGGTCACCAGGTCGGCGAGGAAGGGGACTTGGAGGGTGGCGCCGTCGATGAGGAGACCGGGGTGCCAGTCGAAACCGGGGCGTTGTTCGTAGAAGGCGGTGTCGAGTTCGGCGAGGGGGTGGGCGAGGGCGGCGAGGGAGAGGTTGAACGGGCCGATGCCGATGCCGACGAGGTCGCGGGGTGCGTCGGGTTCGTGGTGGGTCGGGGTGGTCATCGGGGCGTGCTTCCTTCCACCAGGTTCAGGAGTGCGGCCAGGTCGCCGGGCCGGGTGTGGGGGTTGAGGAGGGTGGCTTTGAGCCACAGGCGGCCGTCGAGGCGGGCGCGGCCGAGGACGGCGCGGCCGTCGTTGAGGAGGGTGCGGCGGACGGCGGCGACGGTGTCGTCGCAGGCTCCGGTGGGTCGGAACAGGACGGTGCTGATGGTGGGCGCTGCGTGCAGTTCGAAGGCGGGGTGGGCGGCCAGGAGGTCGGCGAACTCCTGTGCGCGGGCGCAGACCTCGTCGACGAGGGTGCCGAGTCCGGTGCGGCCGAGCGTCTTGAGGGTGACGGCGATCTTGAGGATGTCGGGGCGCCGGGTGGTGCGCAGGGAGCGTCCGAGGAGGTCGGGTAGGCCGGCGTCGGTGTCGTCGTCGGCGTTGAGGTAGTCGGCGCGGTGGTGCAGGGCGCGCAGGTCGTGGGGGTCGCGGACGGCGAGGATGCCTGCGGCGACCGGTTGCCAGCCGAGTTTGTGCAGGTCGAGGGTGACGGTGTGGGCGCGCTCCAGGCCGGTGAGGAGGGCGCGGTGGCGGTCGCTGAAGAGGAGTCCGCCTCCGTAGGCGGCGTCGATGTGGAGGCGGGCGCCGTGGGTGGCGCACAGGTCGGCCAGGGCGGGCAGGGGATCGATGAGGCCGGCGTCGGTGGTGCCGGCGGTGGCGGCTACCAGGACGGATCCGCCGGGGCCGGTCAGGTCGGTGAGGGCGGCGTGGAGGGCGGCGGGGTCGAGGGTGCCGCGCGGGGTGGGCAGGACGACGGGTTGCGGCAGTGCGAGGAGCCAGGCGGCGCGGGTGAGGGAGTGGTGGGCGTTGGCGCCGCAGACGAGGCGGACGGCGCCGTGGGCTTCGCGGGCGAGGAGGAAGGCGAGCTGGTTGGCTTCGGTGCCGCCGGTGGTGACGAGGGCGGCGGCGGTTTTCGCCTCGGGGGCGCCTGTGTCGGCGTAGACCTCTTGGGCGAGCGCGTGGGTGACGAGCGCTTCGAGTTCGGAGGCGGCCGGGGCCTGGTCCCAGGAGTCGAGGGAGGGGTTGAGGGACGAGGCGGCGAGGTCGGCGGCGGTGGCGACGGCCAGGGGCGGGCAGTGCAGGTGGGCGGCGCACAGCGGGTCGGCGGGGTCGGCGGCGCCCTCGGCGAGGGTGCGCACCAGGGCTCGTACGGCCTCCGGGTCGCCCTTGTCCGGCAGGACGTCGCCGACGGCGTCGCGTACCCGGGCGGCGACCGCGGTGGGGCCGCCGGCGGGCAGGGGGCCGCCGCGCGCTCGTGCGCCCTCCTGCAGGGCGTCGAGGACGGTGGCGAGCAACGGCCGCAGGGCGCTCGGTCCGTCGGGTCCTGAGGCGAGGGGCGGCAAGCTCATGGGATGTCCTCCCGGGGCGCGCGGCAAGGGTAGTCAAGCCTGGCGGCAAGGGGGTTCGACACGCCCGAAGAGGACAACGATCAGACCTGAAAGCAGGTACTGGCCCGGTGAGGAGAGGAACGGGAAACGGTGGCGGGGGCGGCGCGCGCGGCGCGCGGTCGGCGCCCGGTGGTGAGCCGGGCGCCGGTCGGTGGGGAGGCCGGCCCCCTTACGCCTCGCGGATGCGCAGCGCCCGGGCCAGGTCGTCGAGTTCGTCGACGAGCCTGCGGCGCAGGGCCGGGGTGGGGTCCGCTTCGCGCAGGCACTGTTCGCCCCGGCGGAGGGTGTCCTCGCTCACGGCGTGGCGGGGGAACGCCCAGCGGCCGGCGGCGGTGGCGATGGCGGGGCCGCGGCGGGCGGCGACGGCGGGCGCGTCGGTCCAGTAGCGGTCGACGTACTCCTCGACGAGGTCGGCCTGCTCGGGCTGCCAGAAGCCCTGGGCTGTGGCGGTGAACAGGTAGTTGGACAGATCGGCCTGGTCGTCGGTGGTGAACATCGCCTCCCAGGCGCGCCGCTTGGCCTCCTCATCGGGCAGGGCGGCGCGGCAGCGGGCGGCGCCTTCCTGGCCGGTGGCGCTGGGGTCGCGGGCGAGTTCGTCGGCGATCATGGCCTCGTCGACGGCGCCGAGAACGGCGAGGCGGCCGAGGATGCGCCAGCGCAGTTCGGGGTCGAGTTCGGGTCCGCCGGGCACGGTTCCGTCGGCGAGCCAGGCGGCGATGGTGTCGGGGTGGGCGGCGGCGTCGATGAAGTGGCGCACCGCGATCAGGCGCAGCCCGGGGTTGTCGCCGTCCTCGGTGCGGCGGATGAGGTCGCGGCACAGTTTGGTGAGGGTGGCGAGGGCGCCGGGGCGGGCGGCCGGGGACAGGTAGCGGTCGGCGATGTGGCCGGAGGCGAACGCGAGGACGCCGTCGACGAGGGCCAGGTCGGTCTCGTGCGGGAGGTGGGTGCGGGCGGTCTCCAGGTAGGTGGTGGCGGGCAGTCGGCCGTCGCGGACGGCGTCGCGCAGGGCGTTCCACACGACGGCGCGGCTGAGCGGCTGGGGCAGCCCGGCGAGGGCGTTTTGGACGGCTTCGAAGGACTCGGGGTCGAAGCGGACCTTGGCGTAGGTGAGGTCGCCGTCGTTGAGCAGGAGCAGGTCGGGTCGCTTGCCGAGGGGCTGGGGCGCTGCCTGCGGAATGTCGAGGTCGAGGCGTTCGCGCAGGGCGAGGGCGCCGTCGTCGGCGATGTGGTGGTCGTAGAGGCCGACGCTGATGCGGTGCGGGCGGCTGCCGTCGTGGTCGACGGCGAGCGCGTAGGTGCCGTCGTCGGCCTGGGTGAGGTGCGGGGTGAGGGTGTCGACGCCGGTGGTGCGCAGCCAGGCGTCGGCCCAGGCGTGTACGTCGCGGTCGGTCGCGCTGGCGAGGGAGTCGATGAAGTCGGCGAGGGCGGCGTTTGCGAAGCGGTGTCGGGCGAAGTGGGTGTTGATGCCGGCGAGGAAGTCCTTCTCACCGAGCCAGGCCACCAGCTGCCGCAGCGCGGAGGCGCCCTTGGCGTAGGAGATGCCGTCGAAGTTGAGGAGTGCGGAGGCGGTGTCGTCGACCGCTTCGGGGGCGACGGGGTGGGTGGAGGGCCGCTGGTCGGCGTCGTACCCCCAGGCCTTGCGGGCGACGCCGAAGTCGGTCCAGGTGTCGGTGAAGCGGGTGGCTTCGGTGAGTGTCTGGTAGCCCATGTACTCGGCGAAGGACTCGTTGAGCCAGATGTCGTCCCACCAGCGCAGGGTGACGAGGTCGCCGAACCACATGTGGGCCATCTCGTGGGCGATGACCATGGCGCGGGTCTGGCGCTGGGTGTCGGTGACGGCGGAGCGGTAGACGAACTCGTCGCGGAAGGTGACGAGGCCGGGGTTCTCCATGGCTCCGGCGTTGAACTCGGGGACGAACGCCTGGTCGTAGGAGTCGAAGGGGTAGGGCTCGTCGAACTTCTCGTGGTAGCGGTCGAAGCACTGGCGGGTGATCTCGAACAGTTCGTCCGCGTCGGCGTCGAGGTGGGGGGCGAGGGAGCGGCGGCAGTGGATGCCGAAGGGCAGCCCGCGGTGTTCGGTGGTGACGGAGTGCCAGGGTCCGGCGGCGACGGCGACCAGGTAGGTGGAGATGAGGGGGGTGGTGGCGGCGCGCCACAGGCCGTGGCCGTCGTGGGTGGTGATGCCGTTGGCGAGGACGTTCCAGCCCTCGGGTGCCTTGACGGTCAGGTCGAAGACGGCCTTGAGGTCGGGCTGGTCGAAGGCGGCGAAGACACGCTGGACGTCGTCCAGGAACAGTTGGGTGTAGACGTAGGTCTCGCCGTCGGTGGGGTCGGTGAAGCGGTGCATGCCCTCCCCGGTGCGGGAGTAGCGCATGACGCCCTCGATGCGCAGTTCGTGCTCGCCGGCGGTGAGGTCCTTCAGCGGCAGTCGGTTCTCGACGAGGGTGGCGGGGTCGAGGGGCTGTCCGTCCAGGGTCGCGGAGCGCAGCTCGGCGGGCTTGAGTTCGACGAAGGTGTCCCCGGCCGTGCGGGCGGTGAAGCGGATGACGGTACGGGAGTCGAAGGTCTCGTCGCCGCCGGTCAGGTCGAGGGAGATCGCGTAGCGATGGACGTCGAGGAGCCGGGCACGGGTCTGCGCTTCGTCGCGCGTGAGTACGGACATGGGGGACATGCTGCCCGATGCCGCCGAGCGGGCACAGGGAGCGGTCCGGTACACGCCCTATGTCCGTCCGTCGTCGCGTGCGCTGGTGGGTGCGCGGGGCGGCTCGGTGGCGTGGTCGTCGCGCTGGCCCGGGAGGCGGGGCTCCGGGTGCGGCAGGGCGCGTGCCGGGGGCGCGGCGCCTCCCTTGAGCCGGGCGCGCAGGGCGCGGACCTCCTGCTCCAGCGTCCGGGAGCGCTGGTGGGCGTTGTAGAGGTAGCGGACCTTGGTGCGCAGGGTCCAGGGGTCGACGGGCTTGGTCACGAGGTCGGCGACACCGAGCGCGAAGGCGGCGGAGGTGAGTTCGGCGTCGATGCCGAAGCCGGTGAGCAGGATGACGGGGATGTGCTGGGTCTGCTCGACCCGCCGCATGTAGCGCACGACGTCGAGACCGCTGACCTTGGGCATGCGCACGTCGAGGAGCAGGAGGCCGACCTGGCCGCGCAGCACTTCCTTGAGTGCGGCGTCTCCGTTGGTCGCGCGGGTCACGCGGTAGCCCAGGGGGGCGAGGGCGCTTTCCAGCGCGTAGAGCGTGTCCACATGGTCGTCGACGATGAGAATCCTGGCATCAGACGGCATGGCCCGAGGTCCCCTCGCTTGGGCAACCAGCTTATGCCGGAACCCTCTTACCGCGCGCACCTTTGACCGGACAAAGAGCCTTTCGGCCGATTGGGAAGGCGTACGTGCGTACGGCGGGCGTTCGATCGATCGATCGCATGTACGCCGGTCGGTGCGGGGTGGCCGCCCGGATGGCCGGCTGCCTGCCGGGCGTCCCCGCGGCGGTCCCCCTGCGAATCCGCACCGTCGGTCAGTCGGCGGCCCTCCCGGCCGGCCCGGCCCGTGCGCTCTGGCGCGGCACGTGCGGCGAGGTGCGGAAGGCGCGGGCCGAGTGCGGCGCGGGAGGTGCGCCGCAGGAGGCGTGGCCGGCCGCGGATGTCACTCCGCGGGGGCGTCCGCCGCCGACGTGGCGTCCTCGGCGATGCTCTCGTGGTGGCGGATGACCTCCGCGATGATGAAGTTGAGCAGCTTTTCGGCGAACGCGGGATCGAGTTTCGCGTTCTCCGCCAGACGGCGCAGCCGGGCGATCTGAGCGGCCTCCCGGGCCGGATCGGCGGGCGGCAGCTGGTGCGCGGCCTTGAGGTGGCCGACCTGCTGGGTGCACTTGAAGCGCTCGGCGAGCATGTGGACGACGGCGGCGTCGATGTTGTCGATGCTGTCGCGCAGCCGGGCCAATTCGGCGCGCACGGCCGGGTCGACGTCTCCGGTGGTGCTGTGGCGGGTGGTCATGGCCGACCACCCTACGGGGAGCGCCGCTTCTCGATCCTCTGCGTCCGAAGTGCGGATCGCTCACCTGCGTGCGCCCCGCGCACGACCGCCCGCCCAGGGCGCACCACCCCGGTGGCGCGGGCGCCACTCGTACGCTCCGCCACCGACCGCGAGCCCGCCTACAGTGGAAGCACAGCCGGCGTCTTCAGGGGGTGCGGACGTGGCGAACGGCGGACCGGTCGAGCACGGCTATCCACATCTGGACACGGTGCGGGCGGCCATCACCGCCCTGTACAAGCGGCTCTCGTACGACACCGTCCGCACCTTCGCGACCAGTGTGCTCCCTGCCGACGTGGCCTTCTGCGACCAGGACGACCTGCACCTGGGGGCGCAGCGGGTGGCACGCGAGCTGGTGCGGCACTACCGCCTGCCGGACGCCCGGATGATCGTCAGCTTCCGTGAGATGACGCACGCGGCCAACGTCGAACTCGCCGCGGGTCCTGAGTACTTCGTGGAGCTCAACGACCGGTTCCGCACCCATCGCCGGGACATCGGCGCGGCCCTCGCGCACGAGGTGATGCACGTGTATCTGCACCGCCTCGGCCTGTCCTTCCCCGGCACGCGGGACAACGAGATCCTCACCGACACGGCGGCGACGTATCTGGGCGCGGGCTGGCTGCTGCTGGACGCCTTCCGCGAGGACGGGGTGTCGTCGCAGAAGCTCGGCTATCTCACCCCGGAGGAGTTCGGCTACGTGCTCGCCAAGCGGGCGCTGCTGTTCGGGGAGGACCCCGCGGTCTGGTTCACCAGCCCGCAGGGCTACAGGGCGTACATGAGGGGCATGGCGCTGGCCCGCCGCGACGAGCAGCAGCCGCCGCTGACGGCGGCCGGCTGGGCGGGCCGCCGCCGCTACGCCAGGGACCGCCGCTCGGCCCAGGACCACCTGGCCGTCGGCCCGCACCCGGGCGTCCCGTACTCCTTCACCCCGGCCGGCCACGGCCCGCTGCGCGTCTGCTTCCCCTGCCCGACCTGCCACCAGCGGATCCGGGTGCCGGTACGGGGGCGGGTGCGGGCGCGCTGCGGGCTGTGCCGCACCGTGCTGGAGTGCGACACGTGAGGTGCGGCCGTCGCCCGGAGCGACGGGAGTGCGACAGATGAGTGCGGCGATCCCCCGGAGCGATGGGAGCGCGACACACGAGTGCGGCCGTCGCCCGGAGCGGCCTGTGAGGCGGCTTGGAGGCAGAGCAGAGGTGGCACAGAACACCTCATATGTCTTTGCGCCCACGGCCCTCTCGGAGCGAGGGTCGAGTCATGAACACGCACGAGCCGCCGGGGCTGTTCGCGGCGGTGTACGCAGGGGACGAGGACGCGGTCCTCCGGCTGCTGCGCACGGGTACGAGCCCCGAGTCGACGGATGAGGAGGGCCAGACGGCCCTGTATCTGGCGGCGGTGAGCGACGCGCCGGGCGTCGCTCGGCTGCTGCTGGCGGCCGGCGCCGACCCCGACCGTCTCAGCGCGGGCGCCGACGCTCCCCTGTGTGGCGCCGCCTGCGGGGGCCACACGGAGGTCGTACGGGCGTTGCTGGCGGCCGGCGCCGATCCGGATCTGGAGGAGGGATACGGGTTCCGGGCGCTGACATGGGCGGTGCAGCGTGGCCATGCCGAGGTCGTCCGGCAGCTGCTTGCGGCCGGCGCGAACCCGGACCTGCCCGGCCCCGCCGGGGAACCTCCGCTGGTGGCCGCCGCCCGCCGCGGCTCCCCCGCCTGCGTGAGGGCCCTGCTGGACCATGGCGCCCGGGCACGGCGGGAAGCGCTCGCCGAGGCGCGGCGATGGCTGGCACTGGACGTCGCGGCCGAGCTCCGGGCGGGCCTGGAGGCGGCATACGGCCCGGAGAACGAGTACGTCACGCGCCGCTGGGAGCAGGAGCCGGGCACGGTGACCGTCGAGGTCGCCCTGGTGCGCGACGGCCGGCCGGCGGCGGGGAACGACCAGCAGACGGGACACCGCCTGATCGTGGACCTGTTGCAGACGTGGCCCGGCGCCCTCACCGGGTGAGGCGCGCAAGCGGGGGCGCGGGCCTGGTGGCCCACACCCCCAAAGCTCCTGTGACGCTCACTCCTCAGGCGCGGCCACCGCCCGCCGGGGCAGTGCCGTGCACAGCGCCGCGCACAGCACGAACACACCCGTCACCCACGGCATCGCTCCGGTCAGCGCCCGCGTCGGACCGTGCGAGATCTGCTCGAAGAACACGGTGCCGATCACGGCCGCCCCGAGCGCCCCGCCGAACTGCTGGGCCGTGGAGAAGATCCCGGACGCGGCGCCCGCGAGATCGCCGGGGACGGCGGACAGCACGACGTTGACGAGGGGTACGACCAGCAGTCCCAGCCCGGCGCCGGCGAGCACCAGGCCCGGTACCAGCGGCCACGCTCCGGTGTGCGTGGCGGGCGCCCCGTGCGCCGCCGCCCACACCAACCCGAACCCGCCGGCCATGAGCACCGCGCCCGCCGCCAGCACCAGCCGCCCGAAGCGCACCGCCAGCCCGTCGGCCATCGGCGCGGTCAGGAAGCTGCCGGCCGAGAACGCCACCGTCACCACACCCGCCTGCATCGGGGTGTAGTCCTCGCCGCCCTGCAGCCAGATCGCGAAGATCAGAAAGAAGCCCTGCATGCCCACGGAGAAGAGGAGCTGGACGAGGAAACCGACGGAGAACGCCGGCAGCCGGAACGCCCGCACCGGCAACAGTGGCACCGTGTCCCCACCGCGCCGTTCGGCCTCGAGGACGCCGAGTCCGACGACCGCGGCGACGCCGGCGGCGAGGCAGACCCAGCCCCACAGCGGCCAGCCGTTCACGCGTCCCTGGACAAGCGGCAGCACGATCGCCACCAGGCCCCCGGCCAGGACCAGGCTGCCGAAGACGTCGGGACGCCCGGCCGACCTCTCCTTCGTCGAGGGCACGAGCACCAGCCCGGCCACGAACGTGGCGAGGGCGACGGGGACGTTCACCAGGAACACCGACCGCCAGCCCCAGCCGAACAGATCGGCGTCCGTGAGCAGCCCGCCCAGCAGCAGTCCGATCGCGGAGGCGAACCCGGCGACGGCCCCGTACATCCCGAAGGCGGCGCCCCGTTCCCGGCCCTGGAACAGCGTCCGGAACGAGCCGAGCACCTGTGGCAGCAGCACCGCGGCCATGACGCCCTGCACGGCCCGGGCCGCGATCAGCTGACCCGGCGACTGGGCGATTCCGCAGCCCAGGCCGGCCAGCCCGAAGCCGGCGGTGCCGAGGAGGAAGAGGCGACGGCGACCGAACCGGTCACCGAGGTGCCCGGAGACGATGAGCGTGGCCGCGAAGCCCAGCAGGTAGGCGGAGACCAGCCACTGCAGGGCGTTCTGCGCGGCATGCAGATCACGGCCGATGGACGGGATGGCGACGTTCACGATCGTCCCGTCGAGCAGGTCCATCAGGGCCGCCACCATCATCACGGCGGCAGCGGCCCAGCGGCGCGGATGGGGCTCCGCCACCGGTGCTGAGGTGGCGGCGAGGGTTGAGGTCATGGTGACTCCCGGCGACGACGGCCGCTTGCACGGCCCGGATTTATTTCGTTCGACCTAACGAAAGACTTGCACCGAGGGGGCGCCCGACGCAAGTCCTTAGTTCGCCCAAACGAAATATTCGCTAGCCTGGTGCCATGACCAGCGGTGAGACGGATGGCACGACCGAGGGCGCGGCAGCGGTCGTGGTGGACGACGAGCGACGGGCCAGGGCGCTGGAGCAGCTCATGGCCGTGGGGCGGCAGCACAGCGCCGTCACGGTGATGTTCCATTCGGCGATCGCCGCGAAGCAGGGCCTGAACGCCACGGAGGAGAAGACCCTGGACTTCCTTGAGCGGCGCGGCCCGCTCACCGCGAAGGACCTCGCCGAGCTGACCGGTCTGGCTCCCGCGTCCGTCACGGGACTCGTCGACCGCCTTGAGTCGAAGGGGTTCGTGCACAGGGTCAAGCACCCGACGGACAAGCGGCGTGTGCTCGTGGAGCTGAACCGGCGAAAGCTCGGCGAGTTCGCCGTGTTCTTCGAGGAGTGGGCGCGGGACATCGTCGATGCGTGCGAAGAGTTCAGCGCGCAGGAGCTGGAGACCGTCATCCGGTTCCTGGCAGTGATGTCCGAGCGGCAGAGCAAGTTCGTGGCCCGCCTGTCCGAATAGGACGCACGGACCCTCGCCGTCGGCTCCCGGCCCGGCATCCGGCTGTCGGCCCCTGCCTGGATTCCGGCCCCGGGCTCCCGGCTTCAGTCGGCCCCGGCTCCGTACACGGCCCCCGGCGCCTCGGCCTCCGCCAGGAGTTTCAGCGCCGTCCGCCCCGCCTCGGCTGGGCTCCACCGCGCGCCCTTGTCCACTGTCGGACCCCGCCGCCAGCCCTCCATGACGCTGATCCGGCCGCCCTCCACTTCGAAGACCCGGCCGGTGACGCCGGCACTCACGGCGGATCCCAGCCAGACCACCAGGGGCGACACGTTCTCCGGGGCCATCGCGTCGAAGCCGGTGACGGGTGCCGCCATCGCCCCGGCGAACGTCCGCTCGGTCATCCGGGTACGCGCGGCGGGCGCGATGGCGTTGACCTGCACTCCGTAGCGTCCGAGTTCCGCCGCCGCGACCAGCGTCAGGGCGACGATGCCGGCCTTGGCCGCGCTGTAGTTCCCCTGCCCCACCGAGCCCAGCAGCCCGGCGCCGCTGCTGGTGTTGACGACCCGGGCGCAGGGGGTGCGCCCCGCTTTCGCCTCGGCACGCCAGTGCGCCGCCGCGTGTTTCAGCGGCAGGAAGTGCCCCTTGAGGTGGACGCGCACGACCGCGTCCCATTCGTCCTCGTCGAGATTGACCAGCATCCGGTCGCGCAGGAAACCGGCGTTGTTGACGAGGGTGTCCAGTCGCCCGTGCGCACGCAGGGCGGCCGCCACCAGGGACGCGGCCCCTGCGCTCGTCGCGATGTCACCGCCGTGCGCGACCGCTTCGCCACCGGCCGCGCGGATCTCCTCGACGACCCGCCCTGCCGGACTCTCGGCACCGGGTGTGCCGTCGAGGCCGACTCCGAGGTCGTTGACGACGACCCTCGCGCCCTCGGCGGCGAACGCGAGGGCATGGGCGCGTCCGAGACCACGGCCCGCGCCGGTGACGATCACTACACGGCCGTCGGCGATACCGGTCACGGCATGTCACCTGTTCCTGCTCCCGGAGCGCCCTTGCCGCCGTTGCCGGCCTTGTTGACGGTCGCCGCGTCCAGGAACGCCGGGCGCTCCCCTCCCCCGTGGACGAGGAGGCTCGCGCCGGTGATGTACGCGGCGGCGTCCGAGGCGAGGAAGACGGCGGCCTCGCCGATGTCAAAGGGCTCGGCGAGCCGGCCGAGCGGGACGGTGTGGGAGACGGCCTCGATGCCGTCCCCGTCGCCGTAGTGGAGGCAGGACAGTTCGGTGCGGACCATCCCGACGACCAGCGTGTTGACCCGCACCTCGGGCGCCCACTCCACAGCCATGGAGCGGGCGAGGCTCTCCAGCCCGGCCTTGGCCGCCCCGTAGGCCGCGCTGCCCGGCGAGGGGCGGCCGCCGCTCACACTGCCGATCATCACGATCGCTCCCCGGACACGCCGGAGATGCTCGTACGCGGCGAGGGAGACGGTCAGGGGTGCGACGAGGTTGAGTTCGACGACCCGGGCGTGCCGTTCGGGCCCGACGCCGGCAAGGAGCCGGTAGGGGGTGCCACCCGCGTTGTTGACCAGCACGTCGACACGGGGAAGTGCGGCGAAGAAGTCGCGTACCGCGTCCGGGTCGCGCACGTCGAGCGGGACGAACTCGGTGCCGGGCAGGTCTGCTTCGGGCGGCCGGCGGGCGCAGACGACGACCTGCGCGCCGGCCGCGACGAACGCCCGGGCGATACCGGCCCCCACGCCTCGGGTGCCGCCGGTGACGACGGCCGTACGACCGCGCAGGTTTTCCACAGGCCCTCCCACCGGCTCGCGGCGACTGCTAGCTTCGAATCGCACCTAACAAACGTTTGGTGGAAAGGTAGCTGATGTACCCATGGGTGTCTCCACCTCGTGCCCGGAAAAAGGGGTCGCCGTCGTCACGGTCGACTTCCCGCCGGTGAACGCCCTGCCGGTGGTCGGCTGGTTCGCCCTGGCCGACGCCGTGCGGTCGGCGGGCCGCGACCGGGAGGTCCGCTGTGTCGTGCTGGCCGCCGGGGGGCGCGGTTTCAACGCGGGTGTGGACATCAAGGAGATACAGGCCGAGGGCAGCGGCACGCTGATCGGGGCCAACCGGGGGTGCTTCGAGGCGTTCGCGGCGGTGTACGAGTGCGAGGTGCCGGTCGTCGCCGCGGTGCAGGGGTTCTGCCTGGGCGGCGGGATGGGGCTCGTCGGCAACGCGGACGCGATCGTGGCGAGCGAGGACGCCGTCTTCGGGCTGCCGGAGCTGGACCGGGGGGCGCTGGGCGCGGCCACGCATCTGGCGCGGCTGGTTCCACCGCATCTGATGCGTGTCCTGTACTACACCGCGCGCACGGTGACGGCGGGCGAGTTGCACGCGCACGGCTCGGTGTGGCGGGTGGTGCCGCGGGACGGGCTCAGGGACGCGGCGCTGGAGCTGGCCGGTGAGATCGCCGCCAAGGACGGTGAGCTGCTTCGGCTGGCCAAGGCCTCGCTCAACGGCATCGACCCGGTCGACGTGCGCCGAAGCTACCGCTTCGAGCAGGGCTTCACTTTCGAGGCGAACCTCAGCGGGGTGGCCGGCCGGGTCCGGGACACCTTCGGGAAGGAGGGCGGATAGGTGGGGGACAAGACGATGACCGCCGAGGAGGTCGTCTCCCGGCTGGAGAGCGGCATGACCCTCGGCATCGGAGGCTGGGGCTCGCGCCGTAAGCCGATGGCCCTGGTGCGGGCGCTGCTCCGCTCCGGGATCACCGATCTGACGGTCGTGTCCTACGGCGGTCCGGACGTCGGCATGCTCGCGGCGGCGGGGCGGATCCGGAGGCTGGTCGCCGCGTTCACGACCCTCGACTCGATCCCGCTCGAACCGCACTTCCGGGCGGCCCGGGAGAGCGGTGCGCTGCAGCTGGTGGAGGTCGACGAGGCGATGTTCCTGTGGGGGCTGCGCGCGGCGTCGAACCGGCTGCCGTTCCTGCCGGTGCGGGCGGGCGTCGGCTCGGACGTGCTGCGGGTCAACCCCGGCCTGCGGACGGTGACGTCGCCGTACGGGGAAAGGTGGCCCTTCACCGGCGACTGCGGGACCGCCTCACCCGTCCCGCGCGAGGAGTTCGTGGCGATGCCCGCGCTGCGCATGGACGCCGCCCTGGTGCACGTCAACCGTGCCGACCGCCTGGGCAACGGCCAGTACCTGGGCCCGGACCCGTACTTCGACGACCTGTTCTGCGAGGCGGCCGAGGCGGCGTACGTCTCGTGCGAACGGATCGTGGACACCGCGGAGCTGACGAAGGAGGCCGCACCGCAGACCCTACTGATCAAGCGGCACACCGTGACGGGGGTGGTCGCGGCTCCGAACGGCGCGCACTTCACGTCCTGCGCACCCGACCACGACCGGGACGAGGCGTTCCAGCGGCACTACGCGACCACCGAGTGGTCCAGGTTCGCCGGGAGGTTCCTCGCCGGGGACGAACACGCCTACCAGGCGGCCGTCCGGGCCTGGCACGAGGAGCGGTCATGAGCGGAGCGAGCCGCGCGGAGTACTGCGTGATCGCGTGCGCCGAGGCCTGGCGCGGCGCCGGGGAGATCCTCGCGGGCCCCATGGGCCCCATCCCGTCGATCGGGGCGCGGCTGGCGCGGCGGAGCTTCGCCCCGGACCTGCTGCTCACCGACGGCGAGGCGATGCTGGTGGACGCCGACGGCACGGTGGAGGGCTGGTTGCCGTACCGGCAGCATCTGGAGCTGGTGACCGGCGGTCGGCGGCACGTGATGATGGGCGCCAGCCAGATCGACCGTTTCGGCAACCAGAACATCTCGTGCATCGGGGACTGGGCAGAACCCCGGCGGCAGTTGCTCGGGGTACGCGGAGGGCCGGTCAACACCCTCAACCATCCGACCAGTTACTGGATACCGCGGCATTCGCGGCGGGTGTTCGTCGAGCGGGTCGACATGGTGTGCGGGGTGGGGTACGACCGCGCGGCCCGTCACCCGGCCACCGCCCGCTTCCACCACATCGTGCGCGTCGTCTCCGACCTCGGCGTGTTCGACTTCGACACCCCGGACCGGTCGATGCGGCTGGCCTCGCTGCATCCGGGGGTGACGGTGGCGGAGGTGCGGCAGGCGACGGGCTTCGAGCCGACGGTCCCCGAGGACGTTCCGTACACCCGTGAACCGACGCCTGAGGAGCTGCGGTTGATCCGTGAGGTGATCGATCCGGAGGGGATCCGGGAGCGGGAGGTGCCCGATCGGGTCGGTGAGGGCGGTGGGCGCTGATGGACACCGCGTTCACCCGGCTCGTCGGGGTCCGGCATCCGGTGGTGCAGACGGGCATGGGCTGGGTGGCCGGGCCCCGTCTGGTCTCCGCCGCGGCCGGCGCGGGCGCGCTCGGGATCCTCGGCTCCGCGACCATGACGCTCGACCAGCTGCGGGAGGCGATACGGGAGGTCAGGGCACGGACGGACGCGCCGTTCGGGGTGAATCTGCGGGCGGACGCCCAGGACGCGGGCGATCGGGTGCGGATGCTCGTGGAGGAGGGCGTGCGGGTGGCGTCGTTCGCGCTGGCGCCGTCGGCCGAGCTGATCGCCGAGCTGAAGGCGGCGGGGGTCGTCGTGATCCCGTCCGTGGGAGCGCGGCGGCATGCCGAGAAGGCGGCCTCCTGGGGTGCCGACGCGGTGATCGTGCAGGGCGGCGAGGGCGGCGGACACACGGGTGAGGTGGCGACGACCGTGCTGCTACCGCAGGTGGTGGACGCGGTCGACATCCCGGTGGTGGCGGCGGGCGGCTTCCGTGACGGGCGCGGGCTGGTCGCGGCGCTGGCGTACGGGGCGGCGGGCATCGCGATGGGCACGCGGTTCCTGCTGACGTCGGACTCGACGGTGCCCGAGGCGGTGAAGGCGCGCTATCTGGCGGCGTCCGTGCGGGATGTGAAGGTGACGACGGCGGTGGACGGGCTGCCGCACCGCATGCTGCGCACGCCGTTCGTGGACTCGCTGGAGCACGTGGGCCGGGCGCGGGCGCTGCTGCGGGCGGTGCGCGGGGCGTCGGCGTTCAGGAGGGTGTCGGGTCTGACGTGGCCGCGGATGATCCGCGACGGCCTCGCCCTGAAGCACGGCAAGGAGCTGAGCTGGAGCCAGGTCCTGCTCGCGGCGAACACGCCGATGCTGCTCAGGGCCGCGATGGTTGAGGGTCGGACGGATCTCGGGGTGATGGCGTCCGGGCAGGTCGCCGGGGTGATCGACGACCTGCCGTCGTGCGCGGAGCTGGTGGGGCGGATCATGACGGAGGCGGAGGAGGTGCTCGGGTCCCTGGAAGGGTTCAGAGCCGTTCGATGATCGTCACGTTGGCCTGGCCGCCGCCCTCGCACATCGTCTGCAGGCCCAGGCGACCGCCGGTGCGCTCAAGTTCGTTCAGGAGGGTGGTCATCAACTTGGCTCCGGTGGCACCCAGGGGGTGGCCGAGGGCGATGGCGCCGCCGTTGACGTTGACCTTCTCCGGGTCGGCGCCGGTCTCCTTCAGCCAGGCGAGGACGACCGGGGCGAACGCCTCGTTGATCTCGACGAGGTCGATGTCGTCGATCGTGAGCCCGGACTTCTTCAGGGCGTGCGCGGTCGCCGGGATCGGGGCCGTCAGCATGCGGATCGGGTCCTCGCCGCGCACCGAGAGGTGGTGGACCCGGGCGCGCGGGGTCAGCCGGTGTTCCTGTACGGCCCGTTCCGAGGCCAGCAGCAGGGCCGCCGCGCCGTCGGAGACCTGCGAGGAGCAGGCGGCGGTGACGGTGCCGCCCTCCAGGACCGGCTTCAGCTCGGCCATCTTCTCCAGGGAGGTGTCCCGGCGCGGGCCTTCGTCGACCGTGACGTCCCCGTAGGCGACGGTCTCCTTCTCGAAGCGGCCCTCGTCGAGGGCGCGCACCGCCCGCCGGTGCGAGCTGAGGGCGTACTCCTCCTGCTCGCGCCGGGTGATGCCCCACTTCGCGGCGATCATCTCGGCGCCGACGAACTGGTTGACGGGTTGGTCGCCGTAGCGGGCCCGCCAGCCCTCGCTGCCCGCGAACGGCCCCTCGGTCAGCCCGAGCGGTTCGGCGGCCTGACGGGAGGCGAAGGCGATCGGGATCTGCGACATGTTCTGCACCCCGCCCGCGACCACCAGGTCCTGGGTGCCGGACATGACGGCCTGTGCCGCGAAGTGCACGGCCTGCTGGGAGGAGCCGCACTGCCGGTCGACGGTCACGCCGGGCACCTCTTGGGGCAGCCCGGCAGCCAGCCAGCAGGTGCGGGCGATGTCCCCGGCCTGCGGCCCGACGGTGTCCAGGCAGCCGAGGACGACGTCCTCCACGGCGGCCGGGTCCACGCCCGAGCGCTCCATGAGGGCTTTCAGTACGTGTGCGCCCAGGTCGGCCGGATGGACCGCGCTGAGCCCGCCCCGGCGCCGCCCGACGGGCGTACGGACCGCTTCGACGATGTAGGCCTCGGCCATGGTGGACTCCCTCGCGCAGGACGACGGTTCACGTACGGCTGCTCACGTGCTGCTGTGCTCCTGCTGTTCCTCACGTACGGCGATCCCGTCGAGCACCATCGACAGGTACTGGCGGGCGATCTCCTCCGGGCTGTGCTGTCCACCGGGCCGGTACCAGGAGGCGGCGACCCACACGGTGTCGCGTACGAACCGGTAGGTGAGCCGGACGTCGAGGTCGGCCCGGAAGACCCGGTCGGCGACGCCCCGTTCCAGGGTGGACAGCCACGCCTTCTCGAACTTGCGTTGCGACTCGGCGAGGAACGCGAACCGTTCCTGCGCCGCGAGCTGCTTGGACTCCTTCTGATAGATCGCGACGGCCGCGCGGTGCCGGTCGATCTCCCGGAAGGACTCGGTGACCAGTGCCTCCAGCGTCTTCCGTGGGCCGAGGCCGGCGTCCAGGACGGTGTCGTAGCCGTCCCACAGCTCGTCCAGGAAGGTGCGCAGGATCTCCTCCAGCATCGACTCCTTGGAGTCGAAGTGGTAGTAGAGGCTGCCCGCGAGCATTCCGGCGTGGTCGGCGATCGTGCGGACGGTGGTGGCGTTGTAGCCCTGCTCGGCGAAGACCTCGGCGGCTGTGTCGAGGAGTTCGCGGCGGCGGGCGGGTGCGGCGGTCACCTGTGGCTTCTTGTTGGTCGGCTTGGTCGGCACGGATCCATTGTGATCCCCGGCGTGCTGGTCCATCGCCGGGCCACAGCACTAGGGATGCCGACTGCTGACGGCGACGACCTCGCCGGTCATGTACGAGGAGTAGCCGGACGCCAGGAAGACGATCACGTTGGCCACCTCCCACGGCTCCGCGTGCCGCCCGAACGCCTCTTCCGCGGTCAGCTCCTGAAGCAGTTCGGGGGTCGTGACCTTCACCAGGTGCGGATGCAGGGCGAGGCTCGGAGCGACCGCGTTGACCCGCACGCCGTACGGGGCCGCCTCCATGGCCGCGCACCGGGTCAGGGCCATCACGCCCGCCTTCGCGGCGGCGTAGTGCGCCTGTCCGGCCTGGGCGCGCCAGCCGAGCACCGAGGCGTTGTTGACGATCACGCCGCCGCCGACCTCCTTCATGGCGCGCAGGGCCGCGCGCAGGCACCGGAAGGTGCCGTTCAGCGTCACGTCGAGCACGCGCGACCACTGCTCGTCGGTCATGTCGACGAGCGCGGCGGTGCCGCCCAGGCCGGCGTTGTTGACGACGATGTCGAGTCGGCCATGGGTCCGGACGGCGGTGTCGAAGAGAGCCCGGACCTGGGTCTCGTCGGTGACGTCGCACGGCAGCGCGCTCACCGAGCCCTCGAACTCCCCGGCCAGCTCCGCCTCGTACCGCTTGAGGCGGCGCACGTGCGCGTCGCTGATCAGGACACGCGCGCCCTCCTCCAGGAACCGGCGCGCGATCGCGGCGCCGATCCCCGCACCGGCCGCCGCGGTGATCACCGCGGTGCGCGCCCGCAGCAGCCCATGGCCGGGCACATACGCCGGACTCTCGACGCCTGTCATGAGACCACGCTAACCTACCAAACACTTGTTAGGGAAACTTGGCGAGGAGCGGCGGAAGGACGGAGCTCGTGGATCTGACCCACTCCCCCGCGGACGATGCCTTCCGCGCCGAGGCGCGGGCCTGGCTCGCGACACATGTGCCCGCGGCCCCGCTGCCCTCGCTGGAGACCGAGGAGGGCTTCGCGGCGCACCGGGGGTGGGAGGCGGAACTGGCCGCGGACCGCTGGTCGGTGGTGGCCTGGCCGACCGCGTACGGCGGACGGGACGCGGGGCTGGTGCGGTGGCTGATCTTCGAGGAGGAGTACTACGCGGCGGGCGCACCGGGCCGGGTGAGCCAGAACGGGATCCATCTGCTGGCGCCGACCCTGTTCGACCACGGCACCGAGGAGCAGCGGGCCCGGGTGCTGCCGCCGATGGCGCGCGGGGAGGTGGTCTGGGCGCAGGCGTGGTCGGAGCCGGAGGCCGGTTCGGACCTGGCCTCCCTGCGGTCGAGGGCGGTGCGTGCCAACGGCGGCTGGCGCTTGAGCGGGCAGAAGACGTGGTCGTCGCGGGCGGCCTTCGCGGATCGGGCCTTCGGGTTGTTCCGCAGCGAACCGGAGGCAGCCAAGCACCAGGGGCTGACCTATCTGATGTTCGACCTGCGCGCACCTGGGGTGACGGTCCGACCGATCGGCCGCCTCGACGGGAAACCGGCGTTCGCCGAGCTGTTCCTGGACGAGGTGTTCGTGCCCGACGAGGACGTGATCGGCGAGCCGGGCGAGGGCTGGCGGATCGCGATGTCGGCAGCCGGCAACGAACGCGGGCTCACCCTCCGCTCCCCCGGCCGCTACCTGGCCGCCGCCGACCGGCTGGTGGAGCTGTGGCGGCAGCGAGGATGCCCGGTGCGGGCACAGGACCGGGTGGCCGACGCGGTGATCGGCGCCCGTGCCTACCAGCTCTTCACATACGCGGGCGCGTCCCGCTTCCTTCAGGGCGAGCCGCTGGGTCCGGAGGCCAGCATGAACAAGGTGTTCTGGTCGGAGCACGACATCACGCTGCACGAGACGGCTCTCGACCTGCTGGGCGAGGAAGGCGAGCTGGCGGACACCGGCTGGGCGCAGGGGTACGTCTTCTCCCTCGCGGGGCCCATCTACGCCGGCGCGAACGAGATCCAGCGCGACATCATCGCCGAACGCCTGCTCGGCCTGCCGAAGGGCAGCCGCTGATGCGCCCGCTCCCGAAAGGCGATGGCTGATGCGTTTCCTGCTCACCGATGAACAGTGCGCGTTCGCGGGCTCGTTGGACGCGCTGCTGACGGCTGCCGACACCCCCTCGGTCGTACGGTCCTGGGGTGCCGGCGACCCCACGGCGGGCCGTGCGCTGTGGTCCCGGATCGCGGAGGCGGGCGTCTTCGCGCTGGCGATCCCGGAGGCGTACGGAGGGATGGGGCCGCTTCCCGTGGAACTGGTCGTGGCCTTCGTGGAGTTGGGGCGGCACGCGGTGCCGGGCCCGCTGGTGGAGACGGTCCTCGCGGCGGCCCTCCTGTCCGGACGGCCCGAGCCCGCCGGGCGGCTGCTGCCCCGGCTGGCGTCGGGCAGGGCGCTGGCCACGGTGGGCGCACCGTACGCCCTGGACGCGGACACCGCGGACCTCGTCCTCGCTCTCAGGGACGGCCAGGTATGGCGGGCACCGGGCGCCCGGGACATACGCCCGTCCCTGGACCCCGCCCGGCGCCTTGCCACCACGCTCCCCGGTGGGGAACTTCTCTCCCCCCTCATCCCCCCGGACGCCGTCCTCTGGGCCCGCCTCGCCACCGCGGCCCAGGCGCTCGGCGTGGGGCTGGCGCTCCTCGACAGGACCGTCGCCCATGTCGGGCAACGCGTCCAGTTCGGTGTCCCCACAGGCTCCTTCCAGGCCGTCAAACACCGTCTGGCCGACGCGAAGATCGCCCTGGAGTTCGCGCGTCCGTTGCTCTTCGGAGCGGCCCTGTCCATGACGCCGGCGGACGTGGCCGCCGCCAAGGTCGCGGCCTGCGAGGCGGCGTACGCGAGCGCCCGGACCGCGCTCCAACTGCACGGGGCGATCGGCTACACCGCCGAGTACGACCTGTCCCTGTGGCTGACCAAGGCGCGTGCGCTGCGCACGGCGTGGGGTGGGCCCGCGCAGTGCCGGGCCACCGTCCTCAGCGGTGTCGACCGCGGCACATAAGAACGCTCACGCCACGATGCCGCGCGCCCGCGCCGCCGCGAGCCACTGCGGGAACTCGCCCACCAGACGGTCGTACAGTTCGGCGTCGGGCACGGTCCGCGGGTCCGTACCGGCGTGGAAGAACCCGGCGTTGTCGACGACCCGCTTCCCCGGCACCGCCAGCTCGTCGAGCCTGCGCAGGAAGTCGAACTGCTTGCTGTCCGGGTCTCCGAACCCTATGAACTGCCAGAACATGGGCAGCTTGGCGGCCCTGCACAGATACCGTTCCGCGGCGAGCTTGTCGGTGGGCCCGCCGTCGGTCTGGAAGACGACGAGGGCCGGCTCCCGGGAGCCGCTGTCGAGGTAGTGGTCGATGACGGCGTCCATCGCCACGTGGTAGCCGGTTCTGCCCATGTGGCCGAGCCCGGCGACGATCCGGTCGATACGGCCCCGGTGGTCGCCCAGGGAGATGTCGGAGACGGCGTCGACATCGGTGGAGAAGAAGACGACCGGCACGCTTCCGTCGTCGTCGAGGTGCGCGGAGAGCCCCAGCACACGTTCGGCGAGCGCCTGCACGCTGCCGTCCTTGTAGTAGGGCCGCATGGACCCGGAGTGGTCGACCACGAGGTAGACGGCGGCCCGCTGCCCGTCGAGGCCGTGCTTGCGCAGCGAGACCCCGGCGGTCTTGTACAGGCCGACCAGCGCGGGGGCGGTCTGCTCCACCTTGGTGAGGCTGATCGCGGCCATGGGGGCTCCCTTCGGGCCCGGGGACGGGGTGTCGAGGCTACGCCACGGCACCACCGGCCTTTCTCCGGCGCGCAGTCGGGAGCGTCGGGCCTTGAGAGCACGGGACGCGCGACCTACCCGGTCGGCGACTGGTACGACGTTCGGGTGGAGCAGCGCGGCCCGGTCCTCACCGTCGCGGTCGGCGGCAAGCACCTGGTGACCTTCACCGACGAGGAACGGCCGTATCCGCGGGGCAGGGTGGGCGCCTACACCGCGGACGCGACGGTCAGGTTCGAGGGACTCGAGGCGAGTTCGGGCCGATGACATGCGGCGGCGCCTGCCCTCGCGTCCGGTCGGGGACTGGGTGGGCAGGCGCCGTCTCGCAGGGTCTGGGGGGGGAGGCCCCCCAGACAACCCGCCCGTACGCCGTTGTACGGGACGTATATGAGTGACCGTCAGGTCACGGTTGGAGCCGTCAGACCGTCAGTGCGCGGTCCGTCGGCCGGATCGGGGCCGGCAGGTCGCTGGCACCGGTGAGGTAGCGGTCGACGCCGCGGGCGGCCGAGCGGCCCTCGGCGATCGCCCAGACGATCAGCGACTGGCCGCGGCCCGCGTCACCGGCCACGAACACGCCAGGCACGTTCGTCTGGAAGTCGGCGTCGCGTGCGATGTTGCCGCGCTCGTCCAGCGCCAGGCCGAGCTGCTCGACCAGGCCGTTCTGCTGGTCGGTGCCGGTGAAGCCCATGGCGAGGGTGACCAGCTGGGCGGGGATCTTCCGCTCGGTGCCCGGCTTCTGCGTCAGCTTGCCGTCCACGAACTCGACCTCGGCCAGGTGCAGCCACTGCACGTTGCCGTCCTCGTCGCCCTCGAAGTGGGTCGTCGAGGCGGAGTAGATCCGCTCGCCGCCCTCCTCGTGGGCCGAGGTGACCTTGTAGAGGATCGGGAAGGTCGGCCACGGCTGGTTCGTGGGGTGCCGCTCGTCGTTCGGGCGGGGCATGATCTCCAGCTGCGTGACGGAGGCCGCGCCCTGGCGGTGGGCGGTGCCCACGCAGTCCGCGCCCGTGTCACCGCCGCCGATCACGACCACGTGCTTGCCCTCGGCCGAGATCGGGGTGGTGACGTAGTCGCCCTCCTGGACCTTGTTGGCCAGGGGCAGGTACTCCATCGCCTGGTAGATGCCCTTGAGCTCACGGCCGGGGACCGGGAGGTCGCGGGCGGTGGTGGCGCCCGCGGCGATCACGATCGCGTCGTACCGCTTGCGCAGGTCCGACGCCTTCAGGTCGCGGCCGATCTCGATGCCGGTACGGAAGCGGGTGCCCTCCGCGCGCATCTGCTCGATACGGCGGTTGATGTGCCGCTTCTCCATCTTGAACTCGGGGATGCCGTAGCGGAGCAGACCGCCGATGCGGTCGGCGCGCTCGTACACGGCCACCGTGTGGCCGGCCCGGGTCAGCTGCTGGGCGGCGGCGAGACCGGCGGGGCCGGACCCGATCACCGCGACCGTCTTGCCCGACAGGCGCTCCGGGGCCTGCGGCTTGACGTCACCACTGTCCCACGCCTTGTCGATGATCGAGACCTCGACGTTCTTGATGGTGACCGGCGGCTGGTTGATGCCGAGCACGCACGCCGACTCGCACGGAGCGGGGCACAGGCGGCCCGTGAACTCCGGGAAGTTGTTCGTGGCGTGCAGCCGCTCGGAGGCGGCCGTCCAGTCCTCGCGGTAGGCGTAGTCGTTCCACTCGGGGATCAGGTTCCCGAGCGGACAGCCGTTGTGGCAGAACGGGATGCCGCAGTCCATGCACCGGCTGGCCTGCTTGCTGATGATCGGCAGCAGGGAGCCGGGGACGTAGACCTCGTTCCAGTCCCTGACGCGCTCCTCGACGGGGCGGGACTTGGCGACCTCGCGGCCGTGGTTCAGGAAGCCCTTGGGATCAGCCATTGGTCGCCGCCTCCATCATCTTCTCGTGGGTCTCGGTCTCGGTCAGACCGGCTCGCTCGGCGGCGTCCTTGGCGGCGAGCACTGCCTTGTACGTGCTGGGGATGATCTTGCTGAAGCGGGTCACGGCCGTGTCCCACTCGGCGAGGAGCTTCTCGGCCACGGTCGAACCGGTCTCCTCCTGGTGGCGGCGCACCACGTCGTGCAGCCAGTGCTTGTCGGCGTCGTCCAGGGCCTCGACGGCGCCCAGGTTGCCGGCGTTGACGTTGTCGCGGTCCAGGCCGATGACGTACGCGACACCGCCCGACATTCCGGCTGCGAAGTTGCGGCCCGTCTCGCCGAGGACCACCGCATGGCCGCCGGTCATGTACTCGCAGCCGTGGTCGCCCACGCCCTCCGCGACGACCAGCGCACCGGAGTTGCGGACGCAGAACCGCTCGCCGACCTTGCCCCGCAGGAACATCTCGCCGCTGGTCGCGCCGTAGGCAAGGGTGTTGCCGGCGATGACGCTGTACTCGGCGAGGTGGTCGGCCGCGCGGTCCGGACGGACGACGATCCGGCCGCCGGACAGGCCCTTGCCGACGTAGTCGTTGGCGTCGCCCTCCAGGCGCAGGGTGACACCGCGCGGCACGTAGGCGCCGAAGGACTGGCCCGCGGAGCCCGTGAAGGTGATGTCGATCGTGTCGTCGGGCAGGCCCGCGCCGCCGAACTTCTTCGTCACCTCATGGCCGAGCATGGTGCCGACCGTGCGGTTGATGTTGCGGATCGCGACCTGGGCACGCACCGGCTGGGCGTCGGCCTGCGAGTCCGCGTTCAGGGCGTCGGCGGCGAGCTTGATCAGCTCGTTGTCGAGCGCCTTCTCCAGGCCGTGGTCCTGCGCGATCACCTGGTGGCGCACCGCGCCCTCGGGCAGCTCGGGCACGTGGAACAGCGGCTCCAGGTCCAGGCCCTGCGCCTTCCAGTGGTTCACCGCGCGGGTCACGTCCAGGACCTCGGCGTGGCCGACGGCCTCCTCGATGGAGCGGAAGCCGAGCTCGGCCAGCAGCTCGCGGACCTCCTCCGCGATGAACTGGAAGAAGTTCACGACGAACTCGGCCTTGCCGGAGAACCGCTCGCGCAGCACCGGGTTCTGCGTGGCGATGCCGACCGGGCAGGTGTCCAGGTGGCAGACGCGCATCATGACGCAGCCGGAGACGACGAGCGGAGCGGTCGCGAAACCGAACTCCTCGGCGCCCAGCAGCGCGGCGATGACCACGTCACGGCCGGTCTTCAGCTGGCCGTCGGTCTGCACGACGATGCGGTCGCGCAACCCGTTGAGCAGCAGGGTCTGCTGGGTCTCGGCGAGGCCGAGCTCCCAGGGACCGCCGGCGTGCTTCAGCGACGTCAGCGGGGAGGCGCCCGTGCCGCCGTCGTGGCCGGAGATGAGGACGACGTCCGCGTGCGCCTTGGACACACCGGCCGCGACCGTGCCGACGCCGACCTCGGAGACCAGCTTCACATGGATGCGGGCCTGCGGGTTGGCGTTCTTCAGGTCGTGGATCAGCTGCGCCAGGTCCTCGATGGAGTAGATGTCGTGGTGAGGCGGCGGGGAGATGAGCCCCACGCCCGGCGTCGAGTGCCGGGTCTTGGCCACCCACGGGTACACCTTGTGGCCGGGCAGCTGGCCGCCCTCACCGGGCTTGGCGCCCTGGGCCATCTTGATCTGGATGTCGTCCGCGTTGACCAGGTACTCGGAGGTCACGCCGAAGCGGCCGGAGGCCACCTGCTTGATCGCCGAGCGGCGTGCCGGGTCGTACAGGCGCTCCGGGTCCTCGCCGCCCTCACCGGTGTTGGACTTGCCGCCCAACTGGTTCATGGCGATGGCGAGGGTCTCGTGCGCCTCCTGGGAGATGGAGCCGTACGACATGGCGCCCGTGGAGAACCGCTTGACGATCGACGAGACCGGCTCGACCTCCTCGATCGGGATCGGCTTCCGGTCCGACTTGAAGCCGAACAGGCCGCGCAGCGTCATCAGGCGCTCGGACTGCTCGTTCACGCGGGCCGTGTACTTCTGGAAGACGTCGAAGCGGCCGGTGCGCGTGGAGTGCTGGAGGCGGAAGACCGTCTCCGGGTCGAACAGGTGCGGCTCGCCCTCGCGGCGCCACTGGTACTCGCCGCCGATCTCCAGCGCGCGGTGCGCGGGAGCGATGCCGGAGGCCGGGTAGGCCTTGGCGTGGCGGGCGGCGACCTCCTTCGCGATGACGTCGATGCCGACGCCGCCGATCTTGGTGGCGGTGCCGTTGAAGTACTTCTCGACGAAGGCCTCGTCCAGACCGACGGCCTCGAAGACCTGGGCGCCACGGTAGGAGGCGACCGTCGAGATGCCCATCTTGGACATGACCTTCAGGACGCCCTTGCCGAGGGCGTAGATCAGGTTGCGGATGGCCTTCTCGGGCTCGACGCCCGGCAGGAACGTGCCTGCACGGACGAGGTCCTCGACGGACTCCATCGCCAGGTACGGGTTGACGGCGGCGGCGCCGTAGCCGATGAGCAGGGCGACGTGGTGGACCTCGCGGACGTCACCGGCCTCGACCAGCAGGCCCACCTGGGTGCGCTGCTTGGTGCGGATGAGATGGTGGTGGACGGCCGCGGTGAGCAGCAGCGACGGGATCGGCGCGTGCTCGGCGTCCGAGTGCCGGTCCGACAGGACGATCAGACGGGCGCCGTTCTCGATGGCGGCGTCGGCCTCGGCGCAGATCTCCGCGAGGCGCGCGGCGAGGGCGTCACCGCCACCGTGCACCCGGTACAGGCCGGAGAGCGTGGCGGCCTTGAAGCCGGGCATGTCGCCGTCGGCGTTGATGTGGATGAGCTTGGCCAGCTCGTCGTTGTCGATCACCGGGAAGGGCAGGGTGACCGAACGGCAGGAGGCGGCCGTCGGCTCGAGCAGGTTGCCCTCGGGGCCCAGCGAGGAGCGCAGCGAGGTGACCAGCTCCTCGCGGATGGCGTCCAGCGGCGGGTTGGTGACCTGGGCGAACAGCTGGGTGAAGTAGTCGAAGAGCAGGCGCGGACGCTCGGAGAGCGCGGCGATCGGCGAGTCGGTGCCCATGGAGCCGATCGGCTCGGCGCCGCTCTTGGCCATCGGCGCGAGGATGACGCGCAGCTCCTCCTCGGTGTAGCCGAAGGTCTGCTGGCGGCGGGTGACCGAGGCGTGGGTGTGCACGATGTGCTCGCGCTCGGGCAGGTCGACCAGCTCGATCTCGCCGGCTTCCAGCCACTCGGCGTACGGCTGCTCGGCGGCGAGGGTCGCCTTGATCTCGTCGTCCTCGATGATGCGGTGCTCGGCGGTGTCGACGAGGAACATGCGGCCGGGCTGCAGGCGGCCCTTGCGGACGACCCTGGCCGGGTCGATGTCGAGGACGCCGACCTCGGAGGCGAGCACGACCAGGCCGTCGTCGGTGACCCAGTAGCGGCCAGGACGCAGGCCGTTGCGGTCGAGCACGGCGCCGACCTGGGTGCCGTCGGTGAAGGTGACGCAGGCCGGGCCGTCCCACGGCTCCATCATCGTGGAGTGGTACTGGTAGAAGGCGCGCCGGGCCGGGTCCATGGAGTCGTGGTTCTCCCACGCCTCCGGGATCATCATCAGCACGGAGTGCGGCAGGGAGCGGCCGCCGAGGTGGAGCAGCTCGAGCACCTCGTCGAAGGAGGCGGAGTCGGAGGCGTCCGGGGTACAGATCGGGAAGATCCGCTCCAGCTTCTCCGAGGCGCCGAACAGGTCGGAGATCAGCTGCGACTCGCGGGCGCGCATCCAGTTGCGGTTGCCCTTGACCGTGTTGATCTCGCCGTTGTGCGCGACGAAGCGGTACGGGTGGGCGAGCGGCCAGCTCGGGAAGGTGTTCGTGGAGAACCGCGAGTGGACGAGCGCGATGGCAGTGGCGAAGCGGCGGTCGGACAGGTCCGGGAAGAAAGGCTCGAGCTGGCCGGTGGTCAGCATGCCCTTGTACACGATCGTGCGCGCGGACAGCGACGGGAAGTACACGCCTGCCTCGCGCTCGGCGCGCTTGCGCAGCACGAACGCCTTGCGGTCGAGGTCGATGCCCTTGCTCACGCCGTCCGTCACGAACAGCTGGCGGAAGGCGGGCATCGTGGAGCGGGCGGTGGCACCGAGCAGCTCGGGGGCGACCGGGACCTCGCGCCAGCCCAGGACGGTCAGGCCCTCCTCGGCGGCGATCGTCTCGATCGTCGAGGTGGCCTCGGTGGTGCCGTCCTCGGGCAGGAAGGCGATACCGACGGCGTAGGCGCCCGCCTCGGGCAGTTCGAATCCGGCCACCTCGCGGAAGAAGGTGTCGGGGACCTGCGAGAGGATGCCGGCGCCGTCACCCGAGTCGGGCTCGGAGCCGGTGGCACCGCGGTGTTCCAGGTTGCGCAGAACCGTGAGCGCCTGCTCGACCAGCGCATGGCTCGCCTCGCCGGTGAGGGTGGCCACGAAGCCGACGCCACAGGCGTCGTGCTCGTTGCGGGGGTCGTACATACCCTGCGCAGCAGGGCGAGCATCCATGAAGGACCAGTTCTGGCCATTCGCGGAGTGCTGGGACGGCTGGCGCGGCGTACGCATCGGCTCTCCCGTCGTCGTCATGTGGCATATGCAGGTGCCGAGGGACGACGTTGGCCCTCTGCGAAGAGTCAAAATTTCGTGCAGGTTACATGATGGAGCGGATCTCGGGAACCGGGATAGGCCGTTCCAGCATGCGGACATCGCCGGGGCGTGGCGCGGGTTCCACGCACGGCGATGGAGTGGAGGGGGCACAAGCGGACAGATCAGTGTCCGTCGACCCGGGTACGGAGGGCAACATCGCCCACCGTGAGGGGTGCGGAGCAGGCGTCATTGCCCGCGGCGCGTACGGCTCATGCCCGCTGGTTAAGCACGCGAAACCGTCGAGTAACAACTATTTATGCAGTCCCTCGCATAAATAGCCTGCACTTATCGTACGGCCGTACCGAACAAAGTGCCCAGGACGTACGTCACACCCGCCGCGGCACCACCGAGGGCGAGCTGCCTGAAGCCGCTGTACCACCAGCTGCGCGCGGTCACCTTGGCCACGACGGCGCCGCACGCGAAGAGCCCGAGGAGCGCGAGGAGGACGGCGGGCCACAGGGCGTGGGCACCGAGCAGGTAGGGCAGGAGGGGCAGCAGGGCGCCGAGCGCGAAGGACCCGAAGCTGGAGACGGCGGCCACCAGCGGGGAGGGCAGGTCGCCCGGGTCGATGCCGAGCTCCTCGCGGGCGTGTATCTCCAGGGCCTGCTCGGGGTCGCGGGAGAGCTGCCTGGCGACCTCGCGGGCCAGCGCGGGCTCGACGCCGCGCGCCTCGTACAGCGCCGCCAGCTCCTCCTCCTCGTCCTCCGGGTGCTTCCTCAGCTCCCGCCGCTCGACGTCGAGCTCGGCCTCGACCAGCTCACGCTGCGAGGCGACGGAGGTGTACTCGCCGGCGGCCATGGAGAAGGCCCCGGCCGCCAGACCCGCGAGGCCCGTGATGATGATCGTCTGCTGGCTGACGGATCCACCGGCGACACCCGTCATCAGGGCCAGGTTGGACACCAGCCCGTCCATCGCACCGAACACGGCCGGGCGCAGCCAGCCACCGTTGACATCCCGGTGGGTGTGGTTGTCCCGGTGCGCCTCGTGCAGCGTCGCCTCGGTCTCGATGATGGCCATGAGGGTCCCCCAGGAAGCTTAGGCAAAGCTAAGTTTGGACACGTTCTATCTTTCGACAACACAGAACCTACGCCTTGAATTTCCGCCCCGCCAGCAAGGAAAGGCTGGGCTAACCTGCACCTTTGTCGCCTCGCGCTCATTCGTGATAGCCACCGCTCAGATGCCGGACGGGTGATGCTGAGGCCCGCAAGGCTCTGCGCCACGGTTTCAGGGGGACAGATCCGCACAGGGCGCGCCCCGAGAGGAGAGGCATCGTATGGCCATCGCCTGCAGTCCCCCCGCACAGGCGCCCGAGGACGCCGCCGGTCCCCGGGAACGGGCGCGGGGCGCGTTGCTCGGCCTCGCCGTCGGGGACGCGCTGGGGGCGCCCGCCGAGAACCTGAAGCCGTCCGAGATCCGGGCCCGCTGGGGTCGTGTCACGGGGTTCGTCACCGAGCAGCCGTGCGGCACGGACGACACCGAGTACGCCATCTTCTCGGGGCTGCTGCTGGCCCGGCACGGCTCGGCGCTCACCGTGGCGCATGTGGAGGCGGCCTGGCACGAGTGGATCGTGGACCGGGACGAGGGGCCGCTGCGCGGGGCGGGCTTCAGCGAGCGCGGGACGCTGGAGAACCTGCGCCGGGGCCTTGCCGCACCCGTCTCCGCGCAGCACCGGCACGCCTGGAGCGACGGGCTCGCCATGCGGGCGGCGCCCTTCGGGGTCTTCGCCGCGGGTCGCCCGGCGGAGGCGGCGCGACTGGTGGCGATCGACGGCTCGGTGAGCCATGAGGGCGAGGGCATCAACGGCGGCCGGGCGGTCGCGGCCGGCGTCGCGGCGGCGATGACCGGAGCGTCGACGAGCGTCGTGGTGGCCTCGGCCCTCGCGGCCGTCCCCGAGGACTCGTGGACCGCCCGCTCGCTGCGGCGCGCGATCGCCGTGGCCCACCGCGGCGCCCGCGCGGTCCGCTCCGCGGTGGTGATCGACGGCTACCCCTGGACGGACCTCGCGCCCGAGGCGGTCGCCCTGGCGTTCGGCGCGTACATGGCGGCAGACGGCGACTTCCGGGAGTCGGTGCTCGCTGCGGTCAACATGGGCCGCGACGCCGACACCACGGCGGCGGTCGCGGGCGCCCTGGCGGGCGCGAGCCGGGGGATCGCGGCGATCCCCCGGGAGTGGGCGGCGGTGATCGGCCCGGCACGGGGACGCTGCCTGCCGTCGGTGGAGGGGCACCACGTGCTGGACGTGGCCGAGCTGCTGACGCCGGGGGGCAGGGGGAAGTGGGCCGCGGGGGCCGTCCGCGGGGAGGGGGCCGGGGGAATCCGAGAGGGAAGGGCCACTCGGATCCGCGGGGCCGGGGGCACGGGGGTCCCGGAGACGGGGCCGGGCGTACGGGGCGACGGAGCCCTGGGGCGTGACGTCCGGGAAGCCGGGCGGGGTGACGGCCAGGAAGCCGTACGGGGTGACGGCCAGGAAGCCGTACAGCGTGAACGGCGTGAGGTACGTACGCCACTCGGTGCGGCACCGTACGACCGGACGCAGGGGGAGCCGTGAGCGGGCCTCGGCGGGTCGAGGGTCTGCTGCTCGGGCTCGCCGTCGGCGATGCCGCCGGGTGGCCCGCCGCCCGGCACCGGGCCGCACGGATGCCCGAGTGGACCCGGCGGCTGACCCGGGAGCTGGACACCTTCGCCGAGGAGAACTCGACCACCACCCTGCCGGTGCCGATCGCCCTCAACCAGGCGCCGCAGCCGCTGCGGCTCGGACCGTCGGACGACGCCGAGTGGGCGGCGTTCACGGCCGGGGTCCTGCTGCGTGCCAAGGACGCCGACGCGTTCGGCGGTCTCGACCGGCAGCGCGGACTACGAGCCGCTCTCGACCGGTCCTGGAACGCCCTCGCCGCCGAGGTCGCCGCCCCGGCCGACCGCACCCCCGAAGCGGAGTCGGCCGTCATGCAGCTGCGCGCCCGCATCTCCGTCCGCGCGGGCCTTGGCAACCTCGCCACCGGGCTGCGCCCGCCCGCCACCGGTCACGACAACCCGCACTACTTCGACGACGCGGCCTGCGTACGGGCCTGCGTGCTCGCCGTGGCCCACCCGGGCGCGCCCGAACTCGCCGCCGAACTGGCCGAGTTCGACGCCCGTTACACCCAGGACGGCGACGGGGTGCACGGCGCCCGCGCCATGGCCGCGGCCCTCTCGCTCGCCCTGTCCGGGGAAGCGCTCGACAACTGCGTGAGGGCCGCGCTGGCCGAGCTCCCCGAGTCCACCGAGATCGGCCGCAACGCCCGGCACGCCCTGAAGCTGGCCCACGACGGCGAGGGCGCCTTCCCCGTCGTCCCCCTGCTGGAACATCAGATCGTCGACCACGTCTACAGCTATGGCGTCGCGGCCGCGGAGACCGTCCCGGTCGCCCTCGCCCTCGCGACGGCGGCCCACGGACGCGTCGCGGAGGCGGTGCCCGCCGCCGCATGCCTGTCGCGGGTGGCCGACTCCGCCCCGGCCCTCGCGGGCGCACTCACGGGAGCCCTCGGCGGCGGCGCGGCGATCCCGTGCTCCTGGCGCGACGCCTGCCGCACCCTCGCGGGCTGTGCACTGCCCCACCTGAGCGGCACGGACCTCGTACACCTCGCCGAACTCCTGGAGACGACGGAGCTGGCCACTGCCGGTGGATGATTCGGGCATGACGCCCACTCCTGACGAGTCGGTCCCTCTGGACGAACGCATCACCGGCGCCCTGGTCGGCGCCGCCGTCGGCGACGCCCTCGGCGGTCCCGTCGAGGGCCACTCCCCCGAGCAGATCGTCGAACGGCACGGCGGCCGGGTGCACGGGATCGTCGGACCCTGGCACGGCGACGCCTGGCGCACGGCCCGCCCCATCGCCCCGTACCACAAGGGGGACGGCCACGTCACCGACGACACCTTGATGACGCACGCGCTGGTACGGGTGTACGCGGCCGTCCGCGACCACCTCGACGCGTACGCGATCGCCGAGCACCTGGTCCCCGACCTGATGACGAACCCGCGCTGGATCCCTGAGCTGGAGGCGGAGGCACTCCCGCTGCACCGCGTCTTCCTGGCGGAGAAATGGCTCGTGACACGGCTTCACCACGCCCATGCGGACCCGCGGGAGGCGGGCGTCGGCAACATCGTCAACTGCGGTGCCGCGATGTACATGGCGCCGGTCGGCCTGGTCAACGCGGCGAACCCCGAGGGCGCGTACGCCGAGGCCCTGGACGTGGCGGGCGCGCACCAGTCGTCGTACGGCAGGGAGGCGGCCGGGGTGCTCGCGGCGGCGGTGGCGGCGGCCTGCGCACCGGGCGCGACACCGGACTCGGTCGTGGCGGCGTGCCTGTCGCTGGCGAAGGACGGGACGCGCGCCGCGATCGAGACGGTCTGCGACACGGCCTCCCGCTACTCCGACTACGAGTCGGCGCTACGGCCGCTGCGGGAGGCGGTGGCGCCGTACGACACCGTCGGCCCCGACTACCGCGCTCCGTCCCTGGGCGCCCGCCGACCGTCCCGGCTGCACGCGATCGAGGAACTCCCGGTGGCGCTCGGCATGGTGGTCGTGGCGCGCGGGGACTACCGTCACGCGGTGCTCGGCGCGGTGAACTACGGCCGGGACTGCGACTCCATCGCCACGATGGCGGGCGCGATCACGGGCGCGCTGGGCTCACAGGTCCCGTCCGACTGGGAGAAGGCGGTCGCGGAGGCGAGCCGCCTCGATCTGCACGCCCCGGCCCGGACGCTCACGGAGGTCACCCGGGAGGTCTTCGCCCGGGACGTGCGCCACCGCCGGTCCCATGAGGCGGCCTTCGCCGCGCTGGGAGGATCCAGGTGCTCCGACTGACCTGGGTCCAGCCGGAGGACCTCCTCGGCCATGAGCTCCGCCAGGCGGAACAGGACGGCCGGGAGCCGTCGGCGATCGCAGCGAGGTGGAGGGCGGCAGGCGGCCCACCGGTGCCCCTGACCGCCGGCGCGTCACCGGTACCGGCGTCCCCGTACCTGCGCCTGCTGGCGAAGGACTTGCTGGACGAACTGGCCGACCTGCCGAGCAGCTTGGCGGAACACGAGCCGACCGACCTGGCCCGGATCAGGGCGCTGTGCCGGAGCTGGCCGACTGAAACTGCGGGCAGTCGTGCCACGCAGCCTGCGCGGGAAGGCGAAACCCACCCCCGAGCAACCCCCACCGAGGCGCACCTCGAAGCCGCCTGGCTGGGACGGGCAGCCGGCTGCCTCCTCGGCAAACCGGTGGAAAGGCTCCCCCTCGACGGCATCCGTCAACTCGCCGAAGCCACCGGCAACTGGCCGTTGAAGACCTGGTTCACGGCCCGCGGGCTACCCGCAGACCTGGCCGGGCAGTACCCGTGGAACCGTCGTTCCGCAAAAAACTCCCTCGCCGAGAACATCGACGGCATGCCCGAGGACGACGACCTCAACTACCCACTGCTGAACCTCTTGTTGCTCGGGCGCCACGGCAAGCACTTCACCACCGTCGACGTCGCCCGGCTCTGGCTCGACGAACTCCCCGCCGCCCGTACGTTCACCGCCGAACGCGTCGCCTACCGCAACCTCCTCTCCGGCATCGAACCCCCACGCACCGCCCGCCATCGCAACCCCTTCCGCGAATGGATCGGCGCCCTCATCCGTGCCGACGTGCACGGCTGGACCAACCCGGGCGACCCGGCCGCCGCCGCGGAACAGGCCCACCGCGACGCCACCCTCACCCACACCGGGAACGGCGCCTACGCGGCGATGTTCACCGCGGCCGCCATCGCCGAGGCGGCCACCGGCGCCCACGACGTCCACCACTGCCTGCGCACCGGCCTCACGGTCGTCCCGCCCGCCTCCCGCCTCGCCCGCGCGGTCCGCCACGCGATCCGACTGGCCGAATCCACCTCGGACTTCGACGCGGTGGTCGACGAACTGCACGCCGCCCACCGCGGCTACCACTGGGTCCACGCCATCCCCAACACCGCCCTGATCGCCGCAGCCCTCACCCACGCCGACGGCGACTTCACCGGATCCATCTGCCGTGCGGTGTCCGGGGGGTGGGACACCGATTCGAACGGAGCGACGGCCGGCAGCATCGCCGGACTGCTGGCCGGACACCCCACCGCGCTCCCCGACCGCTGGACCACCCCCCTCAAGAACCGGCTTGCCACGTCCGTCGGCGACTTCAACGGCGTCGGCTTCGACGCCCTTGCCCACCTCACCCACCGGGAGGCCCACCGCTCATGACCGCACCCCTCGCCGGCCTCCGCGTCCTCGACCTCGCGACCCTCTTCGCCGGTCCCCTCGCCGCCACTCTGCTCGGTGACTTCGGCGCCGAGGTCATCAAGGTCGAGCACCCGGCCCGTCCTGATCCCTCCCGCGGCCACGGCCCGACCAAGCGCGGCGTGGGGCTGTGGTGGAAACTGCTCGGCCGCAACAAGCGCACGATGACGCTCGACCTGTCCAAGCCCGGTGGCCGTACGACACTGCTGCGGCTCGCCGCGACCGCCGACGTGATCGTGGAGAACTTCCGCCCGGGCACCCTTGAGAAATGGGCCCTTGGCTGGGACGAGCTGTCCGCCGTGAACTCCCGGCTCGTCCTCGCCCGGGTGACCGCGTTCGGCCAGTTCGGCCCGTACGCGCACCGCCCCGGCTTCGGCACACTCGCGGAGGCGATGAGCGGATTCGCGGCGATCACCGGGGAGCCGGACGGCCCGCCGACACTCCCGCCGTTCGGGCTGGCCGACTCGATCGCGGCCCTGGCGACGGCGTACGCGGTGATGACGGCCCTGGCGGCCCGCGAGCGCACCGGGACCGGCCAGGTGGTGGACATGGCGATCATCGAACCGATCCTCACCGTCCTCGGCCCGCAGCCGATCTGGTTCGACCAGCTGGGCCATGTCCAGGGGCGCACCGGCAACCGCTCCCAGAACAACGCCCCGCGCAACACCTACCGCACCGCGGACGGCGGCTGGGTCGCCGTCTCGGCCTCCGCCACGTCCGTCGCCGAGCGGGTGATGCGCCTGGTCGGACGCCCTGAGCTGATCGAGGAGCCGTGGTTCGCAACAGGTGAGGAGCGTGCCCGGCACGCGGACGTGCTCGACGAGGCCGTCGGCGGGTGGATCGCCGGCCGTACCCGTGCGGAGGTGCTGAAGGCGTTCGAGGACGCGGAGGCCGCGGTGGCGCCCGTGCAGGACGTGCGGGAGGTGATGACCGACCCGCAGTACGCGGCGCTGGGCACGATCACCACGATCCCGGACGACCCGGAGCTGGGCCGCCTACGGATGCAGAACGTCCTGTTCCGCCTCTCCGCCACGCCCGGCGCGATCCGCTGGGCCGGCCGCCCGCACGGCGCGGACACGCGGGCGGTCCTGACCGAGCTGGGCCTGACGGCCCCAGAGATCGCCGCGCTCGAGGCGGAGGGTGCGCTATGACCCCTCTCACCCTGTTGTACGCGCCCGGAGACCGCCCGGAGGTGGTGGGCAAGGCGCTCACCTCCGGGGCGGACATGGTGCTGGTCGACCTGGAGGACGCGGTCGCCCCGGACCGCAAGGCGTACGCGCGGGCGGCGACGGCGGAACGGCTCGCGCAGCGCCCGCCGGTGCCGGTCCATGTCCGGGTGAACGCGCTGGACAGCCCCTGGGGCGAGGCGGACCTCAGGGCGCTCACGGCGCTCGTGGGTCTCGCGGGGCTGCGTCTGCCGAAGGTGACGTCGCCCTCGGACGTCGTCCGTGTCGCGCGACGTGCCCTGCGGGCGGACGGCACGGTCGTCCCCCTCCACGCCCTTCTGGAGACGGCTCTGGGGGTGGAGCGCGCGTTCGCGATCGCGTCGGCGCATCCGGCCGTGCGGGGCATCGCGCTGGGCGAGTCGGACCTCCGGGCCGACCTGGGCGTACGGGAGGACGCGGGGCTCGACTGGTCGCGGGCGCGGGTGGTGGTGGCGGCCCGGGCCGCCGCGCTGCCGCCGCCGACCCAGTCGATCTACCCGGACACACGGGACCTGGAAGGCCTGGCGGCGTCCTGCGCACACGGTCGCGGCCTGGGCTTCCTGGGCCGGGCGGCGATCCATCCCCGTCAGCTTCCGGTCATCGAACGCGCCTACGCACCGACCCCGGAGGAGATCACGCGAGCGGAGGAGACCCTCAAGGCCGCCGCCCTGGACCAGGGCGCCCAGGCCCTCCCCGACGGGCGCTTCATCGACACGGCGGTGGTGAGAGAGGCGTACAGAACCCTGTCGTTGGCCCGCCGGAGGCGTTGAGGACCGGACATGCGCGGACACACGCCGGGGGCGCCGTATCCAGCGATACGGCGCCCCCGGCAACGCGGGAACGTCCCTCAGCCCTTCTGGGCCGACTCGGCCTCGTCCTGCGACGTCTCTGCGGTCCCCTCGGTCTCCGCCTGCTCCGTGGCCTTCGCAGCCGTCGGCTTCTCGTCCTCCGGCTCGGGCTCGCCCTTCTTCTCCGGCTCCCCGGGGTCGGTGTCCCCCTCGGCCTCGCCGCCGGAAGCGCCCGGCTCGACCACTGCCTCCTGGCCCGGCCTGACCCGCGACGACACGATGATGTACGTCACCGCCAGCAGGAACACCAGAATCGCGGTCCACTCGTTCAGCCTGAAGCCCAGGAAGTGGTGCGCGTCGTCGACCCGCAGGTACTCGGTCCCGCCGCGGCCCACGCAGTACGCGGCCACGTAGAGCGCGAACGCCCGCCCGTGTCCCAGCTTGAAGCGGCGGTCCGCCCAGATCACCAGGAATCCGACCCCGATGCACCACAGCGACTCGTACAGGAACGTCGGGTGGTAGTACCCCGGCACCCTTCCGTCCGTGGAGGAGGTGATGTGCAGCGCCCACGGCAGGTCCGTCGGCCGCCCGTACAGCTCCTGGTTGAACCAGTTGCCCCAGCGTCCGATCGCCTGCGCGAAGGCGATCCCGGGTGCGACGGCGTCGGCGTACGAAGGAAGCGTGATGCCCCGGCGACGGCAGCCGATCCACGCGCCGACCGCGCCGAGCGCGATCGCGCCCCAGATACCGAGCCCGCCCTGCCAGACCTTGAAGGCGTCCACCCAGTCACGGCCCTCGCTGAAGTACAGCTCGTAGTCCGTGATCACGTGGTAGAGCCGCCCGCCGACCAGGCCGAACGGCACGGCCCAGACCGCGATGTCGGCCACCGTGCCCGACCGGCCGCCCCGGGCGATCCAGCGCTTGTTGCCGAGCCACACGGCTACGAAGACACCGATGATGATGCAGAACGCGTAGCCGCGCAGCGGAATGGGGCCGAGGTACAGCACTCCGCGCGAGGGGCTGGGGATGTAGGCAAGTTCCATGGCAGGAACGACGCTACCCTGCCGGACACGCAGCGTGGCAACCCACCCGGCTACGGGTCCATAACGTACGACTCCCCCGGCCTATCGGGCGCCGGGGGCATCGCGGAGGCCCACGGTCTCAGGACTTGCCGGCGGCCTCCACCATCTGCTTGAGCTTGGCCGGTGTCATCGTGCGGTCGTCGAAGAGGTTCTTTCCGCCGAGGAGCACCGTCGGCGTGCCGGAGTAGCGGGCGCTCTGGAACGCGGCGTTCGACTTCACCACCCAGCTGTCGTGCGTACCGTCCTTGACGCACTTCTGGAAGGCCGGGCTGTCGAGGCCGCCGACCTTGCCGGAGAGCTCGATCAGCTTGGCGTTGTCCGCGTACGTGTCCTGTGTTTCCTTGGGCTGGTTGTCGTACAGCACGTCGTGGTAGCCCGAGAACTCTCCGGCGTCCTGCGCGCACGCCGCCGCGTTGGCCGCGGTGCGGGAGCCGCTGCCGCCCAGGTTTCCGTCGATGAGCGTGACCAGGTGGTACTCGACTTTGAGCTTCCCGGCGTCGACCAGCTGGTGGATCGTCGGGCGGTAGGCGGTCTCGAAGGCCCGGCAGGCCGGGCAGCGGAAGTCCTCCCACACCGTGAGGGTCGACTTGGCGGAGTCCTTGCCGACGGGGATCGCGAGGGCGCCCTTGCCCGTCGCCCCGGAGGGTGCGATGGCGGGGCCGGACGCACCGCTCTTGCCGCTCTTGCCGGCGTTCGCCGCCAGGACGCCCACCACCGTCGCCAGCGCCAGGACACAGACGACCGAGGCACCCACGATCAGCGCGCGGCGGCGCTTGTCCGCGGCCTTCTGCTTCTGTCGCTCGACCGCCAGCCGCTCGCGGGCGTTGCGCTTTCCTTCACGGTTCTTCTCGCTCACATCGGGCAGAACGAACCGGGGAGGCGCAGCGCGCCTCCCCGGCCTCAGGTCCACTCGTTCGAGTGAGCGGTTTGCCGCCCTCGGCTCACACGTTGCCGCGGACGCCCTCCGCCAGCTCGCCCGCCAGCGTGCGTACCGCTTCGAGGGCCGCCGCCTCGTCGGGCGCGTCCAGCATCCGCTTCACGAACGCCGAGCCGACGATCACGCCGTCCGCGAAACCGGCCACCTCGGCGGCCTGGGCCGCGCCTGAGACGCCGAGGCCGACGCAGACCGGCAGGTCGGTGGTGGCGCGGGTGCGCCGGACCAGGTCCTGGGCCTGCGCGCCGACCGACTCGCGGGTGCCGGTGACGCCCATGAGCGAGGCCGCGTAGACGAAGCCGGAGCCCGCCGCGGTGATCTCGGCGAGCCGTGCGTCCTTGCTGCTGGGCGCGACCACGAAGACCGTGGCCAGTCCGTGCTTCTCGGCGTGCTCCCGCCACAGGGCCGACTCCTGCACGGGCAGGTCCGGCAGGATGCACCCCGCGCCACCCGCCTCGGCCAGCTCGGCGGTGAAGCGTTCCACGCCGTAGCGGTCGATCGGGTTCCAGTACGTCATCACGAGGATGGGCTTGCCGGTGGCCTCGAAGGCCTCGCGGACCGTGCGCATCACGTCGGCGATCTTCACGCCGCCACGCAGTGCGATGTCGTCGGCGGTCTGGATGACAGGGCCGTCGAGGACGGGGTCGCTGTGCGGCAGGCCCACCTCGACGACGTCGGCGCCACCCTCCAGAACCGCCTTGATCGCGGCGATGCCACCGTCGACCGTCGGGAAGCCGGCCGGCAGATAGGCGATGAGCGCGGACCGGCCCTCCGCCTTGGCGGCGGCGAGGGTGTCCGACAGCAGTTGGATGTTGCCGCTCACTGGGCGTCCCCCTCGATCTCCGCGGCGTCGGTGTCGGCGTCCGCGGCGACGGACGCGTCGGTGTCGTACAGGCCGAAGTACCTGGCGGCGGTGTCCATGTCCTTGTCGCCGCGCCCCGACAGGTTGACGACGATCAGCCCGTTCTCACCGAGCTCCCTGCCGACCTCCAGGGCGCCGGCGAGGGCGTGGGCGCTCTCGATGGCCGGGATGATGCCCTCGGTGCGGGACAGCAGGCGCAGGGCCTGCATGGCGGCGTCGTCGGTGACGGCCCGGTACTCGCCGCGGCCGCTGTCCTTGAGGTAGGAGTGCTCGGGGCCGATGCCCGGGTAGTCGAGGCCCGCGGAGATCGAGTAGGGCTCGGTGATCTGGCCTTCGTCGTCCTGCAGGACGTAGGAGCGGGAGCCGTGCAGGATGCCGGGCTCGCCGGCGGTGAGGGTGGCGGCGTGCTCGCCGGTCTCCACGCCGTGCCCGGCGGGCTCGCAGCCGATGAGGCGTACGCCCTCGTCGGGGATGAAGGCGTGGAAGAGGCCGATGGCGTTCGAACCGCCGCCCACGCAGGCGATGGCGGCGTCCGGCAGGCGCCCGGCGCGCTCGAGGAGCTGCCGCCGTGCCTCCACGCCGATCACGCGGTGGAAGTCGCGCACCATGGCCGGGAAGGGGTGGGGGCCTGCGACGGTGCCGAAGAGGTAGTGGGTGTGGTCGACGTTGGCTACCCAGTCACGGAACGCCTCGTTGATGGCGTCCTTGAGGGTGCGGGAGCCGGACTTCACGGCGATGACCTCGGCGCCGAGCATGCGCATGCGGGCGACGTTCAGGGCCTGCCGCTTGGTGTCGATCTCGCCCATGTAGATGGTGCACTCGAGCCCGAACAGGGCGCAGGCGGTGGCGGTGGCGACGCCGTGCTGGCCGGCGCCGGTCTCCGCGATGACCCGCGTCTTGCCCATCCTCCTGGTCAGGAGGGCCTGCCCGAGGACGTTGTTGATCTTGTGAGAGCCGGTGTGGTTGAGGTCCTCGCGCTTGAGGAACACCCGGGCGCCGCCGGCGTGCCGGGCGAACCGCGGCACCTCGGTGAGGGCGCTGGGCCGGCCGGTGTAGTTCACGAGCAGGTCGTCGAGTTCGCGGGCGAACTCGGGGTCGGCCTTGGCCTTCTCGTACTCGACGGCAACCTCGTCCACGGCGGCGACGAGGGCCTCCGGGATGAACTTGCCGCCGAACGCGCCGAAGTAGCCCTCGGCGCTGGGGACCCGGCCTTCCGGGTCTGGGATGAAGAACTCGCTGGGCATGCGGAAACCTCACGGTGAGTTGTGGATACCAATCGCCGTGGGGGCGGGGCCGATCAGTCGGCCTCGGGCCGCCTGTGGCTGATAGCGCCGACGCGGCCGAGCCGCGTGTTCGGGCACTGCCCCGCACCCCTCGCGGGGCGCTGCCATCGCATGCCGTTGACCTGCCCCGGCTCGTCACCGATGACATACCGCACGCGGCGTCCGTGGACCCGGCGTGCGGGCGCGCGGCAGCCGCGGGGGCGGCATCCGCGGGCCAGGCGGGCGTACGGGTCCCTGGTCGTCACGGTGGTCGGAACAGTCATCGGCGCTCACCCTACCGGGACGTCAGTCCCGCCCGTGGCGCAGTGCCGGATGCGCGCCCGCCGCCACCAGGTCGGCGACGGCCGTCTTCGGGTCGCGCCCGGTCACCAGGGACTCGCCGACGAGTACGGCGTCGGCGCCGTCGTTGGCGTACGCGATCAGGTCGTGCGGTCCGCGGACCCCGGACTCGGCGACCTTGACGATCCCGCCGGGGATCTCGGGGGCGACCCGCTCGAACGTGGTGCGGTCCACCTCGAGGGTCCTGAGGTTGCGCGCGTTGACGCCGATGACCTTCGCTCCGGCGTCCACCGCCCGCTCGACCTCGTCCTCGTCGTGCACCTCGACGAGCGGGGTGAGCCCGATGGAGACCGCGCGTTCGATCAGCGACTCCAGGGCCGACTGGTCGAGGGCGGCGACGATCAGCAGCACGAGGTCGGCGCCGTACGCCCGGGCCTCCCACAGCTGGTAGGAGGTGACGATGAAGTCCTTGCGCAGCACCGGGATGTCGACCCGGGCCCGGACGGCCTCCAGGTCGGCCAGCGAGCCGCCGAAGCGGCGCTGCTCGGTCAGGACGGAGATGACGGCCGCGCCGCCCGCCTCGTAGTCCGCGGCGAGCCCCGCCGGGTCGGCGATCGCGGCGAGCGCGCCCTTGGACGGGCTGGACCGCTTGACCTCGCAGATCACCTTGACCCCGTCACCGCGCAGCGCGGCCAGACCGTCCTTGGCCGCGGGGGCCTTCGCCGCGCGCTCCTTGAGCTCGTCGAGGCTGACGCGTGCCTGCCGCTCCGCGAGGTCGGCACGGACTCCGTCGATGATCTCGTCGAGCACACTCACGCGAGCGGCCCCCTTCCTGACGGTTGACGATGGGGTGAGGCCCCACCGGGTCGGGCCTCGGTCCACCGGGGCCGCCTCGGCGGGCGAAACCGATGGTCACTGCGATGGTATCCGGAGCAGGGCCCAAGGCTCACATCCGGTGGAGGCCGGTCCCACTACCTGGACATTCACAGATCGATCACGGGTGCAGGCGGCCGCCGAACGGCAGGTTCCGGACAACGGTGAAGGCCAGCAAGAGGGCGCCCAGGCTCCACAGCTGCACCGGCGTGAGGTCGATCCGCAGCGCTCGTCCCCGTACCGTGCGCACCGCCCACACGGTCCACAGCACGGCGAAGACCAGAAAGCCGGCGACGGCGAGGGCGTTGTCCTGCAGCGCCATCAGGACGTCCCCGTGCACGAAGGCGTGCGCGCTGCGCAGTCCGCCGCAGCCGGGGCAGTACACGCCGGTGTAGTGCAGCAGCGGGCAGACCGGATAGTGGCCGGGCCGGTTCGGGTCCACCGCTCCGACGTACGCGAAGGCCCCGGCGACGGCCGCGAGCACCCCGGCGGGAACCGCGATGCGACGGAGCGCGGCTGCGCTGCCGGTGCCGCCGCGGTGCGGGGTCGCACTGGGGGATTCGGCGTTCACCCCACGCATTGTGCCCGCCCGCCGCCGCGGGTGCGCGGGGACGCGAGAGGCGGCTCCCGTACGCGCCGTGCGGGGCCGCCTGTCGTAACCGGAGGAAGCCTCAGCTCTCCGTCGCCTCCGCGGGCTGGTGCGCCGAGTGCGCCTGGCTCTTCGGCTGGCCGAGACCCATCTGGCGCATGATGCCGCCGACGACGCCACCGAGGACGCAGATCGCGATGCCCGCCCAGAAGCCGACCGGCTGGGCCATCACGGTGAAGGCGCCCGAGACGCAGAAACCGATGAAGGCGATGATGACACCGGTCCAGGCGGCCGGGGTGTGACCGTGGCTGCTGCCCGCCATGACTTGCTCCTTGTTGGCTCTATGTGCGTGGGTGAGTCGAAGCTCGGCGCTCATTGTCCCGTACCCGCGCGTATGAGGTGAGCGCGGGGTCGCGCTGTCCGATTCGGGGCTCGGTGTGCCCGCACGGCGGCCCTTCGGCTCTCAGGCGCCGGTGGGGTCCTCGCCCCGGTCGAGGGCCTTCCACAGGTCCTCGGGACGGTCGGGGTCGACGGGCTTCGTCCGGCGCGGACGGGGAGTGCCGTCGCGCTCGTAGCGGCCGGACATCGCGGGCCACAGCCGGCCGTAGCGCAGGGCGAGCAGCCCGGCGAGGAGGAGGAGCGCACCGCCGGCGGCCGCGATGTACGGCCAGGCGGAGTGCGTGAGCGCGGTCGCGGTCGCGGAGGTGTCGCCGGCCGCCTGTGCCGCCTTCTCGTCGAGCGCCGAGCTGTCGGAGGCGCCCAGCAGCGCGGCGGCGATGGTGCCGGCACCGGAGAGCGCGAGCAGCAGGGAGACGAGGAGGCGCCCGGTGCTGCGGACGGCGAAGACGGCGACGAGTGCGGCGAGGCCCACTATGGCGAGGGCCGCGGGGACGCCTGTGACGTCGCTGCCCTTGGCGGTCAGCGAGTAGTCGCCGCCGGCCACCGCCACGGTCCCCGCCGACCAGCTCTGCCGGGTGGAGAGCAGCGCCACGGCAGCGCCGGCCGCGCCGCAGAGCAGGGCGACGGCGAGGCTGCGCCGGGCGGGCCGGAGGGGTGCGGCGGCCTCGGAACGGGGGTGAGGTACGGCAGTCACGTACTCCACTATCGCCTGAACCCCGGCAGAACCGTCATCCGGGGTCCGTCAACCATGAGCGCACCACCGTTTTCCCTTGGTCATCCCAGCGACAGGCCATGTGTTCCCCATCCAAGGCAAAAGGACGTCACAGCTTCAACGTTCTTCTTGTTGACGTGCCCAGGACATCCATAGGTTCTGCGCGGCCGCCACGCACACCCACGTCGGCGGCTGTACGGCGCACCCCCCACATGTCTCTCCGGTTCACCCACTCATGGAGGACGTACGTTGCGCAGAACCGTTTCCGCCGGCGCCGTGGCCACACTGGCCACCGCCGCCCTCGCCCTGACCGCTCCCGTCGGCCAGGCCGCGTCCACGACATCCACGGCGCACGGCGTCACCGTCGCGCGCTCGTGCGCGGCCCCGACGCAGAAGAACGTCATGGCCTGCAACGCTCTCAAGGTCACCGCGGGCACCCCCACGTCCGCGCACGCGGAGAGCGATCTGACGGCCGCGGCCACCCCCGCCGGCTACGGCCCCGCCTCGCTGCAGGCGGCCTACAAACTGCCCTCGTCGACCGGCGGTTCGGGCCAGACGGTGGCGATCGTCGACGCGTACGACGACCCGAACGCCGAGGCCGATCTCGCCGTCTACCGCTCGCAGTACGGCCTGTCCGCCTGCACCACGGCGAACGGCTGCTTCAAGAAGGTCGACCAGAACGGCGGCACGAGTTATCCGCGCGGCGACTCCGGCTGGGCGGAGGAGATCTCCCTCGACCTCGACATGGTCAGCGCGGCCTGCCCCAACTGCAAGATCCTCCTGGTGGAGGCGAGCTCGGCCACCATGACGAACCTCGGCACGGCCGTGAACACCGCGGTCAGGCTGGGCGCGAAGTTCGTCAGCAACAGCTACGGCGGAAGCGAGTCCTCCAGCGACGCGACGTACGACTCCTCGTACTTCAACCACCCTGGCGTCGCCATCACGGTCTCCTCCGGTGACAACGGCTACGGCGTCGAGTACCCGGCCGCCTCCAAGTACGTGACGGCGGTGGGCGGTACGTCGCTGAGCACCGCGTCCAACTCCCGCGGCTGGACCGACACGGTGTGGAGCGGGGCGGGCTCCGGCTGCTCGACGTACGACGCCAAGCCGGCCTGGCAGAGCGATGGCGGGTGCGCGAAGCGCACCGTCGCCGACGTCTCGGCGGTCGCCGACCCGAACACCGGCGTCGCGGTCTACGACAGCTACCGCTCGGCCACCGGCTGGATGGTGTTCGGCGGCACCAGCGCCTCCTCGCCGCTGATCGCGGCCACGTACGCGCTGGCGGGCGCCCCGTCCTCCGGCTCCTCTCCGGCGTCCTTCCCCTACGCCCACCCGTCGGCGCTGTACGACGTCACCAGCGGCTCCAACGGCAGCTGCTCCGGCTCGTACCTGTGCACCGGCACCACCGGGTACGACGGGCCCTCGGGCCTCGGTGTCCCGAACGGCACGGCGGCCTTCACGGGCTGACCCTCACGGTGACGTGAGCCTGTTGGCCGTGTGCACCGCGCGGAGGACGGCGGCCGCCTTGTTGCGGCACTCGTCGTCCTCCGCCACCGGGTCGGAGTCGGCGACGATGCCGGCTCCGGCCTGCACGTACGCCGTGCCGTCGCGCAGCAGGGCCGTACGGATGGCGATGGCGGTGTCGGAGTCGCCCGCGAAGTCGAGGTAGCCGACGCAGCCGCCGTACAGCCCGCGCCGGGACGGCTCGAGTTCGTCGATGATCTGCATCGCGCGCGGCTTGGGCGCGCCGGAGAGGGTGCCCGCCGGGAAGCAGGCGGTGAGCACGTCGAAGGCCGTGCGCCCGGCCGCGACCCGTCCGGTGACCGTCGAGACGATGTGCATCACGTGGGAGTACCTCTCGATCGACATGAAGTCGACGACCTCCACCGAGCCGGGTTCGCACACCCGGCCGAGGTCGTTGCGGCCCAGATCGACGAGCATCAGGTGCTCGGCGCGCTCCTTGGGGTCGGCGAGCAGCTCGTCGGCGAGGGCCTGGTCCTCCTGCGGGGTCGCGCCGCGGTGCCGGGTGCCGGCGATGGGGTGGACCATGGCCCGGCCGTCCTCGACCTTCACCAGGGCCTCCGGGGACGACCCGACGACATCGAACGCGTCTCCGTCCCCGCAGGGGAACCGGAACAGGTACATGTACGGCGAGGGGTTGGTGGCCCTGAGCACCCGGTAGACGTCCAGCGCGCTCGCGGCACACGGCGTCTCGAAGCGCTGCGAGGGGACGACCTGGAAGGCCTCGCCCGCGCGGATGCGCTCCTTGATGTCCTCGACCGCGTCCCGGAAGTCCTGGCCGCCCCACCGGGCGGTGTACTCGGGCAGTTCGGAGGGCGGCAGGACGGCCGGGGGCTGGGCGACCGCGCGGGACAGGTCGGCCTCCATGGCGTCGAGGCGGGCCACCGCGTCCGCGTAGGCCTCGTCGACGCCCGTGTCGAGGTTGTTGTGGTTGATCGCGTTGGCGATCAGCAGGACCGAGCCCTCCCAGTGGTCCATGACCGCGAGGTCGCTGGTCAGGAGCATGGTCAGCTCGGGCAGCTTCAGGTCGTCGCGCTCACCGGGGCCGATCTTCTCCAGGCGGCGCACGATGTCGTACCCCAGATAGCCGACCATGCCGCCGGTGAAGGGCGGCAGGCCCAGGTCGTGGGCGAGGTCGTGGGGTGTGTGCAGGGCCTCGATGGTGGCCCTCAGGGCGGCCAGCGGGTCGCCGTCCGTGGGGACGCCGACGGGCGGAGTGCCGAGCCAGTGGGCCCGGCCGTCGCGCTCCGTCAGGGTTCCGGCCGAGCGGACGCCGACGAAGGAGTAGCGGGACCATTGATATGCGGCGCGGCCGTTCTCCGCAGACTCCAGCAGGAAGGTGCCGGGGCGCTCCGCGGCGAGTTTGCGGTAGAGCGCGACCGGGGTGTCGCCGTCGGCGAGGAGCTTGCGCGTGACCGGGATGACGCGGCGGTCGGTGGCCAGCTTGCGGAACGTCTCGAGGTCCATGGCGGCCGACCTTACTGATCCGCGGACGCCGGGGAGGAGGGGGCGTCCTTGAGCAGCACGTCGGCGTCGAAGCAGGTGCGGTCGCCGGTGTGGCAGGCGGCGCCCACCTGGTCGACCTTGACCAGCACGGTGTCGGCGTCGCAGTCGAGCGCGACCGACTTCACGTGCTGCACATGGCCTGAGGTGTCGCCCTTGACCCAGTACTCCTGGCGGCTGCGCGACCAGTAGGTGCAGCGGCCGGTGGTGAGGGTGCGGTGCAGCGCCTCGTCGTCCATCCAGCCGAGCATGAGCACCTCACCGGTGTCGTACTGCTGGGCGATGGCGGGGAGCAGCCCGTCGGCGCTGCGCTTGAGGCGCGCGGCGATCTCGGGGTCCAGGCCGCTGGGCCTGCTGGGCGAAGGCGTGCTGGTCATGCGGACCATTGTGCCGCGCCGCACCGACATGCCCGGTCACCGTCCGCTGGGCGGACCGGTCCCCGGGTCGTACGCTGACTGCATGTCGACCCATGCCAAGCGTGAACGACTCCTCCTCGCGGACCTGTTGGAGGCCACGGGCCCCGACGCGCCCACCCTGTGCGAGGGCTGGAAGACCCGGGACCTCGCCGCCCACGTGGTGGTGCGCGAACGCCGCCCGGACGCCGCCGGGGGCGCGCTGATCAAGCAGCTCGCGCCGCGCCTGGAGAAGGTGACGGAGGAGTACACCGCCAAGCCGTACGAGGAGCTGATCCAGCTGATCCGTACCGGCCCGCCGCGCTTCTCGCCCTTCTCCCTGAAGCAGATCGACGAGGCGGCCAACACGGTGGAGTTCTACGTCCACACGGAGGACGTGCGCAGGGCGCAGCCCGACTGGACGCCGCGTGAGCTGGACCCGGTCTTCCAGGACGCCCTGTGGTCCCGCCTGGAACGCACGGCTCGCCTGACCGGCCGCGGCGCCCCGACGGGCCTGGTCCTGCGCCGCCCGAACGGCCAGACAGCGGTCGCCCACCGGGGCACTCCGGTGGTGACGGTCACCGGCGAGCCCTCGGAACTGCTGATGTTCACGCTGGGCCGGCAGCAGGTGGCGGACGTGGAGCTGGAGGGCGAGAAGGAGGCGATCACTCAGGTGCGGGAGACCAAGCAGCTGGGGATCTGAGGGGGGTGCTCAGTGGGGCAGCTCGGCGTGGCGGAGAGGGCCGGAGCGGAGGCCGTGGATCCCGCCGAGTCCGCAGACGGCGGCGCTTGCCACGAACACCGGGCCGGTGCCCCACTGCCCGATCGCGGCTCCGACCAGCGGCATGGTCAGCGGAGCGATGCCGAGGCTGACCAGACTGGAGACGGCGGTGACGCGGCCGAGGTAGCCCGGCTCCGCCTGGGTCTGGAGCAACGCCCCGCACAGGGCACCACTCAGCCCGGCGAGCAGCCCGACCGCCAGGGCGACGCCCACCGCGGCGACGACCGACGGCACGTACGCGAACGCGGCGATCGCGCCGGAGCCCGCGGCGATGGTGGCCGACAGCACGAGGCCGGCGCGCGGAAGCCGACCCCGCACCGCCAACAGCAGTGACGCCGTCCCGGCGCCGATGCCGAACCCGGCGAGCACCCAGCCCATACCGGAGGCGCCCCAGCCGCGTCGGTCGGCCAGGAGCATCAGTCCGACGTTGAGCGGTCCGACGAAGCCCAAGTCGCTGAGTGCGATCACAACGATCAGCGGGCTCAGGACGCGGTGCCGCCGTATGTGGCGCAGTCCGTCGCGCAGGTCACCCCATGCGGTGCGCTGCGCGCCTTCCTCATCGGGCGGCAGCTCACCGATCCGGACGGTGAACAGCAGTGGCACCGAGACGGCGATGAGGAACCCTGCCAGGCCGAACGCTGCGGCGGCCCCGCCGAGGGCCACGCCGAGGCCGCCGAGCGGGCCGCCGAGCACATTGGCGAGGCGGTTCACCAGGCCGCGCAGGCCATGGACCCGGGCAAGCTGGTCCCGCCGTACGACCCGGGCCGGCAAGGCCCCCACCGCCGGCATGAACACCGCGTCGACGGTGCCGAAGACGAGGGCGAGGAGCGCCAGGAGCCACAGCCCCGGGGCGGCCGTGAACAGCAGCACGGCCACCGTGAGGACAGCCGTGCACCGAACCGCGTCACTTCCCATGACGACCCGACGCGGCCCGAACCGGTCCGCCAGGACTCCCCCGCCCAGCATGAGGAGCGCCCGGGGGACGGCGCTCAGGGCCATCACCCACCCCGCCTGTGCGGGGGTTCCGGCACGGACAGCCGCCCACGACAGGGCGAGGTAGTAGACGTTGTCGCCGACCATCGACGAGGCATAGGCGGCGAGCCAGCGCAGAACGTTGCCGTCGCGATGGGCGGGACGCTCGGTGGTGTGCCGGGCGGTGGGTATCGCGGGCACGGTGGTCAAGGCGGTGGCCTCTCAGGGACGGAAGGGGAATCCGTACACGTGCAACGCGACGTTCTCGCGCCCTTCGGTCTCGCCGGCGGCCGCGCGGGCGCGCGCCTGCTCGGTGTGCTTCCTGATCAGGGCGTCCAGCTCGCGGGACAGGCCAGCGAGTTCGGTGGCCGTCATGCGCGGCAAGTACTCGGAGTCGATGACGGCGCTGTTCCACTCGGGACCCCAGTGGGGTCGTTCGTCGAGGTGACGGAGGTAGAGCTCGCCGCGCTGCCGGTAGAAGAGCCGCGAGGCCGCGGTGTGCGCGGCCACCTTCTCCGGAGCGTCCCCGAAGTCCTCTTCGTGGATGCTGACGCCGTCCGACGCGGGCTGCCACCAACGTTCGCGTCCGTCCTCGCTCTGCGGCTCGGCCTCTTCGATCAGCCCGTGCTCGGCGAGCTTGCGCAGGTGGTAGCTGACCAGGGACACGGCCTCGTCGACCAGCTCGGCGAGCCGTGAGGCGGTGGCCACGCGCTCGAGGTACAGCGCCCGAAAGAGCTTCATCCGTAGAGGGTGCGCAAGCGCCTTCAGCGTGCCCACGTCGTTGATCCGGCGGTCTTCCTTGCCTGCCATGTCCGTCACCGTAGACAAGAAAGGAAATTTGCACAATAGATTTTGCGCAATTTTCCCTTCGCATCTGGCCGTGAAAGAGCCCCGGCCGACTACGGCGACCGGGGCTCAAGCGCAGCGCAGCATCACCGCACCGGATGCCCCGCCTCCCGCAGCGTCTGCTTGACCTCGCCGATCCGGAGGTCGCCGAAGTGGAACACCGACGCCGCCAGCACCGCGTCCGCGCCCGCCGCGATCGCCGGGGGGAAGTGGGCCAGTGCGCCCGCGCCGCCCGAGGCGATCACCGGGACCGTGACGTGCTTGCGTACGGCCGCGATCATCTCCAGGTCGTAGCCGTCCTTCGTGCCGTCCGCGTCCATCGAGTTGAGCAGGATCTCCCCGGCGCCCAGCTCCGCCGCTCGGTGCGCCCACTCGATCGCGTCGATGCCGGTGCCACGGCGGCCGCCGTGGGTCGTCACCTCGAAGGAGCCGGACGAGCCATCGCGGGAAGGGGTGCGGCGCGCGTCCACCGAGAGCACCAGGACCTGGCGGCCGAAGCGTTCCGCGATCTCCCGGATCAGATCCGGGCGGGCGATCGCGGCCGTGTTGACGCCCACCTTGTCGGCGCCCGCACGCAGCAGCCTGTCCACGTCCTCGGCGGTACGGACGCCGCCGCCGACCGTCAGCGGAATGAACACCTGCTCGGCGGTGCGGCGCACGACGTCGTACGTCGTCTCCCGGTTGCCCGAGGAGGCGGTGATGTCCAGGAACGTCAGCTCGTCGGCGCCCTCGGCGTCGTACACCTTCGCCATCTCGACGGGGTCGCCCGCGTCGCGCAGGTTCTGGAAGTTGACGCCCTTGACGACCCGGCCGTTGTCCACGTCCAGGCAGGGGATGACTCGGACCGCCAGGGTCATGAATCCACGGCTCCTCTTGCTGCTTCTAGCCTCTGAAAGCTTCCAGTTCCACTTCGACCAGGATGCGCGGGTCGACGAAGCCCTCCACCACCAGCAGGGTCGCCACCGGGCGCACCCGGTCGAACAGCTCCTTGTGGGCGCGGCCCACCTCGTCGACGTCCCGGGGATGGGTCAGGAACATCCGGGTCCTGATCACCGACTCCGGGCCCAGCCCGAACTCGGCGATCGCCTCCAGCGCGCTGGTGAACGCCACCTTCGCCTGCTCGTACGGGTCGCCCTCCCCGTACAGGACGCTGCCCTTGAAGGACGTCGTGCCGCCCACCAGGACGCGGTCGCCGGCCGCGATGGCGCGCGCGAAACCGAAGGTCTCTTCCCAAGGACTTCCGCTCTGCACGCGCCGTACGGCTTCCGACGTCATGACGACACAGCCTCCAAGGCCTCTTCCAGGGTGAACGCCTTCGCGTACAGGGCCTTCCCGACGATCGCGCCCTCAACCCCCGCAGGGACCAGCTCGGCGATCGCCCGCAGGTCGTCCAGCGACGACACACCGCCGGAGGCGACCACGGGGCGGTCCGTCGCCGCGCAGACGTTGCGCAGCAGCTGGAGGTTCGGGCCCTGCAGCGTGCCGTCCTTGGCGATGTCGGTGACGACGTACCGCGCGCAGCCCTCCTTGTTGAGGCGCTCCAGCGTCTCGTAGAGGTCGCCGCCGTCGCGGGTCCAGCCGCGGCCGCGCAGCGTGGTGCCGCGGACGTCCAGGCCCACCGCGATCTTGTCGCCGTGCTCGGCGATGACCTTGGCGACCCACTCGGGGGTCTCCAGGGCGGCCGTGCCGAGGTTGACGCGCGTGCAGCCGGTGGCCAGGGCGGCGGCCAGGGTGTCGTCGTCGCGGATGCCTCCGGACAGCTCCACCTTGATGTCCATCGCCTTGGTCACCTCGGCGATCAGCGCGCGGTTGTCGCCGGTGCCGAACGCGGCGTCCAGGTCGACCAGGTGCAGCCACTCGGCGCCCGCCCGCTGCCAGGCGAGGGCGGCCTCCAGCGGGGAGCCGTAGGAGGTCTCCGTGCCGGACTCGCCGTGCACGAGGCGGACGGCCTGGCCGTCGCGGACGTCGACGGCGGGGAGGAGTTCGAGCTTGGCCATGTCTCTACAGGGTTCCGATCCAGTTGGTGAGCAGCTGCGCGCCGGCGTCGCCGGACTTCTCGGGGTGGAACTGCGTGGCCCACAGGGAGCCGTTCTCCACGGCCGCCACGAACAGCTTGCCGTGCGTCGACCAGGTCACCTTGGGGGCGCTCATCGCCGGGTTGTGCGTCTGAAGCTGCCAGTCGTGGACGGCGTAGGAGTGCACGAAGTAGAAGCGCGCGTCCGCGTCCAGCCCGGCGAACAGCTCGGAGTCGGCCGGTGCCTCGACGGTGTTCCAGCCCATGTGCGGCACGACGTCCGCCTGGAGCTGCTCGACCCGTCCGGGCCACTCGGCGAGGCCCTCGGTCTCGACGCCGTGCTCGATGCCGAGGCCGAAAAGGATCTGCATGCCGACGCAGATGCCCATCACGGGGCGTCCGCCGGCCAGCCGCCGGTCGATGATCCAGTCACCGCGCGCCTCCTTCAGGCCCTGCATGCAGGCGGCGAAGGCGCCGACGCCCGGCACCAGCAGGCCGTCGGCGTTCATGGCGCGGTCGAAGTCGCGGGTGATCTCCACGTCGGCGCCCGTGCGGGCGAGGGCGCGCTCGGCGGAGCGGACGTTGCCGAAGCCGTAGTCGAAGACGACGACCTTCTTCGACGTGTTCGACGTCTTCGACGTGTTCCGGGGAGTGCTCGGGGTGCTCAATTCCACACCTCCAGACGCATGACGCCCGCGACGAGACACAGTGCCGCGCCGATCGACAGCAGCACGATCAGGCTCCTGGGCATCTTCTGCTTGACGAAGGAGATGATCCCGCCGACGAGGAACAGGCCGACGACGATCAGTATGGTCGAGGTGCCGTTCATGGCTTACAGCGCGCCCTTCGTGGACGGGAGGATGCCGGCCGCGCGCGGGTCGCGCTCGCTGGCGTAGCGCAGGGCCCGGGCCAGCGCCTTGAACTGGCACTCCACGATGTGGTGGGCGTTGCGCCCGTAGGGCACGTGCACGTGCAGCGCTATCTGGGCCTGGGCGACGAATGACTCCAGGATGTGCCGGGTCATCGTGGTGTCGTACTCGCCGATCATCGGCGCCATGTTCTCGGGCTCGGTGTGCACCAGGTACGGGCGGCCGGACAGGTCCACGGTGACCTGGGCGAGGGACTCGTCGAGCGGGACCGTGCAGTTGCCGAAGCGGTAGATCCCCACCTTGTCGCCGAGCGCCTGCTTGAAGGCGGTGCCGAGCGCGAGGGCGGTGTCCTCGATGGTGTGGTGCGAGTCGATGTGCAGATCGCCGTCGGTCTTCACGGTCAGGTCGAACAGACCGTGCCGGCCGAGCTGGTCGAGCATGTGGTCGTAGAAGCCGACGCCGGTGGCGATGTCGGTCTTGCCGGTGCCGTCGAGGTCGATCTCGACGAGGACCGAGGTCTCCTTGGTGGTGCGCTCCACGCGCCCTACGCGGCTCATGCGCTGTACTCCTTCGGGGGCGTGGGGGTGTCCCCCACAAGACACTGCAACTCGCCGACCGCGTCGAGGAACGCGTCGTTCTCCTCCGGGGTCCCGGCGGTGACCCTCAGCCACCCCGGTACGCCGTTGTCCCGGACCAGGACGCCCCTCTCCAGGATCTTCCGCCATGCCTCGTGCGCATCGGGGAACCGCCCGAACTGCACGAAGTTGGCGTCGGACTCGGTGACGTCGTAGCCGATCGCGCGCAGCTCGGCGACCAACCGGTCCCGCTCCGACTTCAGCTGCTCGACGTACTTCAGCAGCGTGTCGGTGTGCTCCAGGGCGGCCAGGGCGGTCGCCTGCGTGATCGCCGACAGGTGGTACGGCAGCCGGACGAGCTGGACGGCGTCCACGACGGCCGGGTGCGCGGCGAGGTAGCCAAGGCGCAGGCCGGCGGCGCCGAACGCCTTCGACATGGTGCGCGAGACGACGAGATTCGGCCGACCTTCGAGGAGCGGCAGCAGCGAGGAGCCGTGGCTGAACTCGATGTACGCCTCGTCGACGATCACCATGGAGGGCTTGGCCGCCTGCGCGGCCTGGTAAAGGGCGAAGACCGTCTCCGGCGGGACCGCGTTGCCGGTGGGGTTGTTGGGGGTGGTGATGAAGACGACGTCCGGCCGGTGGTCGGCGATCGCCTTCTCGGCGGCGGCGAGGTCGATCGTGAAGTCCGCGTTGCGCGGGCCCGAGATCCAGCCGGTGCCCGTGCCGCGCGCGATGAGCGCGTGCATCGAGTACGACGGCTCGAAGCCGATCGCGGTGCGGCCGGGGCCGCCGAAGGTCTGCAGCAGTTGCTGGATGACCTCGTTGGAGCCGTTGGCCGCCCACACGTTCTCGAGGCCGACGTGGTACTTGCCGGTCTTCGTCAGGTACTCGGCCAGCTTCGTGCGCAGTTCGACCGCGTCCCGGTCCGGGTAGCGGTTCAGGCCGCGGGCGGCCTCGCGTACACGCTCGGTGATCCGTTCGACCAGCGGCTCGGGCAGCGGGTACGGGTTCTCGTTCGTGTTCAGCCGTACGGGCACGTCGAGCTGGGGGGCGCCGTAGGGGGTCTTGCCGCGCAGCTCGTCCCGGACGGGAAGATCGTCGATTCCGAAGCTCACTTGCTCTCAGGCACCTTCCAACCGAACCTTGCCTTGATCGCCGCGCCGTGCGCGGGCAGGTCCTCGGCGTCAGCCAGCGTCACCACGTGGTGCGCGACCTCGGCCAGCGCGTCCCGCGTGTAGTCGACGATGTGGATGCCGCGCAGGAAGGACTGGACGGACAGGCCGGAGGAGTGGCAGGCGCAGCCCCCTGTCGGCAGCACATGGTTGGAGCCTGCCGCGTAGTCGCCGAGGGAGACCGGCGCCCAGGGACCGACGAAGATCGCGCCCGCGTTCCTGACGCGGTCCGCGACCGCGGCGGCGTCGGCGGTCTGGATCTCCAGGTGCTCGGCGCCGTACGCGTCGACGACCCGCAGGCCCTCGTCGATTCCGTCGACCAGCACGATGGCGGACTGCTTGCCGGCCAGCGCCGGGCGGATCCGGTCCTCGATGTGCCTGGTCGCGGCGACCTGCGGCTCGAGCTCCTTCTCCACGGCGTCCGCGAGTTCGACGGAGTCGGTGACGAGGACGGCGGCCGCCAGCGGGTCGTGCTCGGCCTGGCTGATCAGGTCGGAGGCCACGTGCACCGGGTCGGCGGTGGAGTCCGCGAGGATCGCGATCTCGGTGGGGCCGGCCTCGGTGTCGATGCCGATCCTGCCGGTGAAGTAGCGCTTGGCGGCGGCGACCCAGATGTTGCCGGGGCCGGTGACCATGTTCGCGGGCGGGCAGGACTCGGTGCCGTACGCGAACATCGCGACGGCGGTGGCGCCGCCGGCCGCGTACACCTCGTCGACGCCCAGCAGGGCGCAGGCGGCGAGGATCGTCGGGTGCGGCAGGCCACCGAAGTCGGCCTGGGCCGGGGAGGCGAGGGCGATCGACCCGACACCGGCCTCCTGGGCCGGGACCACGTTCATGATCACGGACGACGGGTAGACGGACCGGCCGCCGGGCGCGTACAGACCCACGCGGTCCACCGGCACCCACTTCTCGGTCACCGTGCCGCCGGGCACCACCTGCGTCGTGTGCGTGCTGCGGCGCTGCTCGCGGTGGACGAGACGGGCGCGGCGGATGGACTCCTCCAAGGCCGCGCGCACGGCCGGGTCGAGCTGCTCCAGCGCTTCCTTCAGGGCCTGGGCCGGGACCCGGACCGAGGTGAGGCGCACTCCGTCGAACTTCTCGGCGAAGTCGATCAGCGCCGCGTCGCCACGATGATGCACGGCTTCGCAGATCGGACGCACCTTCTCCAGTGCGGCCGATACGTCGAAGTCGGCTCGGGGCAGCAGGTCGCGCAGGGCGGGACCCTCCGGGAGGGCGTCGCCGCGCAGATCGATTCGGGAGATCACAGCCCCAATTCTCGCAGACGGCCCCGACGGGCCGGACGGCCGTATCAATGGCTGATACAGAGCGTGGGCGGGCGGACGGCTCGGTGGCGGGCCGGTCGGCCGGAGGCGGCCGGGGACGGATCGGTGGACGACACGGCGTGTCGCAGCCGGGCCGGGGCGCTCGGTGAGGGCTGTCGGGCGGGGTGGCCGGATTCGATGGGTGGCGGCAGTGGGCGGAAGATCCCCTTCACCTTCGGCGTTCGGGTCGTCACACAGCGGGCATGAACGGTCGTACGAAACCCGCGAGTAGCTGGGGAGGAAGGAAGAGCCGTGACCGAGGGTGCCGACATCCGTGTCGAGGAACTCCCGGACGGACTGACCGCCACGGAGGCCGGAATGTGGCAGGCCTTCCGCAACGGCAGCGAGTACGACCTGCGCGACGGGGACCCCGCCGTGGACGATCCGCACGGCGCCCGGCCCTGGGGGCCCGAGCGCAGCGTGCGGGCCCGGATCGTGGCCTGGCTGCTCCTCGACGGCCCGCCCGCGCTCGCAGGACGGGTCTCGTCGCTGAAGCTGACCGGCATCCGGATCACGGACACCCTGGATCTCGCAGGCGGCACGGTCGTGCCGTACATCGAGCTGAACGGCTGCCGGTTCGAGAAGGAGGTCCTGCTGCCGGAGGCCCGTTTCACGACCGTGCGGCTCGTGGACTGCTCGGTGCCGCGTCTGGAGGCGGCGCGCGTGCACACGGAGGGCGACCTGCATCTGGCGCGCTGCCGGTTCCAGGGCGGGGTGCGGCTCACGGACGCGCACATCGGCACCGACCTGATGCTCAACCAGGCCGTCGTCCATCGGGACCGGCGCGGCCGTTCCATCACCGCGGACGGGCTGACCGTCGGTCAGGACCTGCAGGCCGAGATGCTGGAGTCGTACGGGGAGCTGAGCCTGCGCAGCGCCAAGGTCGGCGTGTCGCTGAGCCTGCGCGGCGCCCGGCTGACCAGCCCGTACACCCGGCTGGCCCTGAACGCCCCGCAGCTGACGGTCGAGCGCACCCTGTACCTGACTCCGGCGGGCGTCGGCAATCCGCTGCAGAGCAGTGGCACCACCCCGGCGCGCGGCACCCGGGTGCAGCGCTTCGAGTGCCGGGGCGGGGTCCGGCTGGACGACGGGCGGTTCGGGGACGCGGTCGACCTGGACCGGGCCCACTTCGTCCTCGACGACGACCAGGAGCTGTCGCTGCGCCGGGTCCAGACGCCCGAGCTGCGCTTCCTGGGCGACCGGCCCGAGCGGGGCAAGGTGATCCTCTCGGGCGCCCGCATCGTGAACCTGGTGGACCGGTGGACGAGCTGGCCCGGTCTCGGCGATCTCCACATGGGCGGTTTCGCCTACGAGAACCTCGTGCCGCAGGACGCCTTCCCGCTCGCCCGGCGTCTGGAGTGGGTGGCGGCGGCGACCGCCGAGTACAACCCGGAGCCGTACGAACGGCTCGCGGCCGTGCTGCGCAACTCCGGCGAGGACGAGGACGCGCGCGAGGTCCTGCTCGCCAAGCAGCGGCGCCGCCGCGAGACACTGCCGCTCGCGGCCAAGCTGTGGGGGTACGTACAGGACTGGACGGTCGCCTACGGGTACCGGCCCGGCCGCGCCGCCGTGTGGATGGCGGTGCTGTGGGCGGCGGCGTCGATCGCGTTCTCGCACGCGAGCCATCCGCCGGTCAACAAGGACGGGCATCCGGCGTGGAACCCCTCCCTGTTCGCCCTGGACCTGCTGCTGCCGGTCATCGATCTGGGCCAGGCGGGCCAGTGGCGGCTGAACGGGGCCTGGCAGTGGCTGTCGACGGCGGTGATCCTGCTCGGCTGGATATTGGCCACGACGGTCGCGGCGGGAGCGACGAGGCTGCTGCGACGCAGTTGATCCTGGGTGACGGATGTGGCCTGCGCATAGAGGTCCATCAGCGACCAAACGGTTACTTTTTACTTGTTCTTGAACTTCGCCCGTACAACCAAACACGGGTTACGCATTCGTGCTGGCGCGCCCCCGACCTGCGGCTTTTCAATGGTCGACACCATGGCAATGCTCCGCCCCTTCATCCGTGCCCCACGGGTGGTTCGCACCTCCGCCCGCCTCGCCGACGGGTTGCCCGCCGACGACGAGGTGCTTCTCGACGCGCCCGACGACCGCCTGGCGCCCGCCCTGGTCGCGGCGGGCCGCGGTGAGTACGGTCCGGCGGCCGAACTGCTCGCCGCCACACGTCAGGCCGCCGAGTGGGAGGACCGCGACCGGTACGTGACACGACTCGGCGCCTTCGCCCGCTCGCGCGACGAATGGCTCACCGACTGGCTCGACGCCGCCCCGCAGGATCCGGACGCCACTTTGGTCAGCGCCCAACTCGCGGTGGCCCGCTGCTGGGAGTCGCCGGCCCGCGTCGAACTCCTGCGCAAGGTAGGCCCCTTGGTCACCGCGGCGACCGGGGGCGATCCTCGGGACCCCGTGCCGTGGCGGGTGGCGCTCGACCACGCGCGCGGAGCGCACGCCGGCCACACCGAGTACGAGCGGCTGTGGGCCGAGGCCGTACGCCGCGCCCCGCACCACTACGGCTGCCACGTCGCCGCCCTGCAGTACCTGTCGGCCGCGTGCAGCGCCCAGTGGGGAAGGACTCCGCACAGGCCCGGCGACTCGCACTGGGAGTGCTTCGACTTCGCCGAGACCGCGGCGCAGGACGCCCCGCCGGACTCCCTGGTGCAGGCGCTGCCCGTGCGAGCCGCGTTCAAGTACCTGACGGAGGGCGACGGAGTGGTCGTGACCCGGGGACGGCTGGACGCGGCGGCCGACCGGGCGATCGCGCTGTCGTCGCGGTTCGCGGCCGCCGACCCGTGGCCCGCGGAGATCCGCAATCTCCTCGTCTTCGTCCTGGTCCGGCTGGAACGCTGGCAGGACGCGCTCACGCAGTCGCGCATGATCGGCCCGTACGCCACGTCCTTCCCCTGGGACCGGATCTGCGACGACCCGCTGGGCCGGTTCCTGGAGGTGCGGGAGGCGGTACGACATGCGGTTGCGTCGCCGGTTCCGCCGCACACGCCCGAGCGGCTTCTGCCGCTCATCCCTCCCCCCGGCAGGCAACTGATCGGGCACCTGAACGACCACACCGGCCACAGGCCCCGCTGCGACCATTAGGCTTTCGGGTCGTGACCACCGTCCGGCTCCCGCTCTTCCCGCTGAACTCGGTGCTGTTCCCGGGGCTCGTGCTCCCGCTGAACATCTTCGAGGAGCGCTATCGCGCCCTGATGCGCGACCTGTTGAAGATCCCCGAGGACGAACCGCGCCGGTTCGCCGTCGTCGCCATCCGCGACGGCCACGAGATGGCGCCGAGCGCGCCGGGCATGCCGGATCCCACGGCGCTGCCCGAGCGCGGGCCCGCGGCCGGCTTCGGGTCCGACCCGGCCAAGGCGTTCCACGCGGTGGGCTGCATCGCGGACGCGGCGACGATCCGGGAGCGGGCCGACGGCTCGTTCGAGGTGCTGGCGACGGGCACGACCCGCGTCCGTGTGCTCTCGGTGGACACCTCCGGCCCGTATCTGACGGCCGAACTGGAGGAGCTGCCGGAGGAACAGGGCGACGAGGCGGGCGCGCTGGCCGAGGGGGTGCTGCGGGCGTTCCGGCAGTACCAGAAGCGGCTGGCGGGCGCGCGGGAGAGGTCCCTGGCGGCGGGTGCCGACCTGCCGGACGAACCGGCCGTGGTGTCGTACCTGGTGGCGGCCGCGGTGATGTTGGACACGCCCACGAAGCAGCGGCTGCTGCAGGCGCCCGACACCGCCTCCCGCCTGCGCGACGAGCTGAAACTGCTTCGCTCGGAGACGGCCATCATCCGTAACCTGCCGTCGTTGCCGGCGACCGAGCTGACACGGACGCCGACGAGCCTGAACTGACGCGCGACCGCTTTTGAGGAACGGGACGGAACGGGAACGGCCGGATGGCGAAGAAATCGAAGAAGCAGCAGCCGGGCGGGACCCCGGCGACGGTGGCCCTGACGGCGGCCGGAGTGGAGTTCACGGTCCACGCCTACGACCACGACCCGTCCCACCCGTCCTATGGCGAGGAGGCGGCCGAGGCGATGGGCGTCTCCCCCGACCGGGTGTTCAAGACGCTGGTGGCCGACGTGGACGGGGCGCTCGTGGTCGGGGTGGTCCCGGTGGCGGGTTCGCTGGACCTGAAGGCGCTGGCCACGGCGGTGGGCGGCAAGCGGGCGGCGATGGCGGACCCGGTGCTCGCGGAGCGTACGACGGGCTACGTACGCGGCGGCATCTCGCCCCTCGGCCAGCGCAGGAAGCTCCGCACGGTGCTGGACGAGTCGGCGTCCTCGCACACCACGATCTGCGTGTCCGCCGGCCGCCGGGGCCTGGAGGTGGAGCTGTCCCCCGAGGACCTGGCCAAGCTCACGGAAGCGACGCTGGCACCGATCGCCCGTGCCTGACCACTCGACGCACGGCCCGTCCTCGGCTAGTACGGAAACATGTCGAAGAGGACACGCAAGCGCAAATGGCGCATGAAGAAGGGCCACGCCAACCACGGCCACCGGCCGGCGTGACCACCACCCGTCACAACAGCGCCGGACGAGCTTCTTGAGCCCGTCCGGCGCACGAGCGCCTTGAGCGCCGGGCTACGCCTGCGGCGCAGCCGCCCCGTACGGATCCGGATCCCGCGGCGCGAACAGTGCCGTCAGCCCCAGGTGCACCACCAGTGCCGCCACCGACCACGCCAGCAGCGCCCCCTTGGCCCCGAGTTTCAGCGGGGCGGAGAACGTCACTCCCTTGCCCACGGCCTTGGCGTGCGCGATGACGTTGTGCGGGGGGCCCAGCCAGACCCCCAACCGCCACGCGAGCAGCGAGCCCAGCAGTCCGCCCATACAGAGCGCCACCACCAGCGGTACCCCGCCCCGCTTGCGCACCAGGAAGACGACCAGCGCACTGAGCACTCCGAAGCCGGCCGCGAGCAGCGTGAACGTCCCGTCCACCCCGATCGCCTGTTCCCCCTCGGTGTCCTTCAGATAGACGACCCAGTTGTTGTCGACCTTGTCCCCCACCAGCGGCACATGCGGCGCCAGCCACCACCACAGCACCCCGAGCAGCGCCCCGGCGAGCGCGACGCCCACCGTGATCACGACCGCCTCGCGCACCTCGGTCCTCATACCGGGCCCGTCCGCCCCGTGAACGGCCGTGGCACCGTGCGGTGCCGGCCCGATCCCCACAGGCTCGGACACGGCGTGCCACGCCTCGTGCGAAGAGTGCGGGGACTGTTCATGCGGCGGCGGAGGCGGAGTCAACGGAGCGGTCACCTTCACATCCTGCCAGGCGTGTCTGTCAGCCGCGTCACCGGACGGCCGCCCGGCGGTATGCCCAGGTCGCCATGGCCAGCGAGGCCACCCCGACGGCGGCGCACACGCCCAGGTCGCCGAGGACGAACGCCCAGTCCGGATGCCCGCCGAAGGTCCGCGCAAACGCCTCCACCCCGTACGTCGACGGCAGCAGGTCACGCGCGACCTGGATGGCCTCCGGCATCCGGTGCGCCGGCAGCACGCCCAGCAACAGCGCCGCCGACATGCCCAACTGTCCAAGGAGGGTGGCCAGTTCGGGCCGCGGCGCGAGCAGGCCCAGCGCGGCGCCGAGCCCGGACAGCGCGGCGCCGGCCAACGGGATCACCGCTGCGAGAATCCACAGGTGAGCGAGCGGCAGTCCGAACAGCACGCACCCGAAAACGGCGGTCACCAGCGTCCCGGGCACGGTGAAGGAGGCATAGGCCGCCGCGGCGCCCAGCACCACCGCCGCGGCCGGCACCGGCAGCGTCGCGTAGTGGTCGAGCCCGCCGCTGCCGCGCAGCTGGCCGAAGTACTGGGCGAGCAGGTTCAGACCGACGTACGCGACCACGAGCACGGACGATCCGGCGACCACGGACCACGCGTCGCTCCCGCCGCCGCTCACCACCCCGCGCATCATGATCATGATGCCGATCGACTGGAACGTCGCAACGAACAGCAGCGGGATCCGGGCGACCCGCGCCCTGGACAGCTGAGCCCGGTACACGGCGGCCATCGACGGCAACAGCCGCGCCCGCGGCCCGAGGGCAGCGGCGCCGTCCACGGCACCGTCGTCCGTCGCCCGGGCGCCGGGCAGAACCCCGGCGGGTACGACACTCACCTCGCGCTGCTCCTCTTCGTTTTCCCCAAGGTTCCCGTGGAGCTTCCCCCGGAGCTCCATACGGACACGACGGCCATCGCGCTCATGCCTTCACCAGCCCCTGACCGCTGCCGCCGAGCGTCAGGTAGACGTCCTCCAGGCTGGGCGTGGCCAGTGTGAAGTCGTCGAGGGCGGCGAAGGCGGCGCCCCCGGTGACGGTGGCGACGGCCGCGCGCGCCTCCTCGGGGGCCATCCGCAGGGACCAGCGACGCCCCGACTCCACGGCGCGGGTGCGCAGCGCGGCCACCTCGGGCACCTCCAGGGGCGCCCGCTCCCGCCACACGAGCTCGACGCGGACCTCCCCGGCGACGCGCTCCTTGAGCCCGGCCGGGGTGTCGCAGGCGATGATCCGGCCCCGGTCGAGGACGGCGACCCGGTCGAGGACGGTCTCCGCCTCGATGACGTTGTGGGTGACCAGCAGGACGGTCGTCCCGCGCTCGGCCCGCCGCCGGTCCACGGCGGCCCACACGGCGCGGCGGGCGACCGGGTCCATGCCGGTGGTCGGCTCGTCGAGCACCAGCAGTGGTCGCTCCCCCACCAGCGCGGCGGCGAAGCAGGCGAGCCGGCGCTGGCCGCCGGAGAGCTTCTTCAGCGGCCTGGAGGCGATCGGTGCGAGCCCGAGTTCGTCGAGCACGGCGTCCCGCTCCTCGCGGGCGTGCCGCAGGTCGAGCCCGCGCAGCCGTCCGGTGGTCTCGGCGGCCAGCGAGACGGTCAGCTCGTCGAGGGCGGTGGACTCCTGGCCGAGGTAGGCGAGGATGCGGGCGGCCCGCTCGGGGTGGCGCACGATGTCGTGCCCGAGGATCTCCACGCTGCCGTTGTCGGGCCGCATCAGTCCGGTCAACTGGCGTACGAGGGTGGACTTGCCGGCGCCGTTCGGTCCGAGCAGTCCGAAGATCTCGCCGCGCCGGATGTCCAGCCGTACGTCGTCGGTGGCCCGCACCTCGGGCGTCCCGGGCGCGCCGCGCCGCCCCCGCACCGCCGGATAGGTCTTGGTCAGCCCGCGCACGGCGCACACGACGTCGTCACTGTGCCGTGGTGCCGTTGCGCTGCGCTTGCTCACAAAGGACGAGGGTAAGGGGTACCGCCCGCCGAGCGGTTCCCGGGTCCCGCCGAGACCGCGGTCCGAAGCGGTGTGTCATTCGCCGGCGGGCGCCTCCGCCGCCGTGCGCTGGTCGATCTCCCGCCAGAAGCCCGCGCGGATCGCGTACCGGTCGTGTTCGTCGATCTGGTCGTCCTTGTGGGCGAGCAGGCCGAAGCGGGCCGCGTACCGCAGCAGCTCACCGTCGATGCGGTGCGGCACCCGCGGATACATGGTCGACAGCTTCTGCAGGTGGGAGGGGTCGGCGAGGCGGGAGATCCACCGCCGGGCGAAGACCTGCCCCACCTCGTAGGGGTCGCCGCCGACCGTGGTGATGTCCTCCTCCCGGTCGGCCCACCGCTGCTCCGCGGTCGTCAGCTGCGCCAGCGTCGGCAGCGAGGCGGCCTCCGGCGACTCGGCCGCGACGGGCCGGTCCACCCAGCCCTTGTCGGACGACCAGCGCAGCGTCGCACCGGCGGGCTGCTGCGCGGTCTGCGGCGCCCGCAGCGCCGCGAGGTCCTTCGGGGTCGGTACGCCCTTGGTGACCGGCACCCGTTCCTGGGCGCCGTTCTGGGACGCGGCCGCCGGGCCGTGTTCCGGTTCGGCGGCGGGCCGCTCCGTGGCGGCCGTGAGCGCCGACTCGGGCAGCGGCGCGGACAGGATCGCGGCGATCTCCGGACGGGGCGCGGGCGGCGGCGCGCACACCCCACCCGGCTCCTTGGGCCGCACGGCCTGGGTGATCCACGCCCGGTCGAGCACGCGTCGCTCGTCGGCCTCGGCGACCAGGTCCTCGGACTGGTTGTAGTCGCCGTCCGCGGCCTGCACGGCCCACAGGTGCACGGCTACCCCGTGCTCCTTGGCGGCCATCATGCCCGGCAGCAGGTCCCCGTCGCCCGTGACGAGCACGACGTCCGAGCACGCGCGGTTGCGGGCCAGCTCGGTCAGCTCGGCGTGCATCGCGGCGTCGACGCCCTTCTGCGCCCACCGCCCGTCGCTGCGGGTCAGCGCGCCGAGGCGCACGGTCACCCGGGGCATCACGCGCAGCCGGCGGTGCTCCGGCTGCGGTACCCGGTCCGGAGCGCCGTCGAACCAGTAGATGCGCAGCAGTGGCCGCCCGGTGTCGGCCTCGGCGCGCTCCCGCAGTCCCTGGATGAGGGCGGCGTGGTCGACGGTGATCCGGGACCGCGAGGGTTCCCCGGCGAGGAGGCTGGCGGCAGCCCCGAGCAGATACCCGGCGTCCACCAGGACGATGCAGCGGTCCACGCGATCCACCCTCTTTCCGGGAGGTTTGCTTCGGGCTTGCTTCGAGTCTGCCCGACGGCGGAGAGGTTAACGGCCGGAACTCGATCTTCGGCGTGGCGTATCCGGGGACTGGGTCGCGAAGGACTGTGTCACGCAGGGTAATTGTCCGACATGCGGTTGATGTCAGGCTATGTGAATCTGGTCCCGGCCCTGGCCCCTAGTCCCCACAGGAGGCATCACCATGGCCAAGAACAAGAACCGCAAGCAGGCCGCCCCGCAGAACCGTTCCCCGAAGGCCGAGCAGGCGCAGGAGCACTCCCAGCGGCCCGCGGCGGAGGCGCACACGTCTCCGATGGCGCAGGCCCCGGGCAGCCCGGCGGATGTTACCCGTAAGAAGCAGAAGAGCTTCGGCCACAACTGACGCCTGCACGAGGGCTGATGCCGAGGCCCGCGCGCGAGGGCCGACGCAGAAAAAGGGGCGCACCCGTTCTCGGGTGCGCCCCTTGTCTGCTGAGCCTCTCCGGGTGATCAGCCCGCCAGGCAGGACGGGCCGAGAAGGACCTTCAGGTCGCCGTAGAGGGCGGGGTCCGGCTTGACCCGATGGCGGTCCAGGCGCAGGACCGTCGTCTTGCGCGGTCCCTGGAGCTTGATCCGCACCTCGCTGTCGCCCTTGTGCTGGCTGAGGATCTCGCCGAGGCGGCTCACCATCGGCGGGGTGACCTTCACGGCCGGGATGGTGAGCACCACGGGGGCGTTGGTGCCCGCGTTGGACAGGTCCGGAACCATCAGTTCCATCGCGACCAGCCGGGGCACGTCCTCCCGCTTGTCGAGGCGGCCCTTGACGAACACCACGGCGTCCTCGACGAGTTGGGTGGACACCAGCTGGTAGGTCGCCGGGAAGAACATGCACTCGATGGAGCCCGCGAGGTCCTCGACCGTGGCGATCGCCCACGCATTGCCCTGCTTGGTCATCTTGCGCTGCAGGCCGGAGATGATGCCGCCGATGGTGACGACCGCGCCGTCCGCGTGCTCGCCGCCGGTGAGCTGGGCGATGCCCGCGTCGGCCTTGTCGGACAGCACGTGCTCCAGGCCGAAGAGCGGGTGGTCGGAGACGTACAGACCGAGCATCTCCCGCTCCTGCGCGAGCAGGTAGGTCTTGTCCCACTCCTCGTCGGTGAAGGTGACGTCGAGGCCGAAGCCGGGCTCGCTGCTCTCCTCCTCCATGCCGCCGAAGAGGTCGAACTGCCCCTCGGCCTCCTTGCGCTTGACCGCGACCACGTTGTCGATCATCGGTTCGTACTGCGCCATCAGGCCCTTGCGGGTGTGGCCGAGGGAGTCGAAGGCACCGGCCTTGATGAGCGATTCCGTCGTCCGCTTGTTGCAGACGACCGCCTCGACCTTGTCCAGGTAGTCCGGGAAGGACGCGTACTTCCCCTTGGCCTTGCGGCAGCGGATGATCGATTCGACGACGTTCGAACCGACGTTGCGCACGGCGGAGAGGCCGAAGAGGATCACGTCGTCGCCCTGCGCGGCGAAGTTCGACTCGGACTCGTTGACGTTCGGCGGCAGCACCCGGATGCCCATGCGACGGCACTCGTTCAGATAGACGGCCGACTTGTCCTTGTCGTCCTTCACCGAGGTGAGGAGCGCGGCCATGTACTCGGCGGGGTGGTTCGCCTTCAGATACGCGGTCCAGTACGAGACCAGGCCGTACGCGGCCGAGTGGGCCTTGTTGAACGCGTAGCCGGCGAACGGGACCAGCACGTCCCACAGCGCCTGGATCGCCTCGTCGCTGTAGCCGTTCTTACGTGCGCCCGACTGGAAGATGGCGAAGTTCTTCTCCAGCTCCTCCGGTTTCTTCTTGCCCATCACGCGGCGGAGGATGTCGGCCTCGCCGAGCGAGTAGCCGGCGATGATCTGGGCGGCCTTCTGCACCTGCTCCTGGTAGACGATCAGGCCGTAGGTGACGTCCAGGACCTCCTTGAGCGGCTCCTCCAGCTCGGGGTGGATCGGCGTGATCTCCTGCTGCCCGTTCTTGCGCAGGGCGTAGTTCGTGTGGGAGTTCATGCCCATCGGGCCCGGCCGGTACAGAGCCGACACGGCGGAGATGTCTTCGAAGTTGTCGGGCTTCATCAGCCGCAGCAGCGAGCGCATGGGGCCGCCGTCGAACTGGAAGACGCCGAGGGTGTCGCCGCGCTGGAGCAGCTCGAAGGTCTTGGGGTCGTCGAGCGGGAGGCTCAGGAGATCGATGTCGATCCCCTTGTTCGCCTTCACCATCTTGACGGCGTCGTCCATGATCGTGAGGTTGCGCAGGCCCAGGAAGTCCATCTTCAGCAGGCCGAGCGACTCACAGCTCGGATAGTCCCACTGGGTGATGGTCACACCGTCGGTGTGCCTCACCCAGACCGGGACGTGCTCGGTGATGGTCTCGCTGGACATGATCACGCCGGCCGCGTGCACGCCCATCTGCCGCACCAGGCCCTCCACGCCGCGTGCGGTGTCGATGACCTTCTTCACGTCCGGCTCGTTCTCGTACATCGACCGGACCTCGCCGGCCTCCGAGTAGCGGGGGTGGCTCGGGTCGGTGATGCCGGACAGCGGAATGCCCTTGCCGAGGACGTCGGCGGGCATGGCCTTGGTGATGCGGTCGCCCATCGCGTACGGGTAGCCGAGGACGCGCGCGGAGTCCTTGATCGCGTTCTTGGCCTTGATGGTGCCGTAGGTGCCGATCATGGCGACCTTGTCGGCGCCGTACTTCTCCGTCACGTACCGGATCACCTCGACGCGCCGGCGCTCGTCGAAGTCGATGTCGACGTCGGGCATCGAGATGCGCTCGGGGTTGAGGAACCGCTCGAAGATCAGGCCGTGCGGGATCGGGTCCAGGTCGGTGATGCCGAGGGCGTAGGCGACGATCGAGCCTGCGGCCGAGCCGCGGCCGGGGCCCACCGCGATGCCGTTCTTCTTGGCCCACATGATGAAGTCGGCGACCACGAGGAAGTAGCCCGGGAACCCCATCTGGATGATGACGTCCATCTCGTACTCGGCCTGCTTCATGCGGTCCTCGGGGATGCCGCCCGGGAAGCGGCGCTCCATGCCGCGGCGGACCTCCTCCTGGAACCAGGTGACCTCGGTGTACCCCTCGGGGATGTCGAACTTGGGCATGAGGTCGCGCTTGACGAACATGCCCTCGGTGTCGACCATCTCCGCGATCAGCCGGGTGTTCTCACACCCCTCCTGCCACGCGTCCGAGGAGTCGATGGCGTACATCTCCTCCGTGGACTTCAGGTAGTAGCCCGTGCCGTCGAACTTGAAGCGGTCCGGGTCGGAGAGGTTCTTGCCGGTCTGGATGCACAGCAGGGCGTCGTGGGCGGACGCCTCGTGCGCGTACGTGTAGTGCGAGTCGTTGGTGACCAGCGGCGGGATGCCGAGCTTCCTGCCGATCTCGAGCAGGCCGTCACGGACCCGGCGCTCGATCTCGATGCCGTGGTCCATCAGCTCCAGGAAGTACTTGTCCTTGCCGAAGATGTCCTGGTACTCGGCGGCCGCCTTCAGGGCCTCGTCGAAGTGGCCGAGGCGCAGCCGGGTCTGCACCTCGCCGGAAGGGCATCCGGTGGAGGCGACGATCCCCTCGGACCACTGCGCGATGGTCTCCTTGTCCATGCGGGGCCACTTCTGCAGCCAGCCCTCGGCGTACGCGTCGGAGGACAGGCGGAAGAGGTTGTGCAGGCCGGTCCTGTTCACCGCCCACATCGTCTTGTGGGTGTAACCACCGGAACCGGAGATGTCGTCCCTCTTCTGGTGCGGCTGGCCCCAGAGGATCTTGCGCTTGTTGCGCCGGGACTCGGGGGCGACGTACGCCTCGATGCCGATGATGGGGGTGATTCCGGCCTTCTTCGCGGAGTGGAAGAAGTCGTACGCCCCGTGGAGGTTGCCGTGGTCGGACATGGCGATGTGGGTCATGCCCATCTCGTTGCACGCGTTGAACATGTCCTTCAGCCGCGCGGCACCGTCCAGCAGCGAGTACTGGGTGTGGACGTGCAGGTGCGTGAACGGCGGCTTTGACACGGTTGTGGCCTCCAAGGAGAACTTACGTCGACAGCAGCCCCACCGGCTTCGGACAGTCTGGGGGACAGCGTCGAAGTCTATGCCTCGGCACTGACACCCGGAGGCGTCCGGCGCGTACCTTCATGCGGAGGAAACGTGGGCACTCCCCCGCACCGCCGGACGTTGGCGTGAGGGAACACCCGCGAAGATCACCCCCCAGACGTCACGCACCACCCGTATCAGGAGGCACCCAGCGATGTCGGTTCCGCAGCTCAGCGCCGAGCAACGCGGTGAGGAGATCCTCGCCGTCTTCGACACCGCCTTCGGCGAGCTGCTCGCCGCCGACCCGGCCGCGTTCCGCGTGAAGTTCCGCAAGATGGCGGCCTCCGCGTTCGCGTTCTACCGGGGCACGGCGTGCCTCTTCTACCACGACCTCGACGCGGACAAGCGCGGCGGCCCGTACCTGGACGACCGCACCTCGCGGGTGTGGATCCACGGCGACCTGCACGCCGAGAACTTCGGCACCTACATGGACTCCACGGGCCGCCTGATCTTCAATGTGAACGACTTCGACGAGGCGTACGTCGGCCCCTTCACCTGGGACCTGAAGCGCTTCGCCGCCTCCATGGCGCTGATCGGGTACGCGAAGGCGCTCAGCGACGACCAGATCACCGAGCTGGTCCGCATCTACGCCGCGGCCTACCGTGAGCGCGTCCACGCCCTGGCCACCGGGGCCAAGAGCGACGAGGTGCCGCCCTTCACCCTGGACACCGCCCAGGGCCCGCTTCTGGACGCGCTGCGCGACGCCCGCTCGCTCACCCGCTTCGGGCTGCTGGACTCGATGACCGAGATCCGCGACTTCGAGCGCCGCTTCGCGCCGGGCGGCGGCTCCATCGAGCTGGACGCCGCCACCCGCTACAAGGTGCTCGCGGCCTTCGACGGCTACCTGGAGACGCTGCCGGAGACGTCCCTGGCCCGCCCGGACTCCTACCGGGTCAAGGACGTCGTCGGGCGGCGCGGCATCGGCATCGGCTCGGCCGGACTGCCCTCGTACAACATCCTCCTCGAGGGCCACAGCGACGCCCTGGAGAACGACGTCGTGATCTACATCAAGCAGGCCCAGACCCCGGCCGTCTCCCGGCACATCACGGACCCCGTGATCCGTGAGTACTTCCAGCACGAGGGCCACCGCACGGTGATCTCCCAGCGCGCCCTGCAGGCGCACGCCGACCCGTGGCTGGGCTGGACCGAGCTGGACGGCGCGGGCCAGCTGGTCGCCGAGGTGTCGCCGTACGCGGTCGACCTGGACTGGGGCGACATCGACGACCCGGAGGAGATCGCCTCGGTCGTCGCCGACCTGGGCCGTGCCACCGCCGCCATGCACGCGGCGGCGGACGACCAGTCCGGCGAGTCCCTGGTGCCCTTCTCCACCGAGCGGGCCATCGACGCGGCGATCGCCGCCGACGAGGACGGCTTCGGGGAACTGCTGGTGGACTTCGCCCACACCTACGGGGCACGCGCGCGTGCGGACCACCAGGTCTTCGTGGACCTGTTCCGCAACGGCCGGATTCCAGGTCTGTGACGGAAGGGCCCGGTACGGGAGTCCTTTAGTGTTCCCTTACGGGAGCACGTGACACACTCTCCTCTGCTATGGACATATCCGGGACCCACCTCAGAGCCGTACGCGCGGCGCTGTTCACGGCGCTGGTCGTGACACTCAGCACCGCGTCGCACGTGCTGCTGTCCGAGGTCCCCCTGCCGATGGGGACGGTGGCCGCCATAGCCGCCGCCGTCTTCGTCGTCGCGTACGCGCTGGCGGGCCGTGAGCGCGGCTTCGGGAAGATCGCCGCCCTGCTGGTGCCGCTGGAGCTGACCGCGGACACGGTGTTCACCACCGGCCAGCACGCCTGCTACGGCAGGGCGGGCGGCCCGGTCACCGGCCCGCTGCGCTCGGTGGGCCTGGACCTGCTGTGCAGCGGCGGCAGCGTGGGCACCCCCCTCAGCCGGGTCACCGGCACCGGCAGCGACCGGATCGCGGCGCTCCTGGCGCACGCCGACCCGGAGACCGCCTGGCTGCTGCTCGCCGCCCATGTGAGCGTGGGGCTGCTGGCCGCCGCCTGGCTGCGCCGCGGCGAGCGGGCGCTGGCCCAGCTGCTCGGCGCGGTGGCCGCGACCACGTTCCGGCCGCTGCTGCTCGCGGTCGCCGCGGCGACGGTACGGCTCGCTCCGGCCGGTCCGGCGCCGCGCCCCGCGCCCCGGATCACCGCCCTGCGCACCCGCCTCTTCGTGCACTCCCTGGGACGGCGTGGACCGCCGTGCTCGGTCGCCCTGGCCTGAGCGACACCCCGAGCACTCCAGTCCCCACTCTCACCCCGCGCAGACGATGCGCGTCCCCGAGGAGATCACCCATGAGCAAGCGGAACAGCCAGGCGGCGAAGACGGCGGCCCGTGAGCGGCTGCGCGTCGAGCGCGAGCGGCAGGCCAAGCGCGACAAGGTCAAGCGGCAGCTGATCGTCGCCGGTTCGGTCGTCGCCGTGCTCGCCGTCGCCGGCGGCGTCGGCTACGCCGTCGTGCAGAACAACAAGCCCAGCCACTGGGAGGCCGCGAAGAGCGACAAGCTCGTCGCGCCGGCCAACACCTCCGGCGCGAACGGCACCACCGTCGTGATCGGCAAGAGCAGCGCCAAGAAGACCCTGGTCATGTACGAGGACCCGCGCTGCCCGATCTGCGCCCAGTTCGAGCAGATGGTCGGCTCGACCGTCAAGAAGGACCTCGACGAGGGCAAGTTCAAGATCCAGTACGTCGGGGCCTCGTTCATCGACACCAACACCCAGGGCGAGGGCTCCAAGAACGCCCTGAGCGCCATGGGAGCCGCGCTGAACGTCAGCCCCGAGGCGTTCCTCGAGTACAAGACCGCGCTGTACTCGGCGAAGTGGCACCCGGAGGAGACCGAGGACAAGTTCAAGGACGACAGCTACCTGATCAAGGTCGCGAACACCGTCCCCGCCCTGAAGGACAACGCGGCGTTCCAGAAGGCCGTGAAGGACGGCACCTACGACAAGTGGGCGCTGGACATGTCCGACGTCTTCAACAAGAGCGGGGTGCAGGGCACGCCGACCCTGAAGATGGACGGCAAGACGCTCACCGGGTCCGACGGCAAGAACGCGCCGATGACGGTGGCCGAGTTCAACGCGGCGATCGACAACGCGCTCAAGTCCTGACCGGTCCCCCGGGCGGGCCTGAGCGGTCGGGCGGAGAAAGAGCGGGCGAACTTTGCGTGTTCGCCCGCTCTTTGCGCGTACCGGTCAGTAGTCTGCTCGGCCGTGACCAGTCGACACAGATCATCCGAGAGCGTCAACTCCCTTTCCCCCCGCCGCCGTACGGTCGTCAAGGCCGCGGCGGCGACGGCTGTTCTGGGCGCGCCGCTCGTCGGCGCCCTTCCCGCCCGGGCCGCCGCCGACACACCGGCCTTCCTGCACGGCGTGGCCTCCGGTGACCCGCTGCCCGACGGCGTCCTGCTGTGGACCCGGGTGACACCCACCGCGGAGGCGACACCCGGCTCCGGGCTCGGGCCCGACACCGAGGTGACCTGGGCGCTCGCCAAGGACAAGGCGTTCACAGCGATCGTCGCCAAGGGATCCGTCACCGCGACCGCCGCCTCGGACCACACCGTGAAGGCCGACGTCCGGGGGCTGGAGCCGGCCACCGACTACTGGTTCCGCTTCTCCGCCGGCGGCACCGACTCCCCCGTCGCCCGCACCCGCACCGCGCCGGCCGCCGACGCCGCCGTGTCCGGGCTGCGCTTCGGCGTGGTGTCCTGCGCCAACTGGGAGGCCGGCTACTTCGCGGCGTACCGGCACCTTGCCGCCCGGGGCGACCTGGACGCGTGGCTGCACCTGGGCGACTACATCTACGAGTACAAGACGGGCGAGTACGCGGCCCGTGGCACGGTCGTGCGCCCGCACGCCCCGGCGAACGAGATCATCACGCTGGCCGACTACCGGATCCGGCACGCGAAGTACAAGACGGACCCCGACCTGCAGGCCCTGCACGCGAAGGCACCGGTCATCGCGATCTGGGACGACCACGAGTTCGCCGACAACGCCTGGTCGGGCGGTGCGGTCAACCACACCGAGGGCGCCGAGGGCACTTGGACGGCCCGCAAGGCCGCGGCGAAGCAGGCGTACTTCGAGTGGATGCCGGTCCGCCCGGCCGTCGAGGGCACGACCTACCGCCGGCTGCGCTTCGGCAAGCTGGCCGACCTCTCCCTGCTGGACCTGCGCTCCTTCCGCTCCCAGCAGGCGTCCACGGGCAGCGGTTCCGTCGACGACCCGGACCGCACGATCACGGGCCGCGCCCAACTCGACTGGCTCAAGGCGGGCCTGAAGGCGTCCGACACCACCTGGCGGCTGGTCGGCAACTCGGTGATGATCGCGCCGTTCGTCATCGGCTCGCTCTCCGCGGATCTGCTGAGGCCGCTGGCCAAGCTGCTGGGGCTGCCGCAGGAGGGCATCGCCGTCAACACCGACCAGTGGGACGGCTACACCGACGACCGTCGTGAACTCCTCGCCCATCTGCGGGCCAACGCCGTCCGGAACACCGTGTTCCTGACCGGCGACATCCACATGGCGTGGGCCAACGACGTCCCCGTCGACGCGGGCACCTACCCGCTGTCCGCCTCCGCCGCCACCGAGTTCGTGGTCACCTCGGTCACCTCCGACAACCTCGACGACATCGTCAAGGTCCCCGAGGGCACCGTCTCGGCGGTAGCGGCACCGGTGATCCGTGCTGCCAACCGGCACGTCCACTGGGTGGACACCGACCGCCACGGCTACGGCGTGCTGGACATCACCGCCGAGCGAGCGCAGATGGACTACTACGTCCTGTCCGACCGTACGAACGCGAGCGCCACCTCGTCCTGGGAGCGGTCGTACCGCACGCGCAGCGGCACACAGAAGGTCGAGCGGACGTACGACCCCGTGTAGGCCGCCGCGAACCCGCTACAGGCTGTCGAGGAAGCCGAGCGCCACCCGCCAGGTGGCCTCGGCCGCCTCCTCGTCGTAGTCCGGCAGGTCCGGGTCGGTGTACAGGTGGCCCGCGCCCGCGTACCGGTAGATCTCCACGTCCGCGCCCGCTCTGCCCATCTGCAGGTACCAGGCGCTCAGCCAGTCGTCCGTCTCGAACGGGTCCGGCTCCGCGACGTGCAGCTGGACCGGCAGGGCGTCCACCGAGGCGCTCGGCGCGATGTCCGAGGTGCCGTGCAGCAGCAGGAGTCCGCGCGCCTTGTGGTCGCCGAGCGCCAGGGTCTGCCCGATGGACGCACCGAGCGAGAACCCTGAGTACACGAGCCCTCGCTCCGAGTACGGCGCGGCGGCCAGGACGGCCCGCTTGAGCAGCTCTTCCTTCCCGATCTCGTCCTTGAAGGCCATGCCCTCCTCGACCGTGTCGAAGGTGCGGCCGTCGAACAGGTCGGGGGTCCACACCTCGTGCCCGGCGGCGCGGAGCCGGTCGGCTGCGGCCCGCACGGCCGGCCGCAGCCCGTACGTCGAGTGGAAGAGCATGATGTTCATGAGCCCATGGTGCCAGCCGGGACGGACAACGCCGTGCGCTGCGCGGCAGCGGGTGTTCTTGGCCACAGGTTCACGTCGGGCCTCACCGGTTACGTTCCAAGGATGGAGAACGTACTGCGCCCGGTGATCGTCGTCGGCGGCACGGTCGGACTCACCCTGCTCATCGGGTGGGGCACGGACGTCCTGCTGCGCAAGGCGAACGCCGGACACCCCGAGACGCCCCTGTGGGGTCTGCTGCGCCGCGGCCGCATCCCCTACCAGCTGGTGCTGTGCGCGGCCCTGCTGAGGGGCTCTTACGACCAGGCGAAAGTGCTCCAGGCGCATCAGGTCGGCATCGGCCGGACGCTCACCCTGGTGCTGATCGGTTCCGCGGCATGGCTGGTGATCCGCATCGCGGCGGCCGTGGTCGAGACGACGTACAGCCGCTACGCCCGCGCCCACCACGACCCGGCCCGGGTCCGGCGCGTGCGCACCCAGGTCACGCTGATCATGCGGGTGGTGTACGCGACCGTCGGGGTGGTGGCGGCCAGCGCGATGCTGCTGACGTTCCCGGCCATGCGTACGGCCGGCGCCTCGCTGCTGGCCTCGGCCGGCATCCTCGGCATCGTCGCCGGTGTCGCCGCGCAGTCCACGCTCTCCAACCTCTTCGCCGGGCTGCAGATCGCGTTCGGCGACATGGTGCGGCTCGGCGACACGGTGGTCGTGGACGGCGAGTGGGGCACGGTCGAGGAGATCACCCTGACGTTCCTGACCGTGCGCACCTGGGACGAGCGACGGATCACCATGCCGGTGTCGTACTTCACCTCCAAGCCCTTCGAGAACTGGTCGCGCGGCAGCGCCCAGATGACCGGCATCGTCTACTTCCACGTCGACCACACCGCGCCCGTGGACGCGATGCGCGACAAGCTGCGGGACATCCTGCGCCGCTGCCCGGCGTGGGACGGCCGCGCCTACGGCCTCCAGGTCACCGACTCGACGCCCAACACCATGCAGGTGCGGGCACTGGTGACCGCGAAGGACGCGGACGACATATGGACGGCCCGGGTCACGGTGCGCGAGGAGCTCATCCGCTGGCTGGCCGAGGAGCATCCCTACGCGCTGCCGCGGGTCAACACCGCGGGCGCGGTGCCTCCGCCCGGCTGGGACGGTCACTCCTCGCACGACGGGCACGACGGACAGTTCCACAAGGCGTACGAGCAGCAGCGGGTGGGCCGGGGCTGATCCCCGCCCGCGTCAGCGGCCGCGTTCCGCACCGCCGTTGACCTGGATCACCTGCGCGGTGATGTGGCGGGCGCCGGGGGACGCCAGCCAGTGCAGGGTGGCGGCGACGTCGCCGGGCGTACCGGCGCGGCCGGTCGACGTCTCCGCGATGCGCTGCTCGCGTCGCTCCGGATCCATGGCGTCGCCGAAGAACTCGGTGTCCTCGATGTAGCCCGGCGCGACCACGTTCACCGTGATGCCGCGTGGGCCCACCTCCCGGGCCAGATCGAAGGCGTAGGGGTGCAGGGCGGCCTTGGACCCGGCGTACGCGCCGCTGCCGGAGCCGCGGTAGGCGGCGATGGAGCTGAGGAAAAGCACACGCCCGCCGGGGGAGGCGAGCCGGTCCCGCAGCGCCTCCGTGAGCAGGGCTGCCGTCAGCACGTTCAGCCGGAAGTTGACGGTCCAGGTGTGCGCCACGGCTTCGAGCGGGTCCTCCGTGTCGGACTTGGGCTCCAGAAGTCCGCTGCCGCCCGCGTTGTTGACGAGGACGTCCACGGTGCCCAGCTCGGCGGCCACGAACTGGGCCACCCCGCGCACGGCGTGGGGATCGCTCAGGTCGGCCGCGTAGGTGAGCGCCCCGGGCACGTCGGCCTTCTCCAGCACCTCGGTCCGGCGTCCGAGCAGCAGCACCCGGTCCCCGTCCGCGGCGAAGGCCCGCGCCGCCGCCAGTCCGATCCCCGTGCCACCGCCACTGATCACCACGTTGCGCGTCATGATCCGATCGTACAAAAGCCGCTCCTGGTGGGGCGGTTGGTCGGCCGGGCGGGTCGCGGCCCCGGATACCGGTGTCAGCGCAGGCTGCGGACGTCCAGGTGGCGCAGCACCCGGTCGACGATCTCCGGGTCGGCACCCGGTTCGCTGCGTGCCGCCAGCACCTCGTGGCGTGCCGCGCTCAGCATCTCCCCGTGGATCCTGCGCACCCGCTTGACGCGCCGGGCCCGCTGCTCGTGGGCCTCGCGCCGCTCCTCGTCCCCGAGGTCGGGGCTGATGCGGGCGCCGATGTCGAAGGCCCGCCGCAACAGTTGCTCGGAGAGCTCGTCCGGCAACTCCTCTACCTGTTCGATCTCCTTCAGTCTGCGCTTCGCCGCCTTGGCCGCGCGGACCGCCAGCGCGTGCTCGAACTCCTTTTCGCGCTCTGTGTCGGCCCGCACGTTCAGCTTCCGCACCAGCCACGGCAGCGTGAGCCCTTGGAGCACGAGCGTGGCGATGATCACCCCGAAGGCGATGAAGACGATCTCGTCGCGGCCGGGGAAGGGCGATCCGTCGTCCATGGTCAGCGGAATGGCCAGGGCCAGCGCCACCGACGCCACGCCCCGCATCCCCGACCACCACATGACGACGGTCTCCCGCCAGGACACCGGGATCTCCTCGTCGTAGTCCCGTTTGGCGTGCAGCCGCTTGGTCAGCCAGGTCGCGGGCAGCAGCCACGCGAGGCGGACGAACACCACGACGGCCACGATCGCGGCGGCCCAGCCGAGCATCTCGCCCCACCGCCCGGACGCGGTCCGGATCGCGTGATGCAGTTCCAGCCCGATCAGCCCGAACGCGATCCCGGTGACCAGAGTGTCCACCACGTCCCAGAACGTGTGTCCGGCGAGCCTCATCATCACGTCGTCCGGATCGGCGGCGTACTCCGCCAGGAACAGCGCGGTGATCAGCACGGCCAGCACACCGGAGCCGTGCAGTTCCTCGGCAAGGACGTAGGAGGCGTACGGCACGAGGAGCGTCAGCCCGATCTGCAGGGTGGCGTCGCCGAGCAGGTCGAGCAGCTTGTTGGCGGCCCAGCCGAGGGCGAGCCCGACGGCGAGGGCCACGACCGCGGAGAGTGCCAGTTCGAGCAGGGCGTGCGGTAGCGAGAACGTTCCGCTGACGGCGGCGGCGATCGCGACGTGGTACAGCACGATCGCCGTGACGTCGTTGAACAGGCCCTCGCCCTCCAGGATCGACACCAGACGGCGGGGCAGCCCGAGCTGTCCCGCCACGGCGGTCGCCGCGACCGGGTCGGGCGGCGCGACCAGGGAGCCGAGCGCCACTGCCGCGGCGACCGGCAGCCCCGGCACGACCTCGTGGGCGACGGCGGCCACGCACACGGTGGTGACGAACACCAGCGCGACGGCCAGCAGGAAGATGGGCCGCTTGTTCGCCGTGAACTGCCGCCACGAGGTGCGGCGCACCGCCGCGTACAGCAGCGGCGGCAGCAGCGCGGGCAGGATCAGCCCGGGCGGGATGTTGACGTTGGGCACGAAGTCGAGCAGGGCGAGCACGATCCCGAGCAGGGTCATCAGCACCGGCGCCGGCAGCCGGAGCCGGTCCCCGACCGGGACGCTCACCACGGCCCCGAGCAACAGCAGCAGGAACAGGGCCAGTTGGTCCACGGTGAGCGCTCCGGGAAGTTCGACGTCACACAGCAGGTCTCAAGCCTGCCATGCCACCCTTCTCACCCCTTTTTCCGGCTTCACTACAGAAAGCGGCGCATCGATCGGTGCGGTATCCCCGCGTCGGGGAACTCCGGTCCGTACGCCGCGTAGCCCAGCCGCTCGTAGAAGCCCAGCGCGTGGGTCTGCGCATGCAGGTCCACCGCCGTCAGACCACGCGCGCGTGCCGCGTCCTCGATGGCCCGCACCAGCGCCGCGCCGACACCCAGCCCGCGTGCCTCCCGCGTCACCGCGAGCCGTCCGAGCGAGCCCACGGACGCGTCGCCGCCGTTCTTGGCGGCGGCCGCCTCCCCGTACAGCAGCCGGCCCGTACCGAGCGGGACGCCGTCCTCCCGTACGGCCAGGACGTGCACGGCACCGGCGTCGTAGGCGTCGTACTCGATGTCCTCGGGCACGCCCTGCTCGGCGACGAAGACCTCCTTGCGGACCGCGAAGCACACCTCACGGTCGGCGGCCTCCTCGGCGATCCGCACGACGTACCCGGCGTTCCCGGCGCTCATGCCCAGCTCTCCTCGCGCACCTTGTCCAGTGCCTTCTGCAGATCGGCGGGGTAGGCGCTCTCGAACTCCACCCACTGCCCGTCCCCCGGGTGCTCGAAGCCGAGGCGTACGGCGTGCAGCCATTGGCGGGTCAGGCCGAGCCGCTTGGCGAGCGTGGGGTCCGCGCCGTACGTCAGGTCGCCGACGCACGGGTGCCGGTGGGCGGCCATGTGGACGCGGATCTGGTGGGTGCGCCCCGTCTCCAGCTTGACGTCGAGCAGGGACGCCGAGCGGAACGCCTCGAGCAGGTCGTAGTGCGTGACCGAGGGCTTGCCGTCGGCTGTCACCGCCCACTTGTAGTCGTGGGCGGGGTGGCGGCCGATGGGTGCGTCGATAGTGCCGCTGGTCGGGTCGGGGTGGCCCTGGACGAGCGTGTGGTAGCGCTTGTCGACCGTGCGCTCCTTGAACTGGCGCTTGAGCGACGTGTACGCGTACTCCGACTTGGCCACCACCATCAGGCCGGACGTGCCGACGTCGAGGCGGTGGACGATGCCCTGGCGCTCGGCGGCGCCGGAGGTGGAGATCCGGTAGCCGGCCGCTGCCAGGCCGCCGATCACGGTCGGGCCGGTCCAGCCGGGGCTGGGGTGCGCGGCGACGCCGATCGGCTTGACGATCACGACCACGTCCTCGTCGTCGTGCACGATCTCCATGCCCTCGACCGGCTCGGCGACCACCTGCACCGGCGCGGGCGCCTGCGGCATCTCGACCTCGAGCCAGGCGCCGCCGCGCACCCGCTCCGACTTGCCGACCACGGCGCCGTCGACGTGCACCTTGCCCGCCGCGGCCAGCTCCGCGGCTTTGGTGCGGGAGAAGCCGAACATGCGGGAGATGGCGGCGTCGACGCGCTCGCCCTCCAGGCCGTCGGGCACGGGCAGGGTACGGATCTCGGGAAGCGTGCTCACCCGTCGAGTATGCCGGACGGGTGCCCCGGCCCCGAGAGGAGCCTGTGGACAGCGGCCTCGGCCCCTGTCGACAGCCCGCGATCTCAGTCCTTGTGGACGGTGCCGTCCGGGTCGAGCCCGCGGAAGGACAGCAGCACGATGAGGATGCCGCCGCAGACGATCGCCGAGTCGGCCAGGTTGAAGACGGCGAAGTGCTTGGGCGCGATGAAGTCGACGACCGCGCCCTCGAACACGCCCGGCGAGCGGAAGATCCGGTCGGTGAGGTTGCCGAGCGCGCCGCCGAGCAGCAGGCCGAGGGCGATCGCCCAGGGCAGGCTGTAGAGCTTGCGGGCGAGCCGGGCGATCACCACGATCACCGCCGCCGCGATCACCGTGAAGATCACGGTGAAGGCCTCACCGAAGCCGAAGGCCGCACCCGGGTTGCGGATCGCCTCGAACTTCAGCCAGTCCCCGATGATCTCGATCGGCTCGTGGTGCTCCAGCTTCGCGACCACGATCAGCTTGCTGCTCAGGTCCAGGGCGTACGCGAAGGCGGCGACCGCGAACAGGACCGCGATGCGGCGCCTGCCCTTGGGGCGCTCGGCGGCGCCGGAACCCGGCTCCTGGGCTCCGGCGCCCTCGGCCGGGGCCCGCCCGTCGGACTGCTCCGGCCCGGCCGCGTCTGGGATGTCCGGCGTACCGATGATGCGCTCCGCCTCTGCCACGTGAATCCCTCAACCTAGGTGCCCTGACTGGACGAGACTACGACACCACCGCGCCGGATCAGGTGTTCAGCCGGGGGTCACGGGCGGCGTTCCCGCTTCTGCTTGCATTCCACGCACAGGGTGGCGCGCGGAAAGGCCTGCATACGGGCCTTTCCGATGGGGTTGCCGCAGCTCTCGCACAGGCCGTAGGTCCCGGAGTCGAGACGTTCCAGGGCGTGTTCCGTCTGTTCGAGCATCTCCCGGGCGTTGTGGGCGAGCGCCAGCTCGTGCTCACGGGTGATGTTCTTGGTGCCGGTGTCCGCCTGGTCGTCGCCCGCGCCGTCCCCGGAGTCGCGCATCAGACCGACCAGCGCCTGTTCGGAGGCGTCGATCTCGCCGCGCAGCCGCACGGCCTCGGACTCCAGCTCGGCGCGTGCCTCGGCCACCTCCTCGGGGGTCCACGGGTCCTCTCCGGGGCGCACCGCCAGTTCCCCGGGCCCGGCCGCGGCGATCCTCGCCTTGGGGACCGCGGTGGGGCCCGTGTCCGCCGTGGCCGTCCCAGGAGTCTTCTTCGCAACCACCGTCGTGGCTCCCGTCTGCTTCGCGGCCTCGACCTCGCTCGCCTTCTTGGCCGTGCTCTTCTTGGCCGCACTCTTCGTGGAGGTGCTTTTCGTCGTGCCGCCCTTCGCGGCGCTCTTGTCGGCAGCGGCTTTGGAGGGGGCCGCCTTCTCGGGGGCGGCTTTCCTGGCCGCCGTCTTGGGGGTGACGGCCTTCTCGGCCGCCGTCGTGGGAGTGACGGCCTTCTCGGCCGCCGCCTTCTCCGCAGCGGCCTTCTTCGCTGCCGCCTTCTTCGCGACGGTGCTGGTCACCGGAGCCTCCTTGCCGGGCGCCGCCTTCTTCGCCGCCGCCTTCTCGGGAACAGTGCCGGGTGCTGCCGCCTTCCTGGCAGCGACACCCTTGGTTGCCGCTTTCTTGGCCGCCGCCTTCTTGGTGACGGACTTCTCGGTGACGGACTTCTTGGCCGCCGCCTTCTTCGGGACGGCCTCCTCGACCGCCGCCTTCTCGGCCGCCGCTGCCTTCTTGGCGACGGTCTTCCTGGCCGGTGCCGTCCGGGCGGTGGTCTTCTTCGCCACCGTCTTCTTCGCCACCGCCTTCTTCCCGGCTGCGCTCTTCTTCGCCGCCGTCTTCCTGACCGCGGCGCCGGTCACCGCCGTCTTCTTCGGGGCGGCCTTCTTGGCCACCGCCTCGGGAGAGGCTTTCCCGGCCGCCGCCCTGCCGGTGGCGGCCTTCGTCACCTCCGCCTTCTTCCCGGCTGCGCTCTTCTTCGCCGCCGTCTTCCTGACCGCGGTGCCGGTGGCCGTCGCCTTGCCGGGCGCCGCCTTCTCAGCCACCGACCGTTCGGGGTCGCCTTCCTTCCTGGCCGCCTTCTTCGAGGGTGCCGCCTTCGACTCGGTCCGGCGCCCGCCGGCCTGCCCGGCGGGCGCCTTGCCGGAGGCCGTGCTCCCCCTGGTCCGCTCGCCCGTCCTGGCAGCCGTCGCCCTCATCGCGCCCGGCCCCTCCGAGGCGCTCACGAGGTCGGTCGCCCCACCGGGGGCGGCGGTTCCCGCTCCAGCGCCCCTGGCCGCCGCCGTGCTCCTTCCCTGCGTCCCCGTCCCCCCGGCCCTGTGCGCACCCTTCCCGGCCCCGGCCTCGATGGGGGCCCGGCCCAGCCGGCCGGCCGGCCCGACCGTCCGCCTCGCCCCCGCCGTATGGGTGGTCTTCTTTCCGTCCACGCTCCTGGCCGCCACACCGCCGGAGGCCGCCGCACCCGTGGTGCTGCCGGACGCCGACTGCTGTACGGCGGTCTTCTTCACCACCATGGCCGCGGCCCCTTCACATATTGTGATCTTGCGCGCGAGTCGTTCTGGGACGATAAATCGACTTCTGGCCCGCGGCAACGGGGCACGCCCGCGAAGCGCCCGCCACGCGCGTGCCCTGCGGCGAGCCTGCATCCGTTGTGCCCAGCTCTCGGCCCGGTAATCCGCCGGGCCCCCGCTCCCCGAATCCGCCAGGCCGGCGTCTCGCCATTCGGGTCACCTGCGGGGCCGCCGCGCCCCCGGCCGCCGGAGCGGGAAATCCGGTCGGCCGCTGTCCGTGCGGCGCCGTACACTGGGCGGAGCGAAAAGCGTGGATGGGGACGAGTAGCGGCGTACGCAGCCCAGAGCGACCCGGGGACGGTGTGAGCCCGGGGGCGAGCGCGACGTGAAGATCACCCCGGAGCCGCCGGAAGAACGCCCCAGCGAGAGCCAAGGGGTCAGTAGAACCGGTTTCGCGACCCCAATGAGGGGGCTCACCGGCGCGTACGGCGCACCGGGGAGCCAAGGAGGGTGGTACCGCGGGAGCGCCGCAGACGGCGTACGGAGAATTCTCGGAATTCCCGGCTCTCGTCCCTCCGACGGAAGGCAGCACGTCCGCCGGAGGAAGATCGATGACGCAGTACCGCCAGGTGCCCGCCCAGGTCGACCTGCCCGCGCTCGAGCACGCGGTGCTCGACTTCTGGCGCGAGCAGAAGATCTTTGCCAAGAGCCTGGAGCAGTCCGAGGGCCGCCCCGAATGGGTGTTCTACGAGGGTCCGCCCACCGCCAACGGCATGCCGGGCGCCCACCACATCGAGGCGCGCGTCTTCAAGGACGTCTTCCCCCGCTTCCGCACCATGCGCGGCTACCACGTGGCCCGCAAGGCAGGCTGGGACTGCCACGGCCTCCCGGTGGAGCTGGAGGTCGAGAAGGAGCTCGGCTTCAGCGGCAAGAAGGACATCGAGGCGTACGGCATCGCCGAGTTCAACGCCAAGTGCCGCGAGTCCGTGACCCGCCACACCGACGCCTTCGCCGAGCTGACGACCCGCATGGGTTACTGGACGGACCTCGACGGCGCCTACCGCACGATGGACCCGGACTACATCGAATCCGTCTGGTGGTCGCTCAAGCAGATCTTCGACAAGGGGCTCCTGGTCCAGGACCACCGCGTCGCCCCCTGGTGCCCCCGCTGCGGCACGGGCCTGTCGGACCACGAGCTGGCGCAGGGCTACGAGACGGTCGTGGACCCGTCGGTCTATGTCCGTTTCCCGCTCACCTCCGGTCCGCTGGCCGGCGAGGCCGCTCTCCTTGTCTGGACGACGACCCCCTGGACGCTGGTCTCCAACACCGCGGTCGCCGCCCACCCCGAGGTCACCTACGTCGTCGCGACGAACGGCGCAGAGAAGCTCGTCGTCGCCGAGCCGCTCGTCGGCAAGGCGCTCGGCGAGGGCTGGGAGACCACGGGCCGGACCTTCACCGGCGCCGAGATGGAGCGCTGGACGTATCAACGTCCCTTCGAGCTGGTCGAGTTCCCCGCCCCGGCCCACTACGTGGTGAACGCCGAGTACGTCACGACCGAGGACGGTACGGGTCTGGTCCACCAGTCCCCCGCCTTCGGTGAGGACGACCTCAAGGTGTGCCGCGCGTACGGCCTGCCCGTGGTCAACCCGGTGCGCCCCGACGGCACCTTCGAGGAGGACCTCCCGCTGGTCGGCGGTGTCTTCTTCAAGAAGGCGGACGAACGGCTCACCGAGGACCTGCAGCAGCGCGGTCTCCTCTTCAAGCACATCCCCTACGAGCACAGCTACCCGCACTGCTGGCGCTGCCACACCGCGCTCCTCTACTACGCACAGCCGTCCTGGTACATCCGCACCACGGCGATCAAGGACCGCCTCCTGGAGGAGAACGAGAAGACCAACTGGTTCCCGGAGACCGTCAAGAACGGCCGGTACGGCGACTGGCTGAACAACAACATCGACTGGGCGCTGTCCCGCAACCGCTACTGGGGCACCCCGCTGCCGATCTGGCGCTGCGAGGACGGTCACCTCACCTGCGTCGGCTCCCGCGCGGAGCTGACCGCGCTGACGGGCACCGACCAGTCGGAGCTGGACCCGCACCGACCGTTCATCGACGAGGTCACCTTCGCCTGTCCGCAGGACGGCTGCGGGAAGACCGCCACGCGCGTGCCCGAGGTCATCGACGCCTGGTACGACTCGGGCTCGATGCCGTTCGCGCAGTGGGGCTACCCGTACAAGAACAAGGAGCTGTTCGAGTCCCGCTACCCGGCGCAGTTCATCTCCGAGGCCATCGACCAGACCCGCGGCTGGTTCTACACGTTGATGGCGGTCGGCACCCTGGTGTTCGACAAGTCGTCGTACGAGAACGTCGTCTGCCTGGGCCACATCCTCGCGGAGGACGGCCGCAAGATGTCCAAGCACCTGGGCAACACCCTGCAGCCCATCCCGCTCATGGACCAGCACGGCGCGGACGCGGTGCGCTGGTTCATGGCGGCCGGCGGCTCCCCGTGGGCGGCGCGCCGCGTGGGCCACGGCACGATCCAGGAGGTCGTCCGCAAGACGCTCCTCACCTACTGGAACACGGTCGCCTTCCAGGCCCTGTACGCCCGCACCTGCAACTGGGCGCCGAGCGAGGCCGACCCGGCCCCGGCCGACCGCCCGGTCCTGGACCGCTGGCTGCTCTCGGAGCTGCACGCGCTCACCGACCAGGTGACGCAGGCGCTGGACGCGTACGACACCCAGCGCGCCGGCAAGCTGCTGTCCGCGTTCGTCGACGACCTCTCCAACTGGTACGTCCGCCGCTCCCGCCGCCGCTTCTGGCAGGGCGACAAGGCCGCGCTGCGCACGCTGCACGAGGTCCTGGAGACGGTGACGAAGCTGATGGCGCCGATCACCCCGTTCATCACCGAGCGGGTGTGGCAGGACCTGATCGTGCCGGTGACCCCGGGCGCCCCGGAGTCGGTGCACCTGGCGTCCTGGCCGGAGGCGGACCTGTCGGCGATCGACCCGGAGCTGTCGCAGCAGATGGTGCTGGTGCGCCGTCTCGTGGAGCTGGGCCGTGCCACGCGCGCGGAGTCGGGCGTCAAGACGCGCCAGCCGCTGTCGCGTGCGCTCGTCGCGGCGGCCGGCTTCGAGTCCCTGGACAAGGAGCTGCACACGCAGATCACGGAGGAGCTGAACGTCTCGTCCCTGGCCTCCCTCTCCGAGGTCGGCGGCTCCCTGGTCGACACCACGGCGAAGGCGAACTTCCGGGCCCTCGGCAAGCGTTTCGGCAAGCGCGTCCAGGACGTGGCCAAGGCCATCGCGAACGCCGACGCGGCGGCGCTGTCCCTGGCGCTGCGCGCGGGCACGGCGTCGGTGGACGTCGACGGCGAGACCGTCACCCTCGCCCCGGACGAGGTGATCATCACGGAGACCCCGCGCGAGGGCTGGTCGGTGGCGTCCGACTCGGGCGCGACGGTCGCCCTCGACCTGGAGATCACCGAGGAGCTGCGGCAGGCGGGCCTCGCCCGTGACGCGATCCGGCTGATCCAGGAGGCCCGCAAGAACAGCGGCCTGGACGTCGCCGACCGCATCGCGCTGCGCTGGACCGCGACGGACCCGGCGGTCATCGCGGCCCTGACCGAGCACTCGGGGTTGATCGCCGAGGAAGTCCTCGCCACGGACTTCGCCCAGGGCGAGGCGGACGAGACCTACGGTGAGCCGTTCACCGACGAGGGCCTGTCCCTGACCTTCCGCCTGCGCAAGGCGTAAGACACACCCCAAGGCCCGGGCCCGCCGAAAAATCTCGGCGGGCCCGGGCCTTCGGCGTTGCGTCCGTACGCACAGCCGCTCTCCGGTCCGAACACGGGCGCCAAGGACTTCGCACGAAAGAGATGCCACACGAAAGGGCGGGGCCCCGGATCGAGATCCGGGGCCCCGCCCTGAACGCTGCCGACGCCTACGGCGTCTTCACGACCCTCAGTTGTCGTCCTCGTCGATGAGGAACCCGCGCATCGGCGAGGGCGCCTGGCCCATCGGCGACGGGCCCTGCGGACGGACCGGCGCCATCGGCTGGGTCATCGCCGGGGACATCTGCTGCTGGCCGCCGTAGGACGGAGCAGAAGGAGCCGGGCCGCCACCCATCGTCTGGTTGCCGCCGTACGACGGGGCGCTGGCGCCCGCCGGGGCCATCGACGGCGCCGACGGCGACGGCAGGGAAGCCGTGGCCGGGGTGCGCGGCGGGGCCAGCGAGTCGTCGGCCTGGGTCTCCAGCTGACGCAGCTGCGACTCCAGGTACGACTTCAGGCGCGTGCGGTACTCGCGCTCGAAGCCACGCAGGTCCTCGACCTTGCGCTCCAGCGTGGCGCGGGCGGACTCCAGGGAGCCCATCGCGACGCGGTGCTTCTCCTGCGCGTCCCGCTCCAGGGCGTCCGCCTTGGCACGGGCGTCGCGCTCCAGACCCTCGGCGCGGCTGCGGGCCTCACCGACGATCTTGTTCGCCTCGGCGCGGGCCTCGGCGATCGCCTGGTCGGCGGTCTGCTGGGCCAGCGAGAGAACGCGCGCGGCGCTGTCGCCACCGGGACCCTGGCCGGGCATCCCCGGACCACCCATGGGGCCGCCCATAGGACCGCCCATGGGGCCACCCATCTGCTGCTGCATCGGGGGCTGGCCACCCATCGGACCCTGACCCATCGGACCCTGGCCCATCGGACCCTGACCCATCGGACCCTGACCCATCGGACCCTGGCCCATCGGACCCGGTCCCTGGGGACCACCCTGACCGCCGCCGGGGCCGGCCGGCAGCTGCGGGGCACCGCTCGGCAGCTGGGGCGGGCCACCCATGGGGCCGCCCATCTGCTGCTGCGGCGGGCCCGATATCCCGGCGGGAACGGGCGACCCGGGACCGCGCATGCCCTGCTGCTGATGCTGCTGGTCCTGGCCCTCCGGGGGCTTGCGCATGTTCTGCTGGTTCTGCGCGGCGGCACGAGTGGCGGCGGCCAGCTTGGCGCGCAGGTCCTCGTTCTCCCGGAGCAGGCGGGTCAGTTCGGCTTCGACCTCGTCGAGGAAGGCATCGACCTCGTCCTCGTCATAGCCTTCTCGGAGGCGGACGGTCGTGAACTGCTTGTTCCGAACGTCCTCGGGGGTCAGCGGCATGTCTTCACCTCAACGTAGTCATCGGCAGTCGGCAAGACCGTATCGTCCACATTCACCTCGCGAAGCTGCCCACGATCGAGATCAGGATGTAGACGATGATCATCAGTACGAAGAAGGACAGGTCGAGCGCCACGCCCCCGAGACGCAGCGGCGGGATGAACCGCCGCAGAAGCTTCAGCGGTGGATCGGTGACAGTGTAGGTGGCCTCCAGAACGACCACCATCGCCTTGCCGGGTTGCCATGAGCGGGCGAACTGGAAGACGTAGTCCATGACCAACCGGAAAATCAGCACGACGAGGAAGCACATCAGCGCGATGTAGACAACCTGTAGGAACACGCCCATGGTCCGCGCTTCCCTCTCCCCTGCTCCCGTGCCGTCTTTCCGGTCGTGCGTCTCAGCTCTGGTTGAAGAACCCGCCCTCTGCGATGCGGGCCTTGTCCTCCGCCGTGACATCGACGTTAGCAGGCGACAACAGGAACACCTTCTGCGTCACCCGCTCGATGCTGCCGTGAAGACCAAACACCAAACCGGCCGCAAAGTCGACAAGTCGCTTCGCATCTGTGTCATCCATCTCAGTCAGATTCATGATCACAGGAGTGCCCTCACGGAAGTGTTCCCCGATGGTACGGGCCTCGTTGTAGGTCCGGGGGTGAAGCGTGGTGATCCGGTACGGCTCTCGTTCGGACACGACCTTGGGCATGATCACCGGTGCGTTCTTCTCCAGACTCTGGCGTTCTTGTGTGATGGATGCCACGGGCGCGATGCGGGCCGGACGCCCGGATTCCGCGGGTAGCGAAGCGGAAGGGGACACGGGCTCGCGGGGCGCCGGCGGCTGCACCACGCGTACCGATTCGTCCCGTTGGGACTGAAGTGCCTGGTGCGCCTGGTGAGTCGGTTCGTGCCGCCGGCGGTCCCGCTCCGGCTCCGGATCGAGCTCGGGCTCGAAGTCGTCATCGGGGTCGAAACCCCGGCCGTCGTACCCATCGTCCTCCACGAGGCCGAGGTAGACCGCCATCTTGCGCATCGCGCCGGCCATGCTCTGAGTCCTCCGCTCTGTGGTGGATCGGCTGACGACTGCCAAGTGCCCGCGATCCACGAGGTCGTTACGCCCGCCTATCAGCGGTAATGACCATATTTTCTGCTGTGGTCCGACTTCCTGGCGACGTTACCCGAGCCTGGGGCGGACTCCGAGTACCGCAGTGCCGACGCGCACATGTGTCGCTCCGGCCGCAACGGCCTCCTCGAGATCCGCACTCATTCCTGCCGAGACCATGGTGGCAGCCGGATGGGCCCTGCGCAGGTCGGTCGACAAATCCATGAGCCGCTCGAACGCCGCCCGTTGACGCCCCGCGTACTCGCCGGTGAGCGGGGCGACCGTCATCAGGCCGTCCAGCCGCAGCCCCGGCGCGCTCGCGACGAGGTCGCCCAACTCTTCGATTCCTTCGGGCGCCACACCTCCGCGTTCCCCTCGACCGCTCGCCCCCGCGTCGAGCGCGACCTGGATGAGACAGCCCACCTCGCGCCCGGCCCGTACGGCCTCCTTGGACAGGGCCGTCACCAGCTTGGAACGATCGACGGACTGCACAAGATCCGCGTAACCGACCACGGATCGCACCTTGTTGGTCTGCAACTGACCGACAAAATGCCACGAAAGCGGCAGATCTGAGCAAGCCGCCGCCTTCGGTGCCGCATCCTGATCGCGGTTCTCGGCGACGTGCCGCACACCGAGTTCCGACAGAATCCGCACATCGGAGGCGGGATAGGTCTTGGTGACCACGATCAGGGTCACCTCCTCGCGCTTGCGCCCGGCGGCCGCGCACGCGGCGGCGATCCGGTCCTCCACCTTCGCGAGGTTCGTGGCGATGTGATCCCTACGGTCCGTCATGCCCCATCAGTCCAGCCAGACATAACCCGCGAGCCGCCCGGTCGTACGGTCACGGCGGTACGAGAAGTGATCGTGCGACTCCAGCGTGCACACCGGGGACTGCGCCCGGTCGCGCACCCCGAGCCGGTCGAGCTGCGCGTGCACGCCGGCGGTCACGTCGACCGCGGGAGTGCCCCAGCTCGTCTCGGCGTGCGCCGCCGGTTCGACGGCGGACACCTCGGCGCGCATGGCCTCCGGCACCTCGTAGCACCGGCCGCAGACCGCGGGTCCCGTGCGGGCGACGATCCGGGACGGGTCGGCGCCCAGTTCCATCATCGCGCGCACGGCGGCGGGGACGACTCCGGCGACCATGCCGGGCCGGCCGGCGTGGGCGGCGGCCGCGACGCCGGCGACCGGGTCGGCGAGCAGGACGGGGGTGCAGTCGGCGGTGAGCACCGCGAGGGCGAGACCGCGCCGGGCGGTGACGATCGCGTCCACCTCGGGTACCGGATTTTCACCCCAGGGGGCGTTCACCACGGCCACTTCGGCACCGTGCACCTGGTTCATCCACACCACCCGGACCGGATCGAGGCCGAGCGACTTCGCGGCCAGCTCCCGGTTGGTGCGTACGGCCTCGGGGTCGTCGCCGACCGCGCCGCCGAGGTTGAGCTCCTCGTACGGAGCGGCGCTCACCCCGCCCCACCGGTCGGTGAAGGCGAAGTGCGCGCCGCTCAGGGTGTCGCGCCGTCCTATCACTTGAGGAAGTCCGGAACGTCCAGTTCCTCGGCCGCGCTGTCCGAGTAGGTCCGCGACGGCGGCACCGACGGCGGGGGCACCGGGAGGTCGGCCACCGGCTCCGGGGCGGGCTCCGGGGCCTCCTTCGGCGTGACGCTGCCGAGCGAGCCGAAGGACGGACGGCTCTCGGCGGGGCGGACCGGTTCCTCGCGCTTGAGCGAGGAGGAGCCGAGGACGTTCTCCCGCTTGGCCGGGGGCTGGCCGCCGTCGAAGCCGGCGGCGATCACGGTGACCCGGACCTCGTCGCCGAGGGCGTCGTCGATCACCGCACCGAAGATGATGTTGGCCTCGGGGTGGGCGGCCTCGCTCACCAGCTGAGCGGCCTCGTTGATCTCGAACAGGCCGAGGTCGGAGCCGCCGGAGATGGACAGCAGCACACCGCGGGCGCCGTCGATGGACGCCTCGAGGAGCGGCGAGGAGATCGCCATCTCGGCCGCGGCCACCGCGCGGTCGTCGCCGCGGGCCGAGCCGATACCCATGAGGGCGGAACCGGCCTCGGACATCACGGACTTGACGTCGGCGAAGTCGAGGTTGATCAGGCCGGGCGTGGTGATGAGGTCGGTGATGCCCTGGACACCGGAGAGCAGGACCTGGTCGGCCGACTTGAAGGCGTCGAGGACCGAGACCTGGCGGTCCGAGATGGACAGCAGCCGGTCGTTCGGGATGACGATGAGGGTGTCGACCTCTTCGCGGAGGGCCGCGATGCCGTCCTCCGCCTGGTTCGCGCGGCGCCGTCCCTCGAAGGTGAACGGGCGCGTGACCACGCCGATGGTGAGCGCGCCGAGCGAGCGCGCGATGTTGGCCACGACGGGCGCGCCGCCGGTGCCGGTGCCGCCGCCTTCACCGGCCGTCACGAAGACCATGTCGGCCCCCTTGAGGACCTCCTCGATCTCCTCGCGGTGGTCCTCGGCGGCCTTGCGGCCGACGTCCGGGTTGGCCCCGGCGCCGAGTCCGCGCGTGAGTTCCCGGCCGACGTCCAGCTTGACGTCGGCGTCGCTCATCAACAGTGCTTGCGCGTCGGTGTTGATGGCGATGAACTCGACGCCCTTGAGACCGACCTCGATCATCCGGTTGATGGCATTGACACCACCGCCGCCGACACCGATGACCTTGATGACTGCGAGGTAGTTCTGCGGTGCTGCCACGTCGAAGGCCTCTCGCCTCGAATTACGTTGCCGTCGCCCCGCGGGTGACCCGCGGCCCGACGGCAGATGCCGAATGGGACGGTCCGAACGCCGACCCGAACCCTAACCCTGAAGTTTAGGGTTACCAGTGTGTCTGTTCCTTGGACTCTTCCGAACAGGACACTAAGTCGACAAGTGGCGCCCGTTCAACGAACACGCCGAACCTCCCGCTTTTCTTTTCACCCTATGTGATCAGCCGTAGCAGTGCCCAACCAGGGTGCTGGCCTGCGCGGATGTGCGTCAACTCCCCGATGACGCCGGGGCGGTGGGAACGCTGACATCGAAGTGCCGCGCGCCGGACGCGGCTTTCATCAGCGCGGTGAGCGCGGCGGCCTTCGCGCGGCCCCTCTCGCCACTGCCCCACAGCACCGTCCGCCCGCCGCTCAACTCCAGCGAGATGGCGTCGTAGGAACGGACTCTGACGGTCCGGATGTCCCGCTTGACGCCGGCCGGTACGTCCTGGGCCACGCGGGCGGCCTCACGGACCATCCGGTCGGTGCCGAATCGCCGCCAGCCGGCCGACTTGGAGACCGTCAATTCCAGAGCCGGGATGCCGTTCGGGGCTCGCGAAACCGTGGCGAACCGTACACCTTCCCTGTCCACTTCGACGAACTTTCCGCCGTTTTTGATGACCAGAACCGGAGTACGTTCAGCCACTTTCAGCCCGATTCCGTGAGGCCAGGAGCGGACCGCGTCAATCGTGTCAATTCGGGGCAGTTTCCGACGCACACGCGCCTCGATCGCCTCGGTGTCGACGGAAATCAGCGGCGTTCCGATCCGTACTCCGGCCGCCTCGCGCACCTGCGCCGCAGTCAGCACCCGGGTTCCGGAGACGGACACGCGCTCCACGCGCAGCCACGGGGAGCCGTACAGCAGCCAGAGCGAGCCACCGGCCGCCAACACCCCCGCCAGCGAAAGGATGATGAGCATACGAAGGGTGCGCAGCCGCCCGAGGCGAGGAGGCCGGGGCGGGCCGGGCCGAACCTGCTTCCGCTCACCGCGCTCGGCGGTCGTCGGTCCGGCCACGGTTCCTGCCTTCCCTCAAGCTGTTACTGGTGGCGCGAGGCGATCGCCTCGTACACCATGCCGACCAGCAGCTCGTCGGCGTCACGGCGGCCGAACTCGCTAGCTGCACGGGACATCTGGTACAGCCGGTGCGGATCGGCGAGCACCGGCAGGACGTTCTGCTGGACCCACTCGGGCGTGAGTTCCGCGTCGTCGACCAGCAGCCCACCGCCGGCCTTGACCACCGGCTGGGCGTTCAGCCGCTGTTCGCCGTTGCCGATGGGCAGCGGAACGTACGCGGCCGGCAGCCCGACGGCGGAAAGCTCGGCGACGGTCATCGCGCCCGCGCGGCAGAGCATCATGTCGGCCGCCGCGTACGCGAGGTCCATCCGGTCCAGATAACTTACCGGGATGTAGGGCGGCATCCCCGGCATCTGGTGCACCTGCGGCAGTTCGTTCTTCGGGCCGACCGCGTGCAGGATCTGGATGCCGGACTGCTGGAGGTACGGGGCGACCTGCTGGACGACCTCGTTGAGCCGGCGGGCGCCCTGGGAGCCGCCGGAGACCAGCAGCGTCGGCAGGTTCGGGTCGAGACCGAACGCGGCGCGGGCCTCGGGCCGCATGGCGGCGCGGTCCAGGGTGGCGATGGAGCGGCGCAGCGGGATGCCGATGTAGCGGGCGCCGCGCAGCTTGCTGTCCGGGGTGGAGACGGCGACCTGGGCGGCGTACCGCGAGCCGATCTTGTTGGCGAGGCCGGGGCGTGCGTTGGCCTCGTGGATGATGATCGGCACGCCGAGGCGCTTGGCGGCCAGATAGCCGGGCAGTGCCACATAGCCGCCGAAGCCGACGACGGCGTCCGCCTTGGTGCGCTCGATGATCTGCTCCGCAGCCTTGATCGTGCCGCGCAGCCGCCCGGGGACCGTGATCAGCTCGGGGGTCGGCTTGCGCGGCAAGGGGACGGCGGGGATCAGCGCGAGTTCATAGCCCCGCTCGGGGACGAGCCTGGTCTCCAGCCCGCGCTCCGTGCCCAGGGCCGTGATCCCCACGGTCGGATCCTGCCTGCGCAGGGCGTCCGCGAGGGCGAGCGCGGGCTCGATGTGGCCGGCGGTCCCCCCACCGGCGAGTACGACATGCACCGAAATTCACCGCTCTCCGGACGAACGCGCCGCCGAGGCACGCCGTCGCATCGTGTTCCATCTCCGAGGCCCCCGATCCATCCTGGTGCCTCCCGCCCGCTTTCTACCAAAGCGGGGTTGCCGCATCGCAAGCGCCGCCCGCGCAGCGGGCTCGTCGCGCGCGAAGGCGATCAGCAGCCCGATGGCGAACATGGTCGGCAGCAGGGCGGATCCCCCGTAGGAGAACAGCGGGAGCGGGACGCCGGCGATCGGCAGCAAGCCGAGCACCGCACCCATGTTGATCACGGCCTGGGCCATGATCCAGGTGGTCACGCCTCCCGCGGCGTACCTCACGAAGGGATCCTCCGTGCGTCCGGCCACGCGGATACCCGCATAGCCTAGAGCCGCGAAGAGGGCCAGTACCGACAGCGTGCCCGCGAGGCCGAGTTCCTCACCGGTGACGGCGAAGATGAAGTCCGTGTGCGCCTCGGGGAGTTGCCCCCATTTTTCCACACTGGCGCCGAGCCCGGAACCGAAGATTCCGCCCGAGGCGAGGGCGTAGAGGCCGTGCACGCCCTGCCAGCAGATGTCGTTCGGACCCAGGTCGGTCGCGCCGATGCAGGCCAGGCGGTTCAGGCGGTGCGGGCTGCTCTCGATGGCGAGGGCGCCGAGCACCACGGCGACGCCCAGCACGCCGGCGAACAGCCGCGTGGGCGCCCCGGCCAGCCACAGCAGTCCGAACAGGATCGCGGTCAGGATGATCGTCGTACCCATGTCGCCGCCCAGCATGATCAGCCCGAGCAGCACGAACGCCATCGGAACGAGCGGCACGAGCATGTGCTTCCACTGCGTGAGCAGCCGCTTGTCCTGCTTGCGCGCGATCAGGTCGGCGCCCCACAGCACGAGTGCGAGCTTGCCGAACTCGCTGGGCTGGATCTGGAAGGAGCCGCCCAGCGAGATCCAGTTCTGGTTCCCGTTGACCGCCATGCCCACCCCCGGCACCTGCACCAGGACGAGCAGGAAGAGGCCACCGGCCAGGATCGGGTACGCCAGCGCCCGGTGCAGCTTCACGGGCATCCGCGAGGCGACGAGCATCAGCAGGGCCCCGATCGCGGCCGCCAGGAACTGCTTGCGGAAGAAGTACGACCCGGGCAGCGACATCTGCAGCGCGGTGATCTGGGAGGCCGAGTAGACCATCACCAGACCCAGCACCGTGATCAGCAGACTGCTGCCGAGGATCAGGTAGTACGCGGTGAGCGGCCTGTCCCAGGCCCGCCGGGCCCGCGCGACGAGCCGGGTGAGGGCGTTGTCGCGCGGCGGCGGGGCGGTGGGGGGGCGCTTGGGCGCACGCGGCGTGGTACGGCTACTCGCTGCCACCGGTCACCTCATCGTCGCTGTGATACCGGCGGACCGCCGCCGACGAATCACCAGCCACATCTCACTCACGCGTCCCTCCAAGGGTCCCCAGGCCACCGGCGGTGGCCGAGACCCGGCGTCAGGCGCCCGCGCCCTCACCGAGTTCGCGAACGGCCTCCGCGAACGCATCCCCACGCTTGTTGTAGTTGGCGAACATGTCCATCGAGGCACAAGCAGGGGCCAACAACACGGTGTCACCCGCATGCGCCAGCTTCCGCGCCTCGGCCACAGCCGCCCGCATCGCCCCAGTGTCGGTCCGTTCGAGGTCCACCACCGGTACTTCCGGCGCGTGTCGCGCGAGGGCTTCACGGATCAGCGCCCGGTCCGCACCGATGAGCACCACACCCCGAAGCCGCTTGGCCGCGCCCGCGACCAGCTCGTCGAAGGTCGCTCCCTTGGCGAGCCCGCCGGCGATCCACACGATCGACTCATAGGCCGCCAACGAGGCCCCAGCGGCATGCGTGTTGGTGGCCTTGGAGTCGTCGACGTACGCGACGCCGTCCACGTCCGCGACATGCGCGATGCGGTGCGCGTCCGGCCGGAAGGCGCGCAGGCCGTCCCGTACGGCATTGGCCGGCACCCCGAAGGCGCGCGCGAGGGCCGCCGCCGCAAGGGCGTTGGCGATGTTGTGCGGGGCGGGCGGGTTGACGTCGGAGACCTCCGCCAGCTCCTGCGCGTTCTTCTGCCGGTCCTCGACGAAGGCCCGGTCCACCAGAATGCCGTCCACGACGCCGAGTTGGGACGGCGCGGGCGTGCCCAGCGTGAAACCGACGGCCCGGCAACCCTCTTCGACGTCCGCCTCGCGCACCAGGTCCTCGGTGGCCTTGTCGGCGACGTTGTAGACGCAGGCGACCCGATTGCCCTCGTAGATACGGCCCTTGTCCTTGGCGTAGGCCTCCATGGAGCCGTGCCAGTCGAGGTGATCGGGCGCCAGGTTCAGTACGGCGGCGGAGTGGGCGCGCAGCGACGGGGCCCAGTGAAGCTGATAGCTCGACAACTCCACCGCCAGGACGTCGTACTTCTCCTCGCCGAGGACGACGTCGAGCAGCGAGACCCCGATGTTGCCGACGGCGGCCGTGCGCAGGCCCGCCGCCTCCAGGATGGAGGCGAGCATCTGCACGGTCGTGGTCTTGCCGTTGGTGCCGGTGACGGCGAGCCAGGGCGCGGCGTCGGGACCGCGCAGCTGCCAGGCGAGTTCGACGTCGCCCCAGACCGGGACGCCCGCCTTCGCGGCCGCGGCGAACAGCGGCTTGTCCGGCTTCCAGCCGGGCGCGGTGACGATCAGCTCCGTGCCCTCGGGCAGGGTCGCGCCATCACCGAGGCGCACGGTGATCCCGCGCGCCTCCAGCTCCGCGGCCTGCGCCCGGGCCCGCTCGTCGTCGCCGTCGTTGACGACGGTCACGACCGCGCCGAGCCCGTGCAGCACCTTGGCCGCCGGGACGCCCGAGACGCCGAGCCCCGCGACGGTGACGTGCCTGCCCTGCCAGTCGGTCACTTTTCCGCTGCCCATCCTGCGTAGAAGATGCCCAGTCCGACGACCACGCAAATACCCTGGATGATCCAGAACCTGACCACCACCAGGACCTCGGACCAGCCCTTGAGCTCGAAGTGGTGCTGGAGCGGCGCCATCCGGAAGACCCGCTTGCCGGTGAGACGGAAGGAGCCGACCTGGATCACGACGGACATGGTGATCAGGACGAACAGGCCGCCCAGCAGCGCGAGCAGCAACTCGGTGCGGGAGCAGATGGCGAGGCCGGCGAGCGCGCCGCCCAGCGCGAGCGACCCGGTGTCGCCCATGAAGATCTTGGCGGGTGAGGTGTTCCACCACAGGAAGCCCAGGCAGGAGCCCATCAGCGCCGAGGCGACGATGGCGAGGTCGAGAGGGTCGCGCACCTGGTAGCAGGCTGACGGGTTGGTCAGCGTCATGGCGTTGGCGCAGGACTCCTGGAACTGCCAGACGCCGATGAACGTGTACGCGCCGAACACGAGCACGGAGGCGCCGGTGGCCAGGCCGTCGAGACCGTCGGTGAGGTTCACGCCGTTCGACATCGCGAGGATCATGAACAGCGCCCAGACCACGAAGAGCACCGGGCCGATGGTCCAGCCGAAGTCCTGCACGAAGGAGAGCTTGGTGGAGGCCGGGGTGTTGCCGCGGGCGTCTGCGAACTGCAGCGCCAGCACCGCGAAGGCGACGCCGACGATCAGCTGTCCGGCCATCTTGGCCTTGGCGCGCAGACCGAGCGACCGACGCTTGACGATCTTGATGTAGTCGTCCAGGAAGCCGACCAGGCCCATGCCCGCCATCAGCGCGAGCACCAGCAGCCCGGAGTAGTTCGGCGGGTAGCCGGTGATCACCTTGGACAGGAAGTACGCGGCGATGGTCGACAGGATGAAGGCGATACCACCCATGGTCGGCGTACCGCGCTTGCTGGCGTGCTCGCGCGGTCCGTCGTCGCGGATGTACTGGCCGTAGCCCTTGCGGGCCAGCAGCTTGATCAGCAGCGGCGTGCCGACCAACGTCAGGAAGAGGCCAATGACTCCTGCGAACAGGATCTGCTTCATCATCGGGCTGCGACCTCACCCTCGGCACCGGTCTCGAGCAGCGCCTGCGCCACGCTCTCGAGCCCGACCGACCGGGACGCCTTCACGAGTACGACGTCTCCCGGGCGCAACTCGCTGCGCAACAGGTCGATCGCCGCCTGTGCGTCGGACACGTGCACCGACTCCTCACCCCACGAACCCTCGTTATATGCGCCCAGTTGCAGCCAGGACGCTTCCCTGCCCCCGACCGCGACGAGCTTGCTGACGTTGAGCCGGACGACGAGCCGTCCGACCGCGTCGTGCTCGGCGAGCGCCTCGTCCCCGAGCTCGGCCATCTTGCCGAGCACCGCCCAGGTCCGCCGTCCCCGGCCCATGGCGGCCAGCGCGCGCAGGGCGGCCTTCATGGACTCCGGGTTGGCGTTGTAGGCGTCGTTGACGATGGTCACGCCGTCAGGGCGCTCGGTGACCTCCATCCGCCAGCGGGAGAGGGAGCCCGCCTCGGAGAGCGCGACGGCGATCTCGTCTGCGGACATGCCCAGCTCATGGGCGACGGCGGCCGCGGCGAGCGCGTTCGACACGTGGTGCTCACCGTACAGGCGCATGGTCACATCGGATGCACCGGAGGGTGTGTGAAGCCTGAAGGCGGGCTGTCCGCTGTCCGTGAGTCGCACGTTCTCGGCGCGTACGTCCGCTTCGTCGGACTCCCCGAAAAGGATCACCTTCGCCTTCGTACGGGAGGTCATGGCACGCACGTACGGATCGTCGGCGTTGAGGACCGCGATGCCGCCGGCGTCCGAGACGGGCAGGCTCTCGACGAGCTCGCCCTTGGCCTGTGCGATCTGATCCCGGCCGCCGAACTCGCCGATGTGGGCGGAGCCGACGTTGAGCACGACACCGACCTTCGGCGGCGTCAGCTCGGTGAGGTAGCGGATGTGGCCGATGCCTCGGGCGCCCATCTCCAGGACGAGGAACCTGGTGTCCTCGGTGGCGCTGAGAGCGGTCAGCGGCAGCCCGATCTCGTTGTTGAGCGAGCCGGGGGTGAACACGGTCGGCGCCTTGCGCTGGAGCACCTGCGCGATGAGGTCCTTGGTGCTGGTCTTGCCGGCGGAGCCGGTGAGGGCCACGAGGGTCGCCCCCAGCCGGGAGACGACGTGACGCGCGAGGGCGCCGAGGGCGGCCTGGACGTCGTCCACGACGATCGCGGGCACGCCGACGGGGCGCGCCGCCAGGACGGCGGCGGCACCCGCCTCGACGGCCGCGCGGGCGAAGTCGTGGCCGTCCACGCGTTCGCCGACGAAGGCGACGAAGAGGCAACCGGGCCGCACCTCGCGGGAGTCCCGGACGACCGGCCCGGTGACCTGGACGGACGGGTCCGGTATGTCATGCGTCTGCCCGCCGACGACTTCTGCGATCTCGGCGAGGGAGAGGGCGATCACAAGTTCATCCCTGGGTCTTCTGGATAGCTTCGCGAAGCACCTGGCGGTCGTCGAAGGGACGGACCACTCCGGCGATGTCCTGGCCCTGTTCGTGGCCCTTGCCCGCGACGAGCACGGTGTCCCCGGGCCGCGCGCGGGCGACGGCGGCCTCGATGGCGGCGGCCCGGTCCTCGAAGACCTGGACCTCGCCGCGCTCGTGCGCGGGCACGGACGCGGCGCCCTGGAGCATGGTGGCGAGGATCGCGAGGGGGTCCTCGGAGCGCGGGTTGTCGGAGGTCAGTACGGCCGTGTCGGCGAGCCGGGCCGCGGCGGCGCCCATCGGGGCGCGCTTGGTGGTGTCACGGTCGCCGCCGCAGCCGATGACGACGTGCAGCCTGCCCTCGGTGACCTTGCGCAGGGCGCGCAGCACCGATTCGACGGCGTCGGTCTTGTGGGCGTAGTCCACGACCGCGAGGTAGGGCTGGCCGGCGTCCACGCGCTCCAGTCGCCCGGGGACGCCCGGCACGGCGGCGACGCCGTCGGCGGCGGTCTGCGGATCCAGCCCGGCCTCGGCGAGGGCGACGATCGCGGCGAGGGTGTTCGCCACGTTGAACGGGCCCGGCAGCGGCGACCTGGCGGCGATCCGCTGGTCCTTGGGGCCGATCACGGTGAACGTGGAGTCCAGCGGGCCGATGTGGACGTCCTCGGCACGCCAGTCGGCATCCGGGTGGCCCTCGGCGGAGTACGTGACGACCGGGACGCCGGCCTCCTTGGCGAGCCTGCGGCCGTACTCGTCGTCGAGGTTGACCACGCCGAGCCTGCTGCGTTTCTGGGTGAACAACTGCGCCTTCGCCCGGAAGTAGTCCTCCATGTCGGAGTGGAACTCCATGTGTTCCGGGCTGAGGTTGGTGAAGACGGCGACGTCGAACACGCAGCCGTCGACGCGGCCGAGGACCAGCGCGTGGCTGGAGACCTCCATGGCGACGGCCTCGACCCCGCGCTCGCGCATGACCGCGAACAGGGCCTGCAGGTCGGTGGCCTCGGGGGTGGTGCGCTCGGACTTGATGCGGGTCTCGCCGATGCGCATCTCGACCGTGCCGATCAGTCCGGTGGAGCGGACCGTCTTCAGACCGCCCTCGACGAGGTAGGCGGTGGTGGTCTTGCCGGAGGTGCCGGTGATGCCGATCTGGAGCAGGTCACGGCCGGGGTGGCCGTAGATCGTGGCCGCCAGCTCGCCCATTCGTGCGCGGGGGTCGTCGACCACCAGGACCGGCAGGCCGGTCGCGGCGGCGCGCTCGGCGCCCGTCGGGTCGGTCAGCACGGCGACCGCGCCGAGTCCGGCGGCCTGGGTGACGAAGTCGGCGCCGTGCGCTCGGGCGCCGGGCAGGGCGGCGTACAGGTCGCCGGGGCGGACGGCGCGTGAGTCGTGGGTGATGCCCGTGACCTCGGCGGCGCCCTCCGGGGCGGTGACACCCAGCTGGCCGGCGAGCTCCGCGAGTGGTGTGGCGGAGAGGTGCTGCGGCCTGGGCGGTCCCGGATACGTCACGGAAGCGCCCTTCTGAGTGGTGGGGGACTGATCAGCGTGTGGCACGGCGGTGAGCGTACCGGGCGTACCCCCTGAGGGGCGAAAAGGGAGCCCGCGCGAAGCGCGGTCCGACAAGGGCGGTGGTGGGAGACGGGCGGGCGGGGGCGAGGGCGGGGTGTGGTTCCCGGGGTCGGGAGTGTTCGTTGTCACGAGCTGGTTCCTGGTCGGTCTTTCCCGTAGTGCTTCGTGGAGCTGATCATGGCGTGAACGTGACGGGCAGGTTCGCTGAGGCGGCTCCGGTGGGCGGGACCTGGAGGGTCTTCAGGGCGAACTCCATCACCTGCTTGAAGACGGGGCCGCAGATGTCGCCGCCGAAGTAGCTGCCCTTCGTGGCGTTCTGGATCGCGCAGTAGACGGTGATGCGCGGGTTGTCCGCGGGGGCGAAACCGGCGAAGGAGGACGTGTAGCCGCGGTACCTGCCGGTGGCCGGATCCACGCGGTTGGCCGTACCCGTCTTGCCCGCGACGCGGTAGCCGGGGATGCGCGCCTTCTTGCCGGTTCCCTGCCCGTCGTCCACGACGGCCTCCAGCATCTGGGCGAGCGTCTTCGCCGTCTTGCCGCTGACGACCCTGGTCTTCTCGGGCTGGGTGGCCGGGGTGAAGTGGCCGTCCGGGCCCTTCGTGCCGCGCACCAGGGTGGGCTCGACGCGCACGCCGCCGTTGGCGATGGTCGAGTAGACGGACGCGGCCTGCACCGCGTTGATCGACACACCCTGGCCGAAAGGAATCGTGTACTGCTGGGAGGTCGACCACTTGCCGGGCGGCGCGAGGATGCCGGCGGTCTCACCGGGGAGGTCGAGCCCGGTGGGGCGGCCGATGCCGAATTTGCGCAGATAGGAGTACAGAACCTGGTTGGCCTGCGCCTGCGTCCTGCCGAGCTGGCCGGCCGCCAGGATGGTGCCGATGTTGCTGGACCTGGCGAGGACGCCGTTGAGGGTCAGGTACCAGGTCGTGTGGTCGACGTCGTCCGCGAAGAGCCGGTCGCCGCGGTGCAGCCGGTTGGGCACGGTGACGTGGGTCAGCGGGGTCGCGGCGTTCTCCTGGAGCACGGCCGCCATGGTCATGACCTTGGCGGTGGAGCCAGGCTCGTACGCGTCCTGCAGGGCGGCGTTGCCGAGGGCGGCCGAGTCGGCGTGCGCGAGGTCGTTGGGGTCGAAGCCGGGCGAGTTGGCGAGGGCCAGGATCTGACCGGTCCGGGTGTCCTGCACCACGACGTACCCGCGGTCGGCCTTGGACTTCTTCACCTGGTCGGTGATGGCGCTCTGGGCGGCCCACTGGATGTCCCGGTCGATGGTCAGTTCGACGTCGGAACCGGCCACGGCGGGTGTCTCGGCGGAGCCCGCGGTCGGCACCAGACGGCCGCCGGACTGGGCGTAGCGGATCTTGCCGTCCTTGCCGGCCAGCTCCTGGTTCAGCTGTTGCTCGATGCCGCCGGCGCCCTTGCCCTCGGCACTGACCCAGCCGAGCACTCCGGCGGCGAGGTCACCGTTGGGGTAGACGCGTTTGTTGGTGGGCTCGGCGAGGACTCCGGCGAGGACGTTGGCCGTGTTCGGGTCCGTCCTCGCCTTGGCCGCGAGGGTGTTCCTCAGATCCTTGATCTGGTTCCACACCTGAGGGGTCTGGCGGTGGGCGAGCAGCACGTACTGGGTGTCCGGGGTCCTGAGTTTCCTGGCGATCTCGGCGGTGTCCTGGCCGATGATCGGGGCCAGCAGCGCGGCGGCCTGCTCGGGGGCGTCGGCGACCTTGGTGACCTTCGGCGTGAAGAGCGTCGGGTCGGCCGTGATGTCGTACGCGTCCACGCTGCTCGCCAGCGCGACGCCGTTGCGGTCGGTGATCTCGCCGCGGACGGCGGCCAGGGTGCGGCCGACATAGCGGTTCTGGTCGGCCTTGGCGGTGTACGTGCTCGCGTCCACGGCCTGCACCTGGAGCAGCCGTACGACGAAGGCGGACATCACCAGGGTCAGTGCGAGGCCGATCAACCGCAGCCGGGGGCGGGGGCTGCCGAGCCGGATGGTGCGCGGGGCGGGGCGGCGGCCCGTGGCCGGGCGGCGTGCCGGGCGGGCGCCGGGGCTCGGGCGGCGCCGGGCGTCGGGACGCACGGGCCGGGCGGGGCCGGGCACGCGACGGCGCGGCGGTTCCCTGTCGGACACTTCCGTCACCTGCCGGGGGTCGGGGAGGGGGCTTCGGGCGGGGTCGGGGACGCGGCCGTGCGGGCGGCCGGAGTCGGGGACGCGGCCGTGCGGGCGGCCGGGGTCGAGGGCGCGGCCGTGCGGGCGGCCGCCGGATGGGTGGAAGGGGACGGTGACGGCGGTGCCGCCGGGCTGGGGCCGGTGCTGAGCGCCTCGGGCGGGCGCACGGCTGCGGTGCTCGCCGAGGCCTGCTGACCGGCGGGCTCGGGGACGCCCTTGACGGTGCCGTCGGGGTTCAGGAAGGCGGGGTCGCCGCCGGGGACCATGCCTAGCTCGCGGGCCCGGCGCTGGAGCGCGTCGGGCGCGGAGTAGGCGTCGACGTCCCGTTGGAGGGCCTGTTCCTCGTCGGTGAGGCTCTTGGTCTGCCGCTGCAGGTCGTCGAGCTTGAACGCGCCCTCGCTGAGCGCGGAGTTCAGCATGAGGAGCGCGATGAGGCCGCCGCCGAGCAGCAGGACGACGAGCAGCACGAAGGGGGTACGGGCGGCCCGGCTGCCGCCGGCGGGGATCAGCCGGGCGAGCCGGGCTGCCCGGCCCCTGAGTTCGGGTTTGCCGCTCACACGCCCTCCCGCCGCGCTTCCACACCCTCCTCGCGTCTCCTGCTCACTCGCCCACCCCTTTCGTGCGCCTCACTCGGTTGTCGTACGGCTCACTCGGTGCCCTGGCTCACTCGACGTCCGCACGGACGCGCTCGGCACCACGCAGACGCGCCGGAGCCGCCCGGCGGTTCTCGGCGATCTCCTCTTCGGTGGGAAGTTCGGCACCGCGGGTGAGGAGCTTGAGCCGGGGCTGGTAGCGCTCGGGGACGACCGGCAGCCCGGGCGGCGCGGTGCTCGCCGCACCCGCCGCGAACACCTGCTTGACCAGGCGGTCCTCGAGCGAGTGGTAGGAGAGGACGGCGATCCGGCCGCCGACGGACAGCGCCTTGACGGCCGCGGGGATCGCCCGTTCCAGGACGGCGAGCTCGCCGTTGACCTCGATGCGCAGCGCCTGGAAGGTGCGCTTGGCCGGGTTGCCGCCGGTCCGCTTGGCCGCCTGCGGGAGCGCGTCGCGGATCAGCTCCACGAGCCGCGCGCTGTTGGTGAACGGCTCCTTCTCGCGCTCGCGCACGATCGCGGACACGATCCGCTTGGCCTGCTTCTCCTCGCCGTACGTCCGCAGGATCCGCACCAGGTCGCCGGCCGGGTAGGTGTTGAGGACCTCGGCGGCGCTGATGCCCGTCGTCTGGTCCATGCGCATGTCGAGCGGGGCGTCCTGGGCGTAGGCGAAACCACGCTCGGCCTCGTCGAGTTGCATGGACGAGACGCCGAGGTCGAAGAGCACGCCCTGGACGCGCGGCACGCCCAGCCGGGCGAGCACGTCGGGCAGTTCGTCGTAGACCGCGTGCACCAGCGTGGCCCGGTCGCCGAAGGGGGCGAGGCGCTCCCCGGACAGGCGCAGCGCCTCCTTGTCCCGGTCCAGTCCGATGAGCCGGGCCTCGGGGAACCGCGCCAGCAGCGCCTCGCTGTGACCGCCGAGCCCGAGGGTGCAGTCGACGACGACGGCCCCCGGCTCGGCGAGGGCCGGGGCCAGCATGTCCAGGCACTGCCGGAGCATGACGGGCACGTGTCGACTCTGGGACAAGGGGGCCTCTCAGATCCGGCGCGGCCCGCATCGCACCGCCAGGTCCCCGCCCGCTCACAAGGCGGCCTGCCGGCGCCGGAAGCGTCAGCCGACCGGGAGCGGGAGGAGGCCGAGCCGTACGTACGCGCCGCGCACGCGGGGAGTCATCGGCGTCCGCCGACTCCTCCGGGGTGAACAGTGGCGGGGAGAGCGTCTCGCCTCCCGCTTCGCGTCACTTTAGTCCACCCCGTCTCGCGGTCAATCAACGGGCCTGCGTGTGGCGCCACCGGCCCGCCACGGCGGAAGGATTCGAAAGGATTCACCCATCCGGTGGATGTTTCCCCTCGCGTGTGGGTTGGCTCACAACATGCCGCAGTGGCGTTTTTTGTCCCTGTCCACAGCGGGCCGAGATCGCGGATGACCAGTAACGTCATGGGTATGACGACTTCCGCATCCGTGCCCGCCGGTCCCGAAGGCGCCATAGTGGGCCCTGTCACCGATCGCCTCGTCGAGGCCAACCAGCGCTACGCCACCGCGTTCACCGATCCCGGGATGGATGCCCGTCCCGTGCTCGGCGTCGCCGTCGTGGCCTGCATGGACGCACGCCTCGACCTGCATGCCGCGCTCGGCCTGAAGCTGGGCGACTGTCACACCATCCGCAACGCGGGCGGTGTGGTCACCGACGACGTGATCCGCTCCCTCACCATCAGCCAGCGGGCGCTCGGCACCCGCAGCGTCGTGCTCATCCACCACACGGGCTGCGGCCTGGAGTCGCTGACCGAGGAGTTCCGGCACGAGCTGGAGATGGAGGTCGGCCAGCGGCCCTCCTGGGCGGTCGAGGCGTTCCGCGACGTCGACCAGGACGTGCGGCAGTCGATGCAGCGCGTGCGCACCTCGCCGTTCCTGGTGCACACGGACGACGTGCGCGGTTTCGTGTTCGACGTGAAGACGGGCCGGCTGCGGGAGATCGATCCGGCGTAACGGCACGTTCCGGGCCCCCACCCCGTACTCCACCCGCCGTCAGCGGGCCACCGGGAAAAGTCCATTCGGACAAAGATCCCGGCTCCGGTGCACCAAAAAGCCCGTAAGGCCGACATATCGCGGCCAGTTATCCACAGGCGAGTGACACGAATCGGTAACGGCGGCAAGATTGCGGGTTGTGGCGTCACGCGGAGCTTCTCAGGCGTGGTGTCCGTGTTTCGGGGTGGGCCGGTCCGCACAGCAGAGCGTCGGCCCGGAGAAAAAACGGGCCGAGGAGGGCCGGGTGACGACCTATGACGATCGAGCGAGCCTCACTGATCTGACCGCCACTGTGGAGCGCGTCCGCAGATCGGTGGAAGGAGTGATCGAGGGCAAGCCCGAGGTCGTACGGCTTTCGCTGACCGTGCTGCTCGCCGAGGGGCACCTTCTGATCGAGGACGTCCCCGGCGTGGGCAAGACCATGCTCGCCAAGGCACTGGCCCGGTCCATCGACTGCTCGGTGCGGCGCATCCAGTTCACGCCCGACCTGCTGCCCTCGGACATCACGGGCGTGTCCATCTGGGACCAGCAGCGGCGGGACTTCGAGTTCAAGCCGGGCGCCATCTTCGCCCAGATCGTGATCGGCGACGAGATCAACCGCGCCTCGCCCAAGACACAGTCCGCGCTCCTGGAGTCGATGGAGGAGCGGCAGGTCACCATCGACGGCCAGACGTACGAACTGCCCAGCCCCTTCATGGTGGTCGCCACCCAGAACCCGGTGGAGATGGAGGGCACCTATCCGCTGCCCGAGGCCCAGCGCGACCGCTTCATGGCCCGTGTCTCCATCGGCTACCCCAGCCCCGAGGCCGAACTGCAGATGCTCGACATCCACGGCGGCGTCAACCCCCTGGACGACCTCCAGCCGGTGGCGCACGCGCACGAGATCGTGAAGCTGGTGGAGGCCGTCCGCGGTGTCCACGTCGCCGAGACGGTCCGGCGCTACGCGGTGGACCTGGTCGCCGCCACACGCACGCATCCCGACCTCAGACTCGGCGCCTCGCCGCGCGCCACGCTCCATCTGCTGCGCGCGGCGAAGGCCTCCGCCGCCCTGGCCGGCCGGGAGTACGCGCTGCCGGACGACGTGCAGGCGCTCGCCGTGGCGGTCCTCGCCCACCGGCTGCTGCCCACCGCCCAGGCCCAGCTCAACCGCCGTACTGCGGAGCAGGTCGTGCAGGAGATCCTGCAGAGCACCCCCGTGCCCGCCGGGCCCCAGCAGCAGTCCGGCTTCACCACGGGTCGCGGCTTCGGTCAGCAGCCGCCCCGGAGGCTCTGATGACCCACGGGGGGACGGCGCGCACCGCCGAGGAGGACCGGGGCGGGCTGCGCACCGCGCTCGCCGGGCTGACCACGCGCGGCCGGTCCTTCCTGGCCGCGGGTGTGGCCGCCGCGATCTGCGCCTACGTCCTCGGCCAGAGCGAGCTGCTGCGGGTGGGCATCCTGCTCGCGGTACTGCCCCTGGCGTGCGCCTCAGCGCTGTACCGCACGCGTTACCGGGTCGCGGGCAGCCGTCGTCTGTCCCCCTCGCGGGTGCCCGCGGGGTCCGAGGCTCGGGTCCATCTGCGGATGGACAACGTCTCACGGCTGCCCACCGGGCTGCTGATGCTCCAGGACCGGGTGCCCTACGTCCTCGGGCCGCGCCCCCGGTTCGTCCTGGACCGGGTGGAGGCGGGCGGCCGCCGCGAGGTGTCCTACCGCGTGCGCTCTGACCTGCGCGGCCGGTATCCGCTGGGCCCCCTCCAGCTGCGGCTCACCGACCCCTTCGGGATGTGCGAGCTGACCCGCTCCTTCTCCACGTACGACACCCTGACGGTCATCCCGCGCGTGGAGCCCCTGCCGCCGGTCAGGTTCGCGGGCGAGGCGCAGGGGTACGGCGACGGGCGGCAGCGCTCGCTGGCGCTGGCCGGCGAGGACGACGTGATTCCGCGCGGGTACCGGTACGGCGACGACCTGCGCCGGGTGCACTGGCGCTCCACCGCGCGGTACGGCGAGCTGATGGTGCGCCGGGAGGAGCAGCCGCAGCGGGCCCGGTGCACGGTGCTGCTCGACACCCGGGCGATCGCCTTCCAGGGCGCGGGCCCGGACTCGGCCTTCGAGTGGGCGGTGACGGGCGCGGCGTCCGCGCTGGTGCACATGCTCGAACGGGGCTTCTCGGTGCGGCTGTTGACCGACACGGGCAGTTCGGTGCCCGGTGAGGGCGCGGACGGGTTCGCGGGCGCGAGCCAGGAGACCGCGGACGCGGCCGGGCTGATGATGGACACACTCGCCGTGATCGACCACTCGGACGGCGCGGGTCTGTCGCGCGCCTACGACGTGCTGCGCGGCGGGAACGAGGGGCTGCTGGTGGCGTTCTTCGGCGATCTCGACGAGGAGCAGACCGCGATGGCCGCCAAGATGAGCGGGCGCAGCGGCGGCGCACTGGCGTTCGTGCTGGACAGTGACACCTGGGGACGCGAACCGACCGATGTGCCGGGCCCGGGGGACCGGAGCGCGGAGCGGTTGCGGCTGCTGCGCGAGGCGGGCTGGACCGCCGTGCCCGTGCCCCGGGGCGTGTCCCTGACGGAGCTGTGGCGCGAGGCGGACCGGCAGCGCACGGACGTGGGTGCCCTGAGCGGCACGGAGGGACGGTCATGAGCGGGCGGGCGCGTCTGGCACTCTGTGCCGCGGCGGCGACGCTGATGACGTCGTGCGCCCTGCTGCCGCTGGTGAGCCCGGCGACCTGGCTGTTCCAGGCGGCGATGCTGGTGGCGATGGTGACCGCAGTGGGCGCGGCGACCCGGCGGGTGCCGCTGGCGCGTCCGCTGACCCTAGCCTGCCAGGTGGCGGTCGCCCTGCTGCTGCTCACGCTGGTCTTCGCCCGGCAGCAGGCCCTCGCCGGGTTCGTCCCCGGCCCCGAAGCCTTCCACCACTTCGGGGAACTGCTGCAGTCGGGCAGGGACGATGTCGGGCGGTACACGAGCCCGGCGCCGCTGACGCCCGGGATCCGGCTGATGATGGTCGGCGGGGTGCTGCTGATCGGGCTCCTGGTGGACGCTCTGGCGGTGACGTTCCGCGCGGCGGCCCCAGCCGGACTGCCACTGCTCGCGCTGTACGCGGTGGCGACCGCCCTGTCGCACGGCGGAGCCGACTGGGTGTGGTTCCTGGTGGCCGCGGCCGGCTATCTGATGCTGCTGCTGGCCGAGGGCCGCGACCGGCTGTCCCAGTGGGGGCGGGTCTTCACCGGCGCCCCGCGCGCGGGGGGCGGGGACTCCGGGGGCGCGGTGGCTCCCGTGCGCACCGGGCGCCGCATCGGCGCCGTCGCGTTGGGCATCGCCCTGGTGGTGCCGCTGGCCCTGCCCTCGCTGCGGGGCGGGCTGCTGGACGGCACCGGGGCCGGGGTGGGCGCGGGGCTCGGCGACGGCAACACGATCTCCGCGGTCAACCCGCTGGTGTCGCTGCGCGACAGCCTGAACGTGGACCAGGACCGCCAGGTCATGGCGTATCGCACCAACACGGACGACACCCAGGACATGTACCTGAGGATCGTCGCCCTGGACGACTTCGACGGCACCACCTGGAAGCCCGCGCAGCGGCACATCACCTCCGTGCCGGACTCGTTCCCGACGCCGACCGGACTCGCGGGCAGCGTGCGGCGGACCGAGATCGAGACGCGGATCTCGGCCGCGGACTGGTACGCGCAGGACTGGCTGCCGATGCCGTACCCGGCGACGAGCGTGAAGATCAAGGGCAGCTGGCGGTACGAGCCGGTGGGCCGCACGCTCGTCGGCGACCACGGGCAGAACACGCGGGGCGTGCAGTATGACGTCAAGAGTCTGATCGTGCAGCCGACGGCGGAGCAGCTGGCCGAGGCGCCCGAGCCGCCGGCGTCGCTGAAGCGCGAGTTCACGAAGGTGCCGTCCTCGTTGCCCGCCGTGGTGGCACAGACGGCCCGCAGGGTGACGGCCGGGTCGTCGAACCACTACGAGGAGGCGGTCAAGCTCCAGGACTACTTCGCGGTCGACGGCGGCTTCACCTACAACACCCAGGTGCAGGTCGGCACCGGACCGAACGCGATCGCCCGGTTCCTGAAGGACAAGCAGGGCTTCTGCGTGCACTTCTCCTTCGCGATGGCCGCGATGGCGCGGACGCTGGGGATACCGGCGCGCGTCGCGGTCGGCTTCACCCCGGGGTCGTCGCAGGCTGACGGTTCGATGTCGGTGGGGCTGAGGGACGCGCACGCGTGGCCGGAGCTGTACTTCGAGGGCGTGGGCTGGACCCGTTTCGAGCCGACCCCGAACCGGGGCTCGACCCCGTCGTACACGCAGTCGAACACGCCGAGCGGGGAGATTCCGGTGGTGCCGCGGCCGTCGCTGTCGTCGTCGACGGCGCCGTCCGCCGCGCCGTCGACGACGACGAGCTGTTCGGCGACCCTGCGGAAGATCGAGGGGTGCCCGAGCCAGTCCGCGCAGGTCGCTGCGGGCTCCGGGGACGACGGACCGCCGTGGTACAGGGTGCTGTTCTGGGCGCTGCTGGGTCTGGTGCTGGTGGCGGTGCCGCTGACGCCGATGCTGTGGCGACTCAGGAGCCGGTCGGTGCGGCTGGCGTCCGCGCAGCACGCTCCGTCCGCGCTGCCGCCGGCCCGCGTCCGCCGCGGGGATCGCGGCGGTGAGCGGTATGCGGACGGGATGGGGATGACGGTGCTGCCCGGTGAGACCGCCTCGGGCCGGTCGAGCGAGGTGGCCGTGGGGCACACCCTGGCCGTCTGGCGTGAGCTCACGGACACGGCGTGGGACTACGGGATCGCGCCGGACGACGCGCTGACCCCGCGGAAGGCGGCCGAGCGGATCGTACGGCTCGGCCGGCTGGACCCCGAGACGGCGGGGGCCGTCCACCGGGTGGCGGGTGCGGTGGAGCAGGTGCTGTACGCACCGGAGCCGGGAGCCGAGGCGGGCCTGGTGGAAGACGTACGCAAGCTGCGAGCGTCACTGCGCTCCACGGCCGACCGCCGCACCCGCCTGCGCGCCATAGTGGCCCCGCCCTCGGCGATGCGCGCGGTATGGGCGGCGGCGGACCGCTTGGCGGACCTGAGGACGCGCTGGGCGACCCGCTGGACGGCCGGGATACGCCGCCCGTCGGACCAGCGAGGGGGCTGACACGGGGTGCCGCCCGTCCCGGCGACGGGGCGGGCGGCACCGGGCACTGCGCTCGGCGTCGATGGCCTCCGGTACGGCTCCCCCACCGCCTCAACGGACTGAGGGCCCCTCCAGTGGCGTCGTCGTCGGTCGTACGCGGTCTCCGGGCCTGCCGGCGCTACCGGCTCGCCGCTGCGAGCTCCGTGCCGCACGCCCCGCCCGTGCGGGGGCGGTGGGCGGCACGGGCTGCGGCGGCCCGCCAGGGGGCGTACGGGTACAGGTACAGCAACAGGGGCGACCTTCCGGTCGCCCCTGTTGCGTCACGTCTACGGCTACTGGCCTTGTTCGTCCCGTCGGCGCTGCCAGCGTTGTTCGATGCGGTCCATCATGGAGCGTCGCTGGTGCGCCTGACGGCGGATGCCCGGCGCTCCCTGTTCACCCGGCTTGGGAACCTTGCGCCAACCGGTCACCACGAGCACCGCACAGCCCAGCATGACGAGGAAGCCCACCACGCTGATCCAGATCTGCTTCGCGACCATTCCGGCCATGAGGAGCGCGATACCCACGAGGAAGCCCGCGACCGCCTGGTAGACCCGCCGCCGGGTGTACGTACGCAGCCCGCTTCCCTCAAGCGCCGACGCGAACTTGGGATCTTCGGCGTACAGCGCTCGCTCCATCTGCTCGAGCATGCGCTGCTCGTGCTCCGAGAGCGGCACGGAGTCCTCCTCATCGTGCAGTCGCCGGGGCGACCGGGGGTCCCCTTCAGGATAGGCAGGGAATCGCCCCCTTGAAACCCGCCCCTCTACGCCAATTGGCCAACCGGAATCCGCCATGCCCGTCCCGGCTCACTGAGATCTTCATTCCCCAGCGGCCGACCCGTCATGCCGGTCGGTCTCCCTCGATCATACGGCGCGGACCGCACGATCGGGGGGCCTGTGGCGTACTCCATCCGCCGCCAAGCCGCTGATCAGCGGGGCGCCACGAGGGGCCGCTCAGGACTCGGCGGCCCCCTTGGTCTCACCCAGCACGTGCAGCTGCGTAGCCACGGAGTGGAACGCCGGGGACTCGGCCGCCGCGGCCTCCAGCTTGAGCAGCGCCTCCAGCGCGCCCGGCTCGGTGTCCACCAGCACCCCGGGCACCAGGTCCGCGAAGACCCGCACGCCGTGCACCGCGCCCACGCTCAGGCCCGCGTCCTCGACGAGCGCGGTGAGCTGCTCGGTGGTGAAGCGGTGCGGTACGGGGTCGCCCTCGCCCCAGCGGCCGTTCGGGCCCTGAAGCGCCTGCCGGGCCTCCTTGAAGTGCCCGGCGAGGGCCCGCGCGAGCACGGCACCGCCGAGGCCCGCGGCGAGCAGGCTGAGGACACCGTCGGGGCGCAGGGCCGCGACGGCGTTGCGGACGCCCTCGGCGGGGTCGTCGACGTACTCCAGGACGCCGTGGCACAGCACCACGTCGTAGCCGCCGCGCTCGACCACGTCGAACAGGCCGTGCGCGTCGCCCTGAACGCCCTGCACCCGGTCGGCGACACCGGCTTCGGCGGCCCGGCGCTCCAGCGCGAACAGCGCGTTCGGGCTGGGGTCGACAACGGTGACGCGGTGGCCGAGTCGGGCGACCGGTACGGCGAAGTTCCCGCTGCCGCCACCGGTGTCGAGGACGTCCAGCACGTCCCGCCCCGTGGCCTTGACCCGGCGGTCGAGGGCGTCCTTGAGGACCTCCCAGACCACGGCGGTACGGAGAGACGCGCGGGGGCGAGTGGGGTCCGACACGGCAGTTGACTCCTCGGCGCGGCACCGCCTGATGTTCGGCGGAGCGATCGGACGGCCTTCCGACCCCCGTTACCAGGGCGAAAGACTTCAGGCGCCTCCACCCTATTGCCTCCGGCCCCCGCCCAGGACCCCTCACCCCGCCCGGATCCTCACCCCGCGTCCGGCATCTCCCGCTCCGCATCCTGTCGCGGCTGCGGAAGCACCGGCTGGAGGACCAGCATCCGCTCGACCAGGCGCAGGAACATCGCCACGTCCCGTATCAGGTCGTCCGCGTCCCGGGTGCCGGCCGCACCCCGGATGCCGGCCTCGGCGCGGGCGCGACGGGCGGCGCCGGAGGCGAACAGCGCGCTCCACTCGGTGAGTTCGGGTGCGATCTCGGGGAGCACTTCCCAGGCGCTGCGGATCTTCGCGCGGCGTCGCGCGGTCGGCTCCGGGCGCCCGCGCGCGGCGAGCACGGCGGCGGCGGTGCGCAGGGCCGCCAGATGGGCCGTCGCATACCGCTCGTTCGGCGTTTCGAGGAGGGTGGCCTCCTCCAGTGCGGCGCGGGCCTGGGCCAGCAGGTCGAGGGCGGCGGGCGGGGCCGTGGCCCGGCGCAGCACGGGGTGCACGTCGCTCGCCGGGCCGGTCAGTGAGGGGGCAGGGCCGGCGGCGCGGCGCCGACGTGCGGCGGCTGCGTGGTGACTGGCCATGACGAACCTCCTGTCGTCTGTGTGACGGCACGCCCTGATACGGGCTGCCGTATGTCCCCATCGTGGGGTATGGCACTGACAATCCGTTCTGACCTGCTCTTTTGCTTCGCTCACAGGTTCGGAGTAGTTTTTGCACTGACCAGTCAGTTCAAAAACTCGGGGTTCCGTGACGGGGCCCCGGGACTGGGTGCCCGGCCCAGGGGAACGAGGGGGGACATGGACATGCAGGAGACGGCGGCCGGGGTCGCCGTCAGTGCCGCCGGCTTCGGGCTGAAGGGACCGCGCGGCTGGGCCTTCCGGGGCGTCGGCCTCGAGGCGGAGCCCGGCTCGCTCATCGCCGTCGAGGGCCCCTCGGGCTCCGGCCGCACCTGTCTGCTGCTCGCGCTCACCGGGAGGATGAGGCCGAGCGAGGGACGGGCCACGGTCGGCGGGCACCGGCTGCCCAAGGAGATGTCCGCCGTGCGCCGGACCAGCGCGCTCGCGCACGTGCCGGGTGTCACCGACCTCGACCCAGCCCTGACCGTCGGCGAGCACCTGCGTGAACGTGCCCTGCTGGAAAGCAGGTTCGGGGACTCCCTGCGGGCGCTGCTGCGGCCCAGGAGCGATCGGGCGGCCGAGGCGGCACGCCGGATCGACACCGCCCTCGCCGCCGCCGGACTCGACCCGGAACAACTGCCCAAGGGCCGCCGGACCGCCGTACGCGACCTGGAGCGACTGGAGGCCCTGCGGCTGTCCGTGGCGCTGGCCCTGATCGGCCGGCCCCGCCTGCTCGCCGTCGACGACGCCGACCTGAAGCTGTCCCCCGCCGAACAGACCGAAGCCTGGGACCTGTTGAGGTCGCTGACCGAGGACGGGACGACCGTCCTCGCGGTGTGCACCGAGGCCCCCGAGGACACCGTCGTGGTGTCGACGGCACCCGGCGCGCGGCACGCGCGCGAGGAGACCACCCCCGACGAGCCGACCGAAGACGGCGACGACGACAAGGAGACGGCGGATGCGCTCGCCGAAACTGGCCGCGCTTGAGCTCAGGCGGTTCGGCAGGGGAAAGCTGCCGCGTGCGGCGCTGGTCGCGCTCCTGCTGCTGCCGCTGCTGTACGGCGCCCTGTACCTGTGGTCGTTCTGGGACCCCTACGGGCGGCTGGACCGCATCCCCGTGGCGCTCGTCGACGACGACAAGGGCACGACCGTCGCCGGCCGGAGGCTCACCGCGGGCGACGACCTCGTCAAGGGGTTGCTCAAGAGTGACACCTTCGAGTGGCACCGGGTCAGCGCCGTCGAAGCCAGGAAGGGCGTCGAGGACGGCACCTACTACCTGTCGCTGACCATGCCCTCCGACTTCAGCGCCGAGATCGCCTCCAGCTCCGGCGATTCCCCTGAGACGGGCGCCCTTCAGGTGCGGACGAACGACGCCAACAACTACATCGTCGGGCAGATCTCCAAGACGGTGTTCGCCGAGGTGCGCGCGGCGGCCTCCACCAAGACGTCGCGGTCGTTCCTCGACCGGATCTTCATCTCGTTCTCGGACATCCACGGGGCCACCGTGAAAGCCGCCGACGGCGCCGACCAGCTCACGGGCGGGATCGGCAAGGCGGAGAAGGGCTCCAAGGACCTGGCCGACGGCTTGAAGGAGGCCAAGAGCGGCAGCGGAAAGCTGTCGAGCGGCCTGACCAGGCTCGACCAGGGCGCGGGCGCCCTTCAGGACGGCGCCCAGCAGGTCGCGGACGGCACCCAGGCGCTCGCCGACCGGGTGCACGGCGCGGCCGACCAGGTGCGGCCGTTCCTGAAGAAGGACGGACGGCAGATCGCCGACACCTCGACCGTCGTGGCCGACTCGGCGGGCGTCATCAGCGACCACCTCGACGCCTTCGTCACCACGGCCCCCGTCGCCGAGAAGGGCACGCGTGAAGCGTCCGAGACGCTGGACGCGGTGTACGAGAGGCGCTGTGTGAGCCAGGTCCTGCCCGACCCCGCCTGCGCGGACCTGAAGAAGGCGAGGGACGCCGCGGCGGACGCGGCGCGGCTCGCCAAGGACGTGAACACGGTGGTGCGGGACTATCACGGCGACATGACAGCCATGCGGCAGGACCTGAAGACCCTCCAGCGGCAGGCCCGGGCGCTGGCCAAGGCGGCACCGCACCTGTCCGACGACCTCGACGACGCGGTCTCCAAGGTGGACGCGCTCAACAAGGGCGCCGCCGAGGTCGCCAAGGGCGCCCGGACCCTGCACACCGGCCTGGGCACCGCCCGGGCCGGGGCGGCCGACCTGGACTCGGGCATCGGCAGGCTGGAGAGCGGCGCGATCGACCTCAACGGCGGCATGTACAAGCTCGCCGACGGCTCCGGGAAGCTCGCCGGCGGACTGCACGACGGCGCGGGGAAGATCCCCGACTACGACAAGCAGGACCGCGACCGGCGCACCCAGGTCATGGCGGACCCGGTGCAGTTGGCCTCCCGGGACCTGCACCACGCGCCCAACTACGGCACCGGTTTCGCCCCGTACTTCATCCCGTTGTCCCTGTGGGTGGGCGCGATGGTGGCGTACATGCTGATCCCGCCCATGAACCGGCGCGCGCTCGCGGCGGGCGCCTCCGCCTGGCGGATCGCGCTGGCGGGCTGGCTGCCGGTGGCCGCCGTGGGCGTGCTGCAGACGGCTGCCCTGATGGCCGTGCTGCACTGGGCGATCGGCCTCCAGATGGTGCGGGCGGCGGGGACGATCGGGTTCCTGTTCCTGGTGGCGGCGTGCTTCGCGGCGCTCGTCCAGTGGCTGAACGCGCGCTTCGGGGCGGCGGGCCGGATCCTCGTCCTCGCCCTGCTGATGCTCCAGCTGACGTCCGCGGGCGGTACTTACCCCGTGCAGACCTCTCCGGGCTTCTTCAACGCGATCCACCCCTTCCTGCCGATGAGTTACGTCGTCGAAGCGCTGCGGCGGCTCATCACGGGCGGCGGCCTCGGTCCCGTGTGGCAGGCGTGCGCCGTGCTCGCGGCGTTCACCGCGGGCGCCCTCGCGTTGACCGCCCTGTCGGCCCGGCGCAGGCAGGTGTGGACGCTCGACCGGCTGCACCCGGAGCTGAACCTGTGAGGTCCGGGCCATCCCACCGGGCCGTTCCTGTGAGAATCAGGGCCATGGAACGCAGCAGCGCCGCTACGTCCGGCGGCTCGAGCCGCCGCGAGGCGACCCGGCAGAAGCTCTACGAGGCGGCCGTCACCCTGATAGCGGAGCAGGGCTTCTCCGCGACCACCGTCGACGAGATCGCCGAGCGGGCCGGGGTCGCGAAGGGCACGGTCTACTACAACTTCGCGAGCAAGTCCGTCCTCTTCGAGGAGTTGCTGCGGCACGGTGTGGGGCTGCTCACCGCCTCCCTCAGGGACGCGGCCGAGCAGAGCGACCTGGCGGGCGGTACCAAGGTGGACGCCCTGGACGCCATGATCCGCGCCGGGCTGGCCTTCATCGCCCGCTACCCGTCCTTCACCCAGCTGTACGTGGCCGAGCTGTGGCGCACCAACCGGGCCTGGCAGTCCACGCTCATGGTGGTCCGGCAGCAGGTCGTCGCGGCCATCGAGGACGTGCTGCGCGCGGGGGTGGACAGCGGCGAGTTCAGCGACGAGATCGACGTCCCGCTGACGGCGGCGGCGCTGGTCGGCATGGTGCTGGTGGCGGCGCTGGACTGGCAGTCGTTCCAGCCGGAGCGCTCCCTGGACGACGTCCACGCGGCGCTCTCACGGCTGATCCAGGGGCGCGTGAGCGGCGGCTGGTAGGGCACGTGGACGGCCGGTGGCGCCCGGCAGACGAAAGCGCCGGTCCGTGTCGGCCGCGCCCTTGGCGGGCCGACACGGACCGGCGCTTATCGTGCCCCCGTGACCCCCGTTCGGTCCTTCCCCCGGGTCTCCCCCTGCCTCGCTTCCGCCGCAGGAGTGCCGGCGGAAGGAGCGGTCGAGGGCAGGCACCGTTCCGCCGCCCCGTGTCGGCGGTGCCGGAGCCGTGCCCCTTTCCGTGCCTCCACTGTCTCGTCCGCGCGGGTCGGACCCCATCCGCGCAGATACTCATCTCTCCGGCTAGGTACGGATACTCAGACCTGAGCGCTCAGCCCCAGGGCGCGAATGTTGCGAAAAGCGCCGGTCACCGGCCCGCGGCCGGATTGTCGGTGGCGGCCGATAAGGTCGCAGGCATGGCACGGATTGCGGTGATCGGCGCCGGGATGGGCGCGATGGCGGCCGCCGCCCGGCTGGCCGTCGCGGGCCACCGGGTGGTGGTGTACGAGCGTACGGAGACGTACGGCGGCGCGGTGCGCCGGTTCGAGCGGGACGGGTTCCGCTTCGACACGGGCCCGGGACTGCTGACGCTGCCCGCCGTCTACCGCGATCTGTTCGTCAAGACCGGCAAGGAGCCGCTGGAGGACTGCGTCGATCTGGTCCAGGTGGACCCGTCGTCACGGCACGTCTTCGCGGACGGCACCGAGGTGGCGCTGCCCAACGCATCGCGCGCGGGTGTGGTGTCCGCGCTGGACGCGGCGCTGGGTGCGGGCGCGGGCGAGCGCTGGGGCGACTTCCTGGTGCGGGCGCGCGAGGCCTGGGACCGCACGCGCCGGCCGCTCCTTGAGGAGCCGCTGTGGCCCAACTGGCAGGTGCTTGCGGAGAAGGAGCCGTATCCGGCGGTGCCGCACAAGCGGCTGCTGCGCACGCGCCGGGCCAGGACGCTGACCGAGATCGCCTACTGGGAGCTGCGCGACGACAGGCTGGAGGCCCTGCTGGTGAGTCATGCGCTCGTGTACGGTCTCTCCCCCTGGACCGCTCCGGCGAGCGCGGCCGTGCTGCCGTACATGGAGCACGCCTTCGGCACCTGGTATGTACGCGGCGGCATGCGGGAGTTGGCGCGCGCGGTGTACGAGCGATGCCGCAAGCGGCGGGTGGAGTTCGTCTTCGGCGCCGAGGTCACCCGGATCGTGGAGAAGGACGGCCGGGCCGCGGGTGTGCAACTGGCGGACGGGACGGTGGCCGACGCCGACCATGTCGTGGCGGACGTCCACCCGACACGGCTGCGAGCCCTGACGGAGCGACCTGTGGACAACGAGGGTGACGTACGGGCCGACCCCGGCGCAGCTCCACCCTCCCGGTTCACCCTGCTGCTCGCCCTGCGCGGCGGCCGTGAGCCCGGCGCCGTGCACCGCACGGTGGCCCATCCGGCGGCCCCCGAGCCGGAGTGGGACTTCCTGGCCTCACCGGGCGGCGACGTGCCCCCGCCGCCCACGGTGACCGTCCTGCGCCCCGACGACCCCGCACTCGCGCCCGACAGCGAGCACGAGTCCATGGTGGCGTCCGCCGTGGTGTCTTCGGAGGCCCCCTGGGAGGACGAGGGTACGGTCCGGCGGTACACGGATCTGCTCCTTGAAGCCGCCGAGAAGGCGATACCCGGTCTGCGCGAGCGGCTGCTGTGGCACGAGGTGCGGGCACCCGGACACGTCGAGGACGAGACGGGTGCCCCCTCCGGGGCCGTGCCCGCGCCCGCGCTCGCCGCGGGGCACGGTCGTTTCCTGCACCCGGCGAACACCACGCGGCTGCCCGGTCTGTACCGGGTCGGCGGCTGGTCCCACCCAGGCGGCGGTCTCGCCCATGCCGGCATGTCGGGTGCCCTGGTCGCCGGGCTCATCGTGGAGGGACCGGACTTCCGGGGCTCTCAGTGACCGTTCCGGGGCCGAGCGCCCCGGGACGTCAGAAGCGGTAGCGCTCGTCGTAGCCGTTGCCGTGCGGGGTGCCGTTGTCCTGGTAGGGGTACGGCTGTTCGGGCGGGAGTTCGCCGCCGAGCGCTTCGTCGGTGGTGCGCTGCTGGGGCACCCAGACACCACCGGGCGGGGTCTCGCCGTAGGTGCCGGTGGCGTACTGGTCCTGCCCGTACGTCTGCTGTCCGTACTGCTGCTCGCCGCCGTACGTGGTGTCGTACGAGCCGGCGCCGTAGGTCCCCGTGCCCTGGTACGGGTCGGAGTATCCGCCGTACTGCTGCTGACCGCCCTCGTAGCCGTAGTGCTGCTGCTGGCCGTATCCGGAGTAGCCGTCGTAGGCGTAGGCCTGCTGCTCCTGGGGCTGGTCGGCGGGGGTGTAGGCGGCCTCCGTGTAGACACCGTAGGAGCCGGTGTCCTCGGGCAGGGGCTGCGGCTCGTAGACGGAGGTGGCCTCGGCCGCGGTCTCCACGGGCGAGGTGGTCCCCGGGCGGGAGAAGACGTCGTCGTGGTCGTCCTCGTCGTACGCGTCGTCCTGGCGGTACGTTCCGGCGGGCATCGTCGTCGTCGCGCCCGTCGGCTCGACGTCGGTGTCCGCCGCCTCTTCCTGACGGACCTTCTCTCCCCGGCGGCGCTTGCTTCCGGTGCCCGCGCCCTCGCGCGGGCGGTTGCCGACGGCCCAGCCGGCCGCGAACCCGCGGCGGAACGACAGGGTGACGTAGGTCTGCCCGACCGCGAAGGCGGCGGCGCCCAGGCCGATGACCACGACGGACTGGATGAGCACGCCGAACACGACGCCGAGGAATCCGGCGAACGCGAGCAGCCGCCAGCGCAGGCGTGCCTTGTACTGCAGCAGCACCTCACCGAGCAGCCACAGCGCGACGATGCCGAACGCGATGTAGAGGACCGTCCAGCCCATGTACGCCCCTCTCCCAGTGGCCGCTACGCAGTGTGTCCTATACGGGTGCGGCGGTCTAGGCCCGCTGCGGGTGGTGCAGGCCCAGGTTCTCGTAGATCTCCAACGTCGCCGTGGAGCTGTTGAGTGTAATGAAGTGCAGTCCGGGGACCCCCTCGGCCAGCAGCCTCGCACAGAACTCCGTGGCGAAGTCGATGCCGACCGAGCGTACCGCCGCCGGATCGTCCTTCACCGCGAGGATCCGCTCTTCAAGGCCGCCGGGGAGGGCGGCGTTGCTGAGCTGGGGCAGCCGCTGAAGCATCCGCACGCTGGTCACGGGCATGACCTCGGGGATGACCGGGGTGTCGCAGCCGGCCGCGGCGACCCGGTCGCGCAGGCGCAGGTACGACTCCGGCTGGAAGAACATCTGCGTGATCGCGTAGTCGGCGCCGGCCCGGCACTTGTCGACGAAGTGCGCGACGTCGGTGTCCCAGTCTCTGGAGCGGGGGTGCATCTCCGGGAAGGCGGCGACGCCCACGCAGAAGTCGCCCGACTCCTTGATGAGCCGGACGAGTTCGGCCGCATAGGTCAGGCCCCTGGGGTGCGGCACCCACTCGCCCATGGGGTCGCCGGGCGGGTCGCCGCGCACCGCGAGCATGTTGCGGATCCCGGCGTCGGCGTACTGGCCGATGATGTTGCGCAGCTCGGCGACGGAGTGGTTGACCGCGGTGAGGTGGGCGACCGGGGTGAGCGTCGTGTCGGCGACGATCTGCTCGGTCTCCTTGACCGTGCCCGCACGGGTGGACCCGCCGGCGCCGTACGTGACGGAGACGAAGTCGGGGGCGACCGCCTCGACCCTTCGCAGCGCAGTCCACAGGTTCCGCTGGCCCTTGGGGGTCTTCGGCGCCGAGAACTCGAACGAGTACGTCGTCTTGCCGGTGGCGAGGATGTCGCGCACGGTCCGTGCGCGATCAGTCCTCGTGGATGCAGTTCCGAGGGCCATAGTCGCAGGTTAGCCAGGGCTCGGCGGTCCCCCAACCGGACGCCCGGGATTTGCCCGAATTGTCGACTTGTTGTCCACCCATCGGACAACACGGCGCAGGACCGGCCTCCGGGCGCTCCTACGCGGCGCGCAGCCGCTTGGCGAACTCCGCCGCCGCCGCGCCGGGGTCGTCCGCCTCCGTGATCGCGCGGACGACCACCACGCGGCGGGCGCCGGCCTCGAGGGCCTGATCCAGGTTGCCCAGGTCGATGCCGCCGATGGCGAACCAGGGGCGGTCGATGCCGAGCGCGGCGGTGTGACGGACCAGGCCGAGGCCGGGGGCGGGGCGGCCGGGCTTGGTGGGGGTGGGCCAGCAGGGGCCGGTGCAGAAGTAGTCCACACCTTCCTGGACGGCGGCGGCCTCGGCCTCCGCCTCGGAGTGGGTGGAGCGGCCTATCAGGATGTCGTCGCCGAGGATGGCGCGGGCCGCGGGGACGGGGAGGTCGCCCTGGCCGAGGTGCAGGACGTCGGGGCGGGCGGCGTGGGCCACGTCCGCGCGGTCGTTCACCGCGAGGAGCTTGCCGTGGCGGGCACAGGCCTCGGCGAGGACCTGGAGGTGCTCCAGCTCCTCGGCGGCCTCCATGCCCTTCTCGCGCAGCTGCACGATGTCGACGCCGCCGGCGAGGACCACGTCGAGGAACTCGGCGAGGTCGCCCTGGCGCTTGCGTGCGTCCGTGCACAGATAGAGGCGGGCGTCGGCGAGCCGGGCGGTACGGGCGGTGTCGGGCACGGTGGTGTTCCCCCGTTGTCGGTGGCGTACGGGCCGCGGCGGGGCGCGGTCGGCCGGAGCCGGGGCGTGTCCCTGGCCCGCGGCCCGTACGCCGGACGGTTGTTCTTGTGTGCCGGCCTGATCGGACCGGAACCGGTCCGATCGGGTCAGGTCCGATCGGGTCGCCCGGTCCGATCAGGCCGGCTCGATCAGACGGCGAGCGCCTGCGCGCGGCGCTTCACCTCCGTGCCGCGATTCTCGCTGAGAGCCTGCGCGGGGGTGCCGGGCAGGGTCGGGTCGGAGGTGAAGAGCCACTCGATCATCTCTTCGACCGTGAAGCCGTCGTCCCGCAGCAGGGTCAGGGTGCCGGACAGGCCCTTGACCACCTTGTCCCCGTCGATGAAGGCGGCGGGGACGTGCAGCGCCTTGTTCTCGCCTCGGCGGACGGCGATGAGCTGGCCCTCCTTGACCAACTGCCGCACGCGGGTCACCTCCACGCCGAGGGCGTCGGCGATGTCTGGCAGGGTGAGCCAGGCGGGGACGAGAGCATCGATCTTTGCGTCAATCTCGGTCACGGGATCAAGCGTGCCATCCCGGACTGACAGTCGGAAGCGGAGCGCCTCCGGCGGGGTTAGGCGGAGAGGGTGGTTGCGTCCTAGGCCGTCGCCTCCTTCAGTGGGCGGGACGGGTCCGACAGCAGTGCGGGGTTCATGGGGGTGCCCGATTCGATCAGGCGGCGGCCCTGCGCCAGGTCCCGGGGGCGGCCCACGGCCAGCAGGGCCACCAGACGGCCCTCGCGCAGCCAGCAGACCGTCCAGGCCGCGCCCTCGGGGTCGCCGCGCCACACCGTCGTGTCGGCGGACGCGTGGTGGCCCACGTACTGGACGAACCGGCCGAACTGCTCCGACCAGAAGTACGGCACCGGGTCGTACGCCACCGGTGTCTGGCCGATGATGTTCGCGGCCACCGTGCGCGGACCCTGGAGGGCGTTGTCCCAGTGATGGACGAGCAGGCGCTCCTCGTAGCGGCCCGACGGGAAGGACGCGCAGTCACCGACCGCGTACACGTCCGGCACCGAGGTGCGCAGATGGTCGTCGGCCAGCACCTCGCCGTGCACGCCCAGCTCGATCCCTGACCCGGCCAGCCATGCCGTGGCGGGCCGGGCCCCGATGCCCACCACCACCGCCCCGGCCGGCACCCGGGAGCCGTCGTCCAGCACGACCGCGCCCGGCTCGATGCGCGCCACGCGCGCGTGTGTGCGCAGCTCGGCCCCGCTGTCCGCGTACCAGGCCGTCATCGGCGCCGCCACCTCCGCGGGCAGCGCTCCCGCGAGCGGCCGGTCCGCGGCCTCCACCACGGTCACCGCGCAGCCCGCCTCGCGTGCCGCGGTGGCGAACTCGGCGCCGATCCAGCCCGCGCCGACGACCACGATGTCGTGCTGAAGGGCGAGCACCGGCCGCAGCCGCTCGGCGTCGTCCAGCGTGCGCAGCAGATGCACCCCGGGGACGCCCTCCGCACCCGGCAGCCGGATCGGCTCCGCCCCGGTCGCGATGACCAGGACGTCGTACGGGACGGGGCCCCGCTCGGTGTCCAGCTCATGGTCATCGGGGCGCAGGCCGGTCGCCTCGCGACCCAGCTCGAGCCCGATGTCCAGCGCCTCGAAGTCGACGTCGAAGGCGGAGCCCTCGGCCTTGCCGAGCAGCACCGCCTTGGACAGCGGCGGCCTGTCGTACGGCTGGTGCGGCTCCGCGCCGATCAGCGTCACGCCGCCGGTGAAGCCCTGTTCCCGCAGGGCGACCGCGGTCTGCACCCCGGCCATGCCCGCGCCCACGACGACGACGCGCCGTGCCGTACCGCCCCGTGCCTGCGTCTGCTCGCTCACCTGATCACCATAGACAACTGACGAATTGTCAGTCAGGGGGCGTGCTGAGTGACGTCCTGCACAGCCCCGGGCCGGGCGGAGGCTGCCTTACAAGGGCGGCGCTCCGAGGGCTAGGGTTGCCACCGTAAGCACTCACGGGAGCCCGGCGCACCGGGCTGAGAGGGAGGCTGGGACGGCCTCCGACCGTACGAACCTGATCCGGGTCATGCCGGCGAAGGGAGGGGCTGGACGCCCATGTCGCGTACACCGGACGAACCGTCGACTTCGCGCGATGCGTCGACCGTGTCGGACGTCCTCGTCATCGGGGGCGGGATCATCGGTCTGGTGACCGCCTGGCGGGCGGCGCAGCGCGGGTTCGTCACCGCCGTGGTGGATCCGGAGCCGGGCGGCGGAGCCGCGCAGGTGGCCGCCGGGATGCTGGCCGCGGTCACCGAGCTGCACTACGGCGAGCAGACGCTGCTCGCCCTGAATCTCGCCTCCGCGCGCCGCTACCCGGACTTCGCCGCCGAACTGACCGAGGCCACCGGCCGGGACCTGGGCTACCGCCGCTGCGGCACGCTCGCCGTCGCGCTCGACGCCGACGACCGCGCCGAGCTGCGCGAACTGCACGCCCTGCAGCAGCGCTCGGGGCTGGAGTCGGAGTGGCTGAGCGGGCGGGAGTGCCGCCGTCTGGAGCCGATGCTCGCACCGGGCGTGCGCGGGGGGCTCAGGGTCGACGGCGACCACCAGATCGACCCGCGCTGCCTCGCCGCGGCCCTGGTGACGGCCTGTGAACGCGCCGGGGTGGTCTTCCACCGGGTGTGGGCCGAGCGGCTCACGATGGTGCGGGAGCGGGCCTGCGGGGTGCGGACCGCCGACGGCACCGAGCTCGCCGCCGGGCAGGTCGTCCTCGCCGCGGGCAGCCTCAGCGGGCGGCTCGCGGGCGTCCCGGACGACGTCCTGCCGCCCGTACGTCCCGTGAAGGGCCAGGTGCTGCGGCTGACCGTGCCCGAGCGGTACGCGCCGTTCCTGAGCCGTACGGTGCGCGCCGTCGTCCGCGGTGGCGCCATCTACCTCGTGCCGCGTGAGAACGGCGAGCTGGTGGTCGGCGCGACCAGTGAGGAGCTGGGCTGGGACACCACGGTCACCGCGGGCGGGGTGTACGAGCTGCTGCGGGACGCGCACGAGCTGGTGCCGGGGATCACCGAGCTGCCGCTCACCGAGACGCGGGCGGGACTGCGCCCCGGCTCCCCGGACAACGCGCCGCTGCTCGGCCCCACCGGGCTGGACGGCCTGCTGCTGGCCACCGGCCACTACCGCAACGGTGTCCTGCTCACCCCGGTCACCGGGGACGTCATGGCGCACGTGCTGACCACCGGTGAGCTTCCTCGGGAGGCCCGCCCCTTCACCCCCCGGCGTTTCACCGCCGCCGCACTCACGGAGCAGCCCGTATGAACATCTCGGTCAACGGGGAGACCCACGAGGTCACCCCGGGTGTCGCGCTCGACGCGGTGGTGCGGAACCTGACCGCTGCCCCCTCGGGCGTGGCCGCCGCCGTCAACGAAACCGTCGTCCCGCGCGCCCAGTGGGCGTCGACGTCCCTCAGCGAGGGAGACCGCGTCGAGGTCCTCACCGCCGTCCAAGGAGGCTGACCCATGGCTGACGATCCCTTCGTCCTCGGTGGGACCACCTACTCGTCCCGGTTGATCATGGGAACGGGTGGTGCGCCCAGCCTGGATGTGCTGGAGCGGGCGCTGGTGGCGTCCGGCACGGAGCTGACGACGGTCGCGATGCGGCGCGTCGACGCCTCGGTGCACGGCTCGGTCCTGTCCGTGCTCGACAAGCTGGGCATCCGGGTCCTGCCGAACACCGCGGGCTGCTTCACCGCGGGCGAGGCCGTGCTCACCGCCCGCCTCGCGCGCGAGGCCCTCGGCACGGATCTGGTCAAGCTGGAGGTCATCGCCGACGAGCGGACCCTGCTGCCGGACCCGATCGAGCTGCTGGAGGCGGCCGAGACGCTGGTGGACGACGGCTTCACCGTGCTGCCGTACACGAACGACGACCCCGTTCTCGCCCGCAAGCTGGAGGACGTCGGCTGCGCCGCGATCATGCCGCTCGGCTCCCCGATCGGGTCCGGGCTCGGCATCCGCAACCCCCACAACTTCCAGCTGATCGTGGAGCACGCGCGCGTGCCGGTCATCCTGGACGCGGGCGCGGGCACGGCGTCGGACGTGGCGCTGGCGATGGAGCTGGGGTGCGCGGGTGTGATGCTCGCCTCGGCGGTGACGCGGGCGCAGGAGCCGGTCCTGATGGCGGAGGCCATGCGGCATGCGGTGGAGGCCGGCAGGCTCGCCCGCCGGGCGGGCCGTATCCCGCGCCGGCACTTCGCGGAGGCGTCGTCGCCGATGGAGGGCATGGCCAGGCTGGACCCGGAGCTGCCGGCCTTCTGAGCCGGACCGGGGGAGGCCGCGTCACAGGTCGGCTGCAGTCGGGCGCCGGTATCCCCGCAGCGGACGGTGGGTGACAGTGCGCCCTCGTAGACTCACCAGCGTGGATACGACCCTTCAGGACCCTCTCGTCGGGCAGGTGCTCGACGGCCGCTATCGCGTCGACGCGCGGATCGCGGTCGGCGGGATGGCCACGGTCTACCGGGCCCTGGACACCCGCCTGGACCGTGTGCTCGCGCTGAAGGTGATGCACCCGACGCTGGCGGCCGACGGCTCGTTCGTCGAGCGCTTCATACGCGAGGCCAAGTCGGTCGCCCGTCTCGACCACCCGAACGTCGTGCAGGTTTTCGATCAGGGTGCCGACGGGTCGTACGTCTACCTGGCCATGGAGTACGTCGCCGGCTGCACCCTGCGCGACGTGCTGCGCGAGCGCGGGGCGCTGCAGCCGCGCGCGGCCCTGGACATCCTGGAACCGGTGCTGGCCGCCCTGGGGGCCGCGCACCGCGCCGGGTTCGTGCACCGGGACATGAAGCCGGAGAACGTCCTCATAGGTGACGACGGCCGGGTCAAGGTGGCCGATTTCGGTCTCGTCCGGTCCGTCGACACCGTCACCAGTACCACGGGCGCCGTCCTCGGCACCGTCTCCTACCTCGCCCCGGAGCAGGTCGAGCACGGCGCGGCCGACCCGCGGGTCGACGTCTACGCGTGCGGGGTCGTCCTCCACGAGATGCTGACCGGCGCCAAGCCGCACCACGGCGACTCCCCCGCCCAGGTGCTCTACCGGCACCTGAACGAGGACGTGCCCCCGCCGTCGGCTGTCGTGCCCGGGCTGTCCGTCGAACTCGACGACCTGGTCGCGTCCGCGACCGCGCGCAACCCCGAGCTGCGCCCGGCGGACGCGGTGGCGCTGCTGGGTCAGGTGCTTCAGGCCCGTGGCGCGCTGACCGACGAGCAGCTGGACGCCGTGCCGCCGGGGGCCATCGCCGCGGAGCACGACAACGCCGAGGACCGCACGAGCGTGATCCCTCGCCTGCTGCCGGCCCATCCCGTGGGCGAGGACCGCGAGGCAGTCCTCAACCGGACGAGCCGGCTTCAGACCCCGCCGCCCGAGCCGCCTCGGCGCTCGCCGCGACCCCGGCGCGGGCTGCTCGCGCTGGTCCTCGCCGTGCTGGTGGTGTTCGGTGTCGGCACGGGGGTCTGGTACATCAACTCGGGCCAGTTCACCAAGGTCCCGCCGCTCCTGGCGAAGACGGAGGCCGAGGCCCGGGCCCGGCTGAAGGAGGCCGGTCTCGAGGTCAAGCAGGTCAGACACGCCTACAGCGACACGGTGAAGCGCGGCACGGTGATCAGGACCGATCCGGCGGTGGGTGCGCGGATCCGCTCTCACGACGCGGTGACGCTGACGCTCTCGGACGGTCCCGAGACAGTGCAGGTGCCCGACCTGAAGGGCTACCCGCTGGACCAGGCGCAGGCCCGGCTGAAGAAGGACGGCCTGGTGCCGGGCATGGTCACACAGGCGTTCAGCGCGGACGTGCCCAAGGGCTCCGTGATCGGCACCGATCCCGGGGCGGGGACCGAACGGCACGGCGGTTCGGCGATCGCGCTCACCGTCAGCAAGGGCAGCCCGGTGGACGTGCCCGACGTCAGGGGCGCCTCCATCGACGACGCCACGTCACAGCTCCAGGAAGCGGGCCTGCGGGTGAGGATCGCCGACACGCAGGTCACCTCGGAGTACGACGCCGGAAAGGTCGCCCGGCAGTCGCCGGACGGGGGGCAGCAGGCCGCCGGGGGCGACACGGTCACGTTGACGATCTCCAAGGGCCGACCGATGGTCGAGGTGCCGGACGTCACCGGGCAGAACGTCGACGACGCGAAGAAGGCACTCGAGGCCGCCGGCTTCCAGGTCGAGGAGGACCGGGGTCTGCTGGGCCTGTTCGGCGACACGGTGAAGAGCCAGTCGGTCAAGGGCGGGGACAAGGCGCCGAAGGGATCGACGATCACCATCAAGATCCGCTAGCGGACCGGCCGAGGACGGGCGGCCCGGCAGCACGTGACACCCTTGGGGGGTGAGCACTGAGCAGTCCCGTGACGCCCTCGGCCCCTTTGGCCCCTCTCGCAACCCGATCGGCAGTCACGTCCCGGTGGCCGGTGGGCTGAACTCCGTCGGGCTGGCCTACGCCCGTGACATCGGGGCGGAGACGGTCCAGGTCTTCGTGGCCAACCCGCGCGGCTGGGCGACGCCCGCCGGCAGTCCGCGTCAGGACGAGGAGTTCCAGGCCGTGTGCGCCGCCGAGTCGATCCCGGTGTACGTCCACGCTCCATACCTGATCAACTTCGGCTCGCACACCGAGGCGACCGTGGACAGGTCGGTGGAGTCGCTGAGGCACTCGCTGCGGCGGGGCCGTCGGATCGGGGCGCGGGGCGTGGTCGTGCACACCGGCAGCGCGACCGGCGGCCGGGACCGTTCGGTGGCGCTGAAGCAGGTGCGGGAGCGCATGCTGCCGCTGCTGGACGAGCTGACGCACGACGACGACCCGTGGCTGCTGCTGGAGTCGACCGCGGGCCAGGGCGCCTCACTGTGCTCCCGCACCTGGGACTTCGGGCCGTACTTCGAAGCCCTGGACGCCCACCCCAAGCTCGGTGTCTGCCTGGACACCTGTCACATCTTCGCGGCCGGGCACGACCTGACCGGGCCGGACGGGGCGCATCGGACGCTGGACCTGCTGGTGGACACCGTCGGCGAGGGCCGGCTGAAGCTGATCCACGCGAACGACTCCCAGGAGGCGGTCGGCGCCCACCGGGACCGTCACGCGAACATAGGCGCCGGCCACATCGGCGAGGCCCCGTTCGGCGCGCTGATGACGCACCCGGCCACCGAGGGCGTGCCTCTGATCATCGAGACGCCCGGCCGCAAAGAAGGGCACGCGGCGGACGTGGAACGGCTGAAGAAGCTGCGCGACGGCTGACCCGCTGCCGCCCTGGACCTCAGAGTTCGGGGCCGTCCCCGGGCCCCTCCTGGTAGGAGTAGCGCTGCTCCTTCCACGGGTCACCGATGTTGTGGTACCCGCGCTCCTCCCAGAAGCCGCGCCGATCGGTGGTCATGTACTCGACGCCGCGAACCCACTTGGGGCCCTTCCAGGCGTAAAGGTGCGGCACGATCAGGCGCAGCGGGAAGCCGTGTTCCGCGGTGAGCAGTTCGCCGTCCTTGTGCGTGGCGAAGATGGTGCTGTCGGAGGCGAAGTCGGACAGGCGCAGATTGGAGCTGAACCCGTACTCCGCCCACACCATCACGTGGGTGACCGTGGGCGCGGGCGGGGCGATCTCCAGGATCGTACGGGCCGGGATGCCGCCCCATTCGGCGCCGACCATGCTGAACTTCGTCACACAGTGCAGATCGGCCACGACGGTCGCGTACGGCAGCGACGTGAACTCCTCGTGGTTCCAGCAGTGCTTCCCGCCGTCCGCGGTGGCGCCGAAGACCCGGAACTCCCAGCGCTCGGGGCGGAACTTGGGCACGGGACCGTAGTGCGTGACCGGCCAGCCCCGCTGGAGTCGCTGTCCCGGCGGAAGCTGTGACCGTGCCGTTTCTCCAGATTCGCGCTCCACCGGATGACCCATGACTCCATCCTGACAGACCGCGGAGGGTGCACATGACCAGCCCGGATTCAATTCGGACATCTCAGACTAAGCGTGAACTTACTGGACGCTCTTCGGCGCCAGTGCCATGATGCGGCGCAGCCCGCCCGTCCCCCGCCCGGAAGGACCCCCGCCATGCAGGGCGACCCAGAGGTCATCGAATTCCTCAACGAGCAGCTCACCGGTGAGCTGACCGCGATCAACCAGTACTTCCTGCACGCGAAGATGCAGGAGAACCTCGGGTGGTACAAGCTCGCCAGGTACACGCGGCGGGAGTCGTTCGACGAGATGAAGCACGCGGAGGTGCTCACCGACCGCATCCTCTTCCTCGAGGGCCTGCCGAACTACCAGCGACTCTTCCATGTGCGGGTGGGGCAGACCGCCAGGGAGATGTTCGAGGCGGACCGGCAGATCGAGGTGGAGGCGATCGACCGGCTCAGGCGGGGGATCAAGGTGATGCGGGAGAAGGGCGACATCACCTCCGCGAACATCTTCGAGTCGATCCTGGCGGACGAGGAGCACCACATCGACTACCTGGACACCCAGCTGGACCTGCTGGAGAAGCTGGGCGACGCGCTGTACATCTCCCAGGTCATCGAACAGCCGGAGAGCTAGCGCCGCGGGCGCCGGGCGGCGCTAGGCGGCTTCTTCCAGGCCGGAGAGCACCGGCTCGGCGATCTCAGGACGAGGGCACGCGCCGCGCCCCAAGAGCGCCTGGATCCTGCGTACACAGGAACCGCAGTCCGTGCCCGCCTTGCAGGCGGAGGCGATCTGCCGCGGGGTGCAGGCGCCGTCCTGCGCGTGCTGCCTCACCTGCTGCTCGGTGACGCCGAAGCAACTGCAGACGTACACGCGGTGCACCTCCCGCCGAGATCAATAAGGCAAACCTAACCTTACCTTCCCTACCGGGAGCGCAACAGCAGAGTGGGGCGCGGATCGTGTGATCCGCGCCCCACTCTCGTCGGTCGGCGCCCGCAGGCTACTGGTCCCGGTACATCTCCGCGACGAGGAACGCCAGGTCCAGCGACTGGCTGCGGTTCAGCCGCGGGTCACACGCCGTCTCGTAGCGCTGGTGCAGGTCGTCGACGAAGATCTCGTCACCGCCGCCCACGCACTCGGTGACGTCGTCGCCGGTCAGCTCCACGTGGATGCCACCCGGGTGCGTACCGAGCCCCTTGTGGACCTCGAAGAAGCCCTTGACCTCGTCGAGCACGTCGTCGAAGCGGCGGGTCTTGTGCCCGGAGGCCGCCTCGAACGTGTTGCCGTGCATCGGGTCGGTCACCCAGGCCACCACCGCGCCGGACGCCGTGACCTTCTCCACCAGCTCGGGGAGCCGGTCGCGGATCTTGTCCGCGCCCATGCGGACGATGAAGGTCAGCCGACCGGGCTCGCGGTCCGGGTCGAGGCGGTCGATGTACCGCAGCGCCTCCTCGGCCGTCGTGGTCGGGCCGAGCTTGATGCCGATCGGGTTGCGGATCCTCGAGGCGAACTCGATGTGCGCGCCGTCCATCTGCCGAGTGCGCTCACCGATCCACACCATGTGCGCCGAGACGTCGTACAGCTGCCCGGTACGGGAGTCGGTGCGGGTCAGCGCAGACTCGTAGTCGAGCAGCAGCGCCTCGTGCGAGGAGTAGAACTCGACGGTCTTGAACTCCTCCGGGTCGGCCCCGCAGGCGTGCATGAAGTTCAGTGCGTTGTCGATCTCGCGCGCCAGCTGCTCGTAGCGCTGACCGGACGGCGACGACTTCACGAAGTCCTGGTTCCAGGCGTGCACCTGGCGCAGGTCGGCGTAGCCGCCGGTGGTGAAGGCACGCACCAGGTTCAGCGTGGACGCCGAGGCGTGGTACATGCTCTTCAGGCGCTCCGGGTCCGGGATCCGCGACTCCTCGGTGAACTCGAAGCCGTTGACGGAGTCGCCCCGGTACACCGGCAGCGTCACCCCGTCGCGGGTCTCGGTCGGCTTGGAGCGCGGCTTGGAGTACTGGCCGGCGATACGGCCGACCTTCACCACCGGCACCGAGGCGGCGTACGTGAGCACGGCGCCCATCTGGAGCAGCGTCTTGAGCTTGTTGCGGATGTGATCGGCGGACACCGCGTCGAAGGCCTCGGCGCAGTCGCCGCCCTGGAGCAGGAACGCCTCGCCCCTGGCGACGGCTCCCATCCGGGCGCGCAGCTGGTCGCACTCGCCCGCGAAGACGAGCGGCGGATACGACGCGAGGTCCGCGATCACCTTGCGCAGAGCCTCGGGGTCGGGGTACTCGGGCTGCTGCGCCGCGGGCAGGTCTCGCCAGGTGTTGCCAGCGCTCGGGCTGGTCTTAGCGTTCACGGTCACCCCCTAAACATTACGGGGTCGTGTCCACCGCTTATCGGTGCGCTCGACTGTTGAGACGGCTCGTCCCGCCCGGGGCGGGGATCGGGTGTAGGGTGCGGGGCATGTTCGCGCACTCGACCCAGAACCAGAACTGGTGGTGGACCGCTTCTCCGGCGGCCCACTGACTGCGCGTACGCACGACTTCGCGAAGGCCGCCCGAGGGGCGGCCTTCGGCGTTCTCGCGACCGGGCCGTTCCCTCTCACCTCACCGAGAAGGGCACCGCCCATGAACCTGCTCGACCTGCTGGACGACCCCCGCCCGTTCGCCCTGCTGCGCCGCCGCACCCCGGGGCGTGAGCACGACACCGTCGAGGTGCTGACCGGCCCGGTCGGCCGTTTCGAGCGCCTGGCCGACCTGCCCGGGGAGGCCCTCGCCCTCGTCCCGTACCGACAGATCCGCGAGCGCGGCTTCGACGTCCGCGACGACGGCACACCGCTGCTGGCGCTCACGCCCGAGCAGTCGTACGAGATCCCCCTGGACCAGGCGCTGGCGCAGCTGCCTCGGCACGACGTCCGGGTCGAGGACGGCGGCTTCGACGTCGCCGACGAGGAGTACGCCGGGATCGTCGGGCGGGTGCTTCAGGAGGAGATCGGGCGTGGCGAGGGCGCCAACTTCGTGATCCGGCGGACGTACGAGGGCCGGATCCCGGAGTTCGGCCGGGCCGACGCCCTCGCGCTCTTCCGGCGGCTGCTGGTCGGGGAGCGCGGCGCGTACTGGACCTTCGTCGTATACACCGGTGACCGGACTCTGGTGGGGGCCAGCCCCGAGGTGCACGTACGGATGTCCGGTGGAACCGTCGTCATGAACCCGATCAGTGGCACCTACCGCTATCCCGCTGACGGCCCGACCCCCGCGGACCTGCTCCGCTTCCTCGCCGACGGCAAGGAGATCGAGGAGCTGTCGATGGTCGTCGACGAGGAGCTGAAGATGATGTGCACGGTCGGCGACATGGGCGGGGTCGTCGTCGGACCGCGCCTGAAGGAGATGGCCCACCTCGCGCACACCGAGTACGAACTGCGCGGGAAGTCCACGCTCGACGTGCGCGCGGTGCTGAAGGAGACGATGTTCGCGGCGACCGTCACCGGTTCACCGGTGCAGAACGCCTGCCGGGTGATCGAGCGGCACGAGGTCGGGGGCCGGGGTTACTACGCGGGCGCGCTGGCGCTGCTCGGCCGGGACGCCGGAGGCGCGCAGACCCTTGACTCCCCCATCCTGATCCGCACCGCCGACATCGCCGCCGACGGACGGCTGCGGGTACCCGTCGGGGCCACGCTCGTGCGCGGTTCCGACCCCAAGAGCGAGGTCGCGGAGACCCACGCCAAGGCGGCCGGGGTGCTGGCGGCGCTGGGGGTACGGGCCGGGCGGCCGCGCGAGGACCACGTACGGCCGAACCTGGCGGAGGACCCGCGGGTGCGGGCGGCGCTGGACGGACGGCGGGAGAAACTCGCCCCGTTCTGGCTGCGGATGCAGGAACGGGCCTCGGAACTGACCGGGCACGCGTTCGTCGTGGACGGCGAGGACACATTCACCGCGATGCTCGCGCACGTCCTGCGCTCGACCGGTCTGGAGGTGACCGTACGGCGGTACGACGAGCCGGGGCTCAAGGAGGCGGTGCTCGCGCACTCCGGTCCCGTGGTGCTCGGGCCGGGGCCGGGCGACCCCTCGGACCTGGCCGATCCCAAGATGCGGTTCCTGCGGGAGCTGACGGCCCAGGTCCTCAGGGGCCACCGGCACGGGGTGCTGGGCGTCTGCCTGGGCCATGAGCTGATCGCGGCCGAGCTGGGCCTGGAGATCGTCCGCAAGGAGGTTCCGTACCAGGGCGCCCAGACGGAGATCGACCTGTTCGGGCGGCGGGAGACCGTCGGCTTCTACAACAGCTTCGTGGCGCGCTGCGACGACGACGTGGCGGCCGAGCTGGTGGCGCACGGCGTCGAGGTCAGCCGCAGCGCGACCGGGGAGGTCCACGCGCTGCGCGGGCCCGGGTTCGCCGGGGTGCAGTTCCACCCGGAGTCGGTGCTGTCGGTGGGCGGCGCCGGCGTCGTACGGCAGCTGCTGGGCGGGCTGGCCGCCGCGGACACGAGCCCGTTCGCGGAGCGGCGGCCGGCGCTGTAGCGGGGCGACCCACGCTGTAGCAGGCGGGGAGGACACGGCCGGGGTGGGACCGCCCCGGCCGGGTTCCTCGCTGTGCGGCGTCAGCCGAAGAAGACGCCGACCTCCTGGTACAGCTTCAGGTCGACCGTCTTCAGCTTGGCGGTGGCCTCGGAGAGGGGGACTCGGACGATGTCCGTGCCGCGCAGGGCGACCATCTTCCCGAAGTCGCCGTCGCGGACGCAGTCGATGGCGTGCAGGCCGAAGCGGGTGGCGAGCCAGCGGTCGAAGGCGCTGGGCGTGCCGCCGCGCTGGACGTGGCCGAGCACGGTCGTCCGGGCCTCCTTGCCGGTGCGCCTCTCGATCTCCTTCGCCAGCCACTCGCCGACGCCGGAGAGGCGGACATGCCCGAAGGAGTCCAGCGACCCGTCCTTGAGCACCATGTCGCCGTCCTTCGGCATCGCTCCCTCGGCCACGACCACGATCGGCGCGTACGACGCCTTGAACCGGGACGTCACCCAGGCGCACACCTGGTCGACGTCGAAGCGCTGCTCGGGGATGAGGATGGCGTTGGCGCCGCCGGCGAGCCCTGAGTGCAGGGCGATCCAACCCGCGTGACGGCCCATCACCTCCACCACGAGGACCCGCATGTGGGACTCCGCCGTGGTGTGCAGGCGGTCGATCGCCTCGGTCGCGATGTTGACGGCGGTGTCGAAGCCGAAGGTGTAGTCCGTGGCGGACAGGTCGTTGTCGATGGTCTTGGGTACGCCGACGACGTGGACGCCGTACTCGTCGGACAGCCGCGCCGCGACCCCGAGGGTGTCCTCGCCGCCGATCGCGACGAGCGCGTCGACCTCCTCCTTGGCGAGGTTGTCCTTGATGCGGCGGATGCCGTTCTCCTGCTTGAGGGGATTGGTGCGCGAGGAGCCGAGGATGGTGCCGCCGCGGGGGAGGATGCCGCGCACGGCGGGGATGTCGAGCCGTACGGTGTCGCCTTCGAGGGGACCCCGCCAGCCGTCCCGGAAGCCGACGAAGTCGTAGCCGTACTCCTGCACGCCCTTGCGCACGATGCCCCGGATGACGGCGTTGAGCCCGGGGCAGTCGCCGCCTCCGGTCAGTACTCCGACCCGCATGGAAATGTCCCTTCGCCGCGGTTGCCTGGTGCAGGTCACGCTAATAGTGACCCAGGTCACTTCGGCATGGGTGTGAAGGTCAATTCCGGTGAATTGTCCGGCAGTTGATCACCGTCAATCCACTCGAAAGCGGGATATCCCTCCAGGGGTTGACCGGGCGGTCCGCTACGGCCTACTCGCCGTCGAGTCCCCGCTCGATCGCGTACCGCACCAGCTCCACCCGGTTGTGCAGCTGGAGCTTGCCCAGGGTGTTCTGGACGTGGTTCTGCACGGTGCGGTGCGAGATCACCAGGCGTTCGGCGATCTGCTTGTAGCTCAGGCCCTTGGCGACCAGACGCAGCACCTCGGTCTCACGGTCGGTCAGCCGCGGTGCCTTCGGCTCGTCCGCGCCGGCTGCGGGGGCCGGTTCGGAGGCGAGGCGGCGGTACTCGCCGAGGACGAGCCCCGCGAGGCCAGGGGTGAACACCGGGTCGCCGACCGCCGTGCGGCGCACCGCGTCTATCAGCTCCTGAGTGGACGCCGACTTCAGCAGGTAGCCGGTCGCACCCGACTTCACGGCCTCCAGCACGTCCGCGTGCTCGCCGCTGGCCGACAGCACCAGCACGCGCAGCGCCGGATCGGCGCCGACCAGTTCCTTGCAGACCTGGACGCCGGGCTTGGCCGGCAGGTTGAGGTCCAGGACGAGCACGTCCGGCGAGGCGGCCCGGGCCCGGCGCACGGCCTGCACACCGTCCCCGGCGGTGGCGACGACGTCGAACCCGGACTCGGCGAGGTCACGTGCGACGGCGTCCCGCCACATGGGGTGATCGTCGACCACCATGACCCTGACCGGGCCCTGCCCCCGCTCGTCCGTCGTCGTGCCGCTCTCCGTCACCGCTGCTCCGCCTTCCCCCGTGCGTCCCTGAGGTCCTGCCCGTCCCTCACGGCCTTCGGTAGCTTCAGTTCCACTTCCGTGCCCTGACCCGGGACCGAGATCCACTCGGCCGTGCCGCCGATGTCGCGCAGACGGCCGCGGATCGACTGCGCCACTCCGAGGCGTCCCTCCTCCTCCGCCCGGGCGAGGCGTCCCTCCGGGATGCCGGGCCCGTCGTCCCGCACGGTCACCACGATCCCCTCCGGCTCGTCCTCGACCAGGATCCAGGCGCGGGCGCCCTCCCCCGCGTGCCGGCGGACATTGTCCAGGGCGGCACCGACAGCGGCGGCCAGTTCCCGTGCCACGGCCGGGGCGAGCGGCACCGGGCAGCCCGGTTCGGACAGCGTCACCCGGGCGCCCGCGTACCGGGCGAGCAGGGTGCGCAGATCGACCGGGCCCTCCTCGGCGTCCGGTTCGTCGACGGCGCGGACGACCGCGCCGAGCGCCGTGTCCTCCGACACCCGCGACGGCGGCACCAGGCCCCCGGAGACCAGGGTGCGCAGCGCCACCTCCTGCTCCCCGGCCAGCCGGCCCAGCTCGGCGGCCTCGCCGCCGAGCGCGGTGCCGCGCCGCTGCACCATGGCGAGCACCTGGAGCACACTGTCGTGGATGCCCCGGGCCAGCCGCTCCCGCTCCCGGGTCGCGGCCTCGATCTCCAGCGCGCGGGCGAGGGTGCGCTCGGAGGCGCGGGCGACCTCGACGACGTAGCCGATCGCGATGGAGGCGACCCAGACGAGGACCACGTTGTGCACGGTGTCCCGGGCCGGGGAGCCTCGCTCGACCAGGTTCGCCACGGCGACCGGTGTGGAGGCGAAGGCCGCCCAGCGCCAGCCGCCCTTGAGCGCGTACGCCAGGACCGACCCGGCGGTCCATATCGACGGCAGGGTCGGGCCGCCGGAGGCGATCCGCTCGTGCGAGTCGGCGACGGGGGTGAGCAGGATGCCGGTGAGCGCGATGGTGAGGTCGATGGCCAGGAACCACCTGGTACAACTCGCCGCGTTCGCGACCCGGGGAAGCGTGGCCAGGGTCCACACGCTCAGCACCACGTAGTACGCGATCGCCGGCCAGGGCCGGGTGAACGTGTCGTAGGCGGTCGCGAAGAACCCGATCGCGTACAGCATCGTCAGGACCCGGTACCCGGCCAGGGCGCGCCACAGCGGCTGCTCGACGGACATCCTGATGACACGCTCGCGCTTGGCCATGTCCCCCCTCTTCCTCGGCCGTTCCCCGCCACCCCAGCCCGTAAGGGCCGTGTCCTAAGAGCCCGTCGGTCCCTTCCCCGCGTCCTTCTGCGCGTCCTTCTGTGCCTGCTTCTCCGCCTTGGCAGCCTCCGCGATCTGCCGCTTGGCGGCGGTCGCGTAGATGTCGACGTACTCCTGGCCAGAGAGCTTCATGATCTCGTACATGACCTCGTCGGTGATCGCGCGGAGCACGAACCGGTCGTGCTCCATGCCCTGGTAGCGGCTGAAGTCCAGCGGCTTGCCGATCCGGATCCCCGGCCGCATCAGCTTGGGGACGACCTTCCCCGGCGGCTGGATCTTCTCCGTGTCGATCATGGCGACCGGGATGACGGGCGCCCCGGTCGCGAGCGCCACGCGCGCGAGGCCGCCGGGCTTGCCCCGGTAGAGACGGCCGTCGGGCGAGCGCGTGCCCTCCGGGTAGATGCCGAACAACTCGCCGCGTTCCAGCACTTCGATGCCGCTCTTGATGGCGGCCTCACCCGCGCCGCGCGCTCCCGAGCGGTCGACGGGAAGCTGACCGACGCCCTTGAAGAAGGCGGCGGTCAGCCGGCCCTTCACACCGGGCGTGGTGAAGTACTCGGCCTTCGCGATGAAGGTCACCTTGCGATCGAGCACCGCGGGCAGGAAGAACGAGTCCGAGAAGGACAGGTGATTGCTCGCCAGGATCGCGGGGCCCTCGGCGGGAACGTTCTCCAGGCCTTCCACCCACGGCCTGAAGGCGAGCTTCAGCGGCCCCCCGATGGATACCTTCATCGCGCCGTACAACAACCGAGTGCCTCCTGTGTCTGTAGATCAGACCTTAACGCGGCCCGCCGACAAAGGATCCGACGACCCTGGTCGGTGTCAGTGCCGTCGCGTACGGTGAAGTACCTGCAATCGACGTGCCCAGCCCCTTTTCATGAACAGGAGACCGACGTGCCGGTCCTCCCCGGAGCCGAGCCGTACCGCCACGAGGGCGGGGAGATCGGCGTCCTCCTCTGCCACGGCTTCACCGGTTCCCCGCAGTCGCTGCGCCCCTGGGCGGAGCATCTGGCCGAGCGCGGCCTCACCGTCTCGCTGCCGCTGCTGCCCGGGCACGGCACGCGCTGGGAGGACATGCAGCTCACCGGCTGGCAGGACTGGTACGGAGAGGTGGACCGCGAGCTGCGCGCCCTGCTCCGGAGCTGCGCGCAGGTGTTCGTGGCCGGCTTGTCCATGGGGGGTGCCCTGGCCCTCCGGCTGGCCGCCAGGCACGGGGACGCGGTCAGCGGCGTCATCGTGGTCAACCCGGCGAACAAGGTGCACGGCCTGTCCGCGTACGCCCTGCCGGTCGCCCGCCACCTCGTGCGGACGACGAAGGGGATCGCCAGCGACATCGCCAAGCCGGACAGCGTGGAGCTGGGCTACGACCGGGTGCCGCTGCACGCGGCGCACTCGTTGCGAAACTTCTTCCGGGTCGTCGACGGCGAGCTGCCGCAGGTCACCCAGCCGCTGCTGCTCCTGCACAGCCCGCAGGACCACGTGGTGCCGCCGGCCGACTCGGCCCGGATTCTGAGCCGGGTCTCCTCCACGGACGTGCGGGAGATCCTGTTGGAACAGAGCTACCACGTGGCGACGTTGGACCACGACGCGGACCGGATCTTCGAGGAGAGTCACGCGTTCATCGGCCGGCTCGCGAGCAGTGTCGGCAAGGAAGGGACGGCCGCAGGTGGCTGAGCACGACTCCGACCGCGAGGACCGCGAGCCGGACGAGAAGGGTGTGCCCTTCGACGAGGAGGCCGCGTGGGCGGCGATCGTCGCGGGCTACGGCGAGGAGCCGCCGGACCCGCCGGGTTCGAAGCCGTTCAAGCCGGTCGAGGACCTGGCGCTGCCCGACTGGGAGCCGAACAGCGTCACGTTCAAGGACGACGAGACGAAGGACGGACCGGTGAAGCCGCTGGGCAGCTCGGTGTCCTTCGCCCCCGGGGTGGGCCCTCGGGACTACGCGCCGCCGGAGCCGTCCGAGGACGACTTCGACGAGGCCGACGAGGGCCACTTCGTACCGCCGGAGCCGCCGCCGCTGCCCGCGACGGACACGACGGCGAAGTTCGCGTGGCTCTCGGTGATCGGCGGCCCGGTGCTGCTTCTGCTGGCGGTGGTGCTGGGCTGGGAGATGAGCTGGTGGCTCGCCACGCTCGGCGTCGGCGGCTTCCTGGGCGGCTTCGCGACCCTCGTCGTACGCATGAGGACGGACGACGACGGGGACGACGAACCGGGTCGCGGCGCGGTGGTCTGACGCGGTGGTCCGATCCCCTACGAGGCGGGGACCCTGAGGGCGGCGAGCACCGGAAGGTGGTCCGTGGCCGCCGTGAGGTCCCGCTCCGTCACGCCGGGGTGGCCGAGGGGGACCCCGCAGCCGAGGACCTCGATGCCGCGGGTGGCGAAGACGGCGTCGATACGGCGTGGGGGGCCGGAGCGGGTCCAGGTGTGCTCGCCGCCCCAAGGAGCGGTGGCCCGGGCGTCCTGAAGGTCGGCGGCGAGGCGCTTGAAGGTGGGCCCGTCGGGGGTCTCGTTGAGATCGCCGCCCGCGATCGCGTGCTCGACGCCCATCGCGGCGAGGCGGTCGAGGAGCATGCCGCCCTGTTCGTAGCGCTCGTCGTCCTGCAGGCTCAGATGGCAGCCGATGACGCCGAGCCGGGCGCCGCCGAACCGCACGACCGCCGTTGCGAACCCGCGGCGGTGCAGGCCGGGGGTGAGGGGCAGCAGGACGTCCTCGGTGCGCTCGACGGTGGCCCGCAGCGAGCAGAGCAGGGCCGGTCCGGCGGCGGTGGCGCCGCCCGAGAGGATCACGAGACCGGAGGCCGCCGCGAGCCGGGCGAGCTTCTTGCGCCACCGGAAGAAACGTGGGGCCTCCTGGACGAGCACGAGGTCGGGGGCGCAGGCGCGGATGACGCGCGCGAGCGCGTCCGTGTCGTCGCGCATCGACCGGATGTTGTAGCTGAGCACCCGGAGGACGGCGGATCCGTCGGCTTCGGTTCGGGAGTCGGGGAGCAGCGGGTCGGAGGTCGCCATGCGGATCAAGATACGCGTCGCCCGGCTGCGGCCCCGCAGGGGTTGCTCGCCCCCGCCGCCCTTACCGGTCCGGTCCCGGGGAACCCACCCCGGGCCCCGGGGAACCCGCCGGGTCCGGCCGGAACGGCGGCGCCCGCCGGGCCCCTGGGGGCGCGGCGGGCGCTGCCGTGCGTGGAACGGTGTCACATGATCGGGTCGGGCTCCCGGGCCAGGTCCGCCGCGCCCACCAGGCCCGCCTTGTTGCCCAGCTGGGCCGCGATCACGTCGGCGACCGGGCGCCAGTTGCCGCCCACCAGCCAGCGCTTGTAGGACTTGCGGATCGGGTCCAGGACCAGTTCGCCCTCGTCGGAGAGGCCGCCGCCGACGATGAACGCCGAGGGGTCGAAGAGCGACGCCAGGTCGGCGAGGCCCGCGCCGGCCCAGCGGGCCAGCTCGCGGTAGGAGTCCACCGCCACCGGGTCGCCCTGACGCGCGGCCATCGAGATGTGCTTGCCCTCGATGCCGTCGGGGGTGCCGTCGCCCAGCGACAGCAGCAGCTCCGCGTTCTCGGGCGTCGCGTTCGCGCGCTGCTTGGCGTAACGGACCAGTGCGCGGCCCGAAGCGTACTGCTCCCAGCAGCCCTGCGACCCGCAGCCGCACAGCAGCCCGTCCGGAACCATCCGGATGTGGCCGAACTCGGCGGCGACGCCGAAGTGCCCGCGGCGCAGCTTGTTGCCGATGATGATGCCGCCGCCGAGGCCGGTGCCGAGCGTGATGCAGATGACGTTGCGGTGGCCCTTGCCCGCGCCGAACTTGTACTCGCCCCACGCGGCCGCGTTCGCGTCGTTCTCGACGACCACCGGGAGGCCCACGCGGGCCTCGACCTTCTCCTTCAGCGGCTCCTGGCGCCAGTCGATGTTCGGCGCGAAGTAGACCGTCGAGCGCTGACGGTTGACGTATCCGGCAGCACCGATCCCCACGCCGACGATCTCGTGTCCGGCACGGGCGCCCTCGACGGCAGCGGCAATGGCGTCCACGATGGCCTCGGGCGTGCCCGGAGTCGGCACCTTGTGGGTCGAGAGGATGTTGCCTTCCTCGTCGACCACACCGGCCGCGATCTTCGTGCCGCCGATGTCGACGCCGATGGTGAGTCCCATGAATCCCTCAGTTTCGGTCGAGCCCCGCTACGGCCCACCGTACCCGAGGGGCCGTAAGGGCGTCGGGCGGCTCCCTCCGGCCCCCGGACCCCGGCCTCTGACGGCTCTCCCCCGCCGGACACAGCTCTAGTCGAGGTCGATGTGCTCGCCGGGGCCCTCGTCCCCGTCCTGTCGGCGGGGGTCCACGTCGCCGGACGTGCGGTTGGTCCAGCGCCGCTCCTGGGCCTCGACCGCGGAGCGGTAGGCCGCGAGCAGCTCGGAGCCGGCCGTCGCGAGGTGGTCGAAGACGTCCGGGTTGCGCTCGATGACCGGCTCCACCGCCGCCTTGGCCTGCTGCACGACCTGGCGGACCATCTGCTGGGCCGTGCCCGAGGCCGCCGCGCCGAGCAGCGGCGCCTGCAGCCCGGACAACTTGTCCGCGACGGCGTCGACGAGCTTCTTCAGCTCCTCGGTGGCCGAGCCGGGCGGCGGGCCGTACCGGGCCCGGCGGCGGGCCTTCTCCGCGGCGAGGTCCTCGGCGCATGCTGTCGCCCAGGCGTCGGCGTCGGTCACCCGCACTTCCTCGGCCTCCTCCTGAGCGGCGTCGGAGTAGGGGCGCTCTTCGCTCATGGCGGACTCCTGACTGCGGTTCGTACTACCGACGTTACCCGAACGGGGGTACGTGCTTCATCAGACGAGGCCGGGGCCGCGCACCGCCCCTACGAGGTGCGCGGCCACAGCTCCGGATCCGGTGCGAAGCGGATGCGCAGCTCGCCCTCGCGCAGCGCCGCCCCGGCCACGGTGCAGCGGCGCAGCGCCGACGGAAGGGGAACGATGCGGCGGAACGGCCCCGCGGTCACCACGATCTCGTCGCCGCGCCGGACGAGGTCCAGTTCCTCGCGTATCGCGCCGGGCAGCGGAATGTGCCACACGAGCACTCCGTCCTCGGCGAGCCGGTCCTCAACGGGCCACTCGGCCGGGGAAGGCGCCGGATTGACGTCCGGGAGTGCGAGCGCGGCGAGGTCGTCGGCGCCGCGCGGGTCGTGGCCGAGGTGCGGGACGCCGTGCACGGCGTAGGCGCCCTGCCACTCCTGAAGGGTCTTGCGCTGCTGGGCGGCGAGCTGAGCGAGCCAGGCGTCGTGGCCGCCGTCGGGCACGACGCGGTTCGCGACCAGGGTCTCGGGGCGCAGGGTGCGCAGGGCCAGGCCGGTACCGGCGGTACGGACCGCGTCGGCGGCGGCCGGGCCCGGTTCGGCGACCAGCCACACGCTGGTGCCGCGGTCGGCGAGTACCGCCTCCACGGCGGCCAGTTCGACGTCCCAGCGGGCGCTGGTCTCGTACAGCCACTCGGCGGGCATCGGCACGCCCGCGAGACGGCCGAGGACGGGGCGCAGGGCGCGCGCGGCCTGCCGCTCCGGTGGGAGCAGCCGGCGCAGATAGCGGCGGAGTTCCTCGGGCAGGGCGAGCAGGACGAGCGCCTGCGGAGCGGGGGGCAGGTCGACGACGAGGAGGTCGTAGGACTCGGAGAGCGCGGCGTCGCGCAGGGCACGCAGCAGGGCGAGTTCCTCGGCGCCGGGCAGGGGGGTGACCTCCTCCGCGTCCAGCGGGACGGCGCCGAGGAGGTCGAGCGCGGTGGCCGCGCGGTCCTGGAAGGCCACGAGGCCGTCGCGGAAGCGGGCGGCGGCGTCCGGGCGCCAGGCGGTGAGACCGGGTGCGGCCTCGACGGGGCGGGCGCCGGTGGGGACGCCGAGTACGGCACCGAGGGTGTCGGTGCGGTCGGCGCTGAGCACGAGGGTGCGGCTGCCCCGACGGGCGGCGTTCAGCGCGGTGGCCGCGGCGACGGTGGTCCGGCCGGAGCCGCCGGGGCCGGTGATCAGGATGGTGCGCATGACCGTGAACGGTAACGGAGAGGTACCGCCGCGACGCGACAGCACCCGGCGCGTGCCGTGGCCGTCACCTGTCCCCCGGCCGCACGTCACCTCTCCCGCGACTCGAAGGCGGCTACTTCTCCCCCGACTCCACCCGCTTCTTCAGCCCGGCCAGCGCGCGGTCGGTGATGACCTTCTCCGCCTTGCGCTTGATCATGCCGAGCATCGGGATCTTGACATCGACGGTCAGCCGGTAGGTCACCTCGGTGGCGCCCGCACCGGCCGGCTTGAGCAGGTACGAGCCGTCCAGGGAGCGCAGCATCTGCGACTTGACGAGGGTCCAGGAGACCTCGCTGTCGCCCGTCCAGGTGTACGCGAGCGTCTGGTCGTCCTTGATGGCGCCGGCGTCCATGACGAGGCGCACCTGCTCGGCACGGCCCTGCTCGTCGGTGGAGAGGACCTCCGCCTCCTTCACCTCGCCCGTCCAGTCCGGGTAGCGCGCGAAGTCGGCGATCACCCGCATGACGTCGGCCGGAGCCGCCTCGATCGTGATGCTCGAGCTGGTGTGTTCCGCCATCGCCGTGGCTCCTCCAGATGCGGTCCGGTGAGGGAGGGTGTGCGCCGTGCGCACGTGTGTGCAGCGTGAAGGCTACCGCGCACGCGCGGCGCCGCTACCACCCCACCGGGGCTTGGGCCGGCGGGGACGTCTCAGAGCCGGGGCGCCGCCCCGCGGGCCGCTCACCACTCCAGTACCCAGGGCCTCCCGCTCCCCGCGAAGTGCCCCACGTTCACGCACTCCGTCGCCCCGATCCGCATCCGGCGCACCAGCGGCTGGTGGACGTGGCCGAACAGGGAGTACCGCGGCCGGGTGCGGCGGATGGCGTCGAGCAGGGCCCGGCTGCCGCGCTCGAAGCGGCGCGCCACCGTGTCGTAGACCAGCTCGGGAACCTCCGGCGGGATGTGGGTGCACAGCACGTCCACCTCCCCCACCGCCTCGATCTTGGCGGCGTACTCCTCGTCGCTGATCTCGTACGGGGTCCGCATGGGGGTGCGCAGGCCGCCGCCGACGAAGCCGAAGGTCCAGCCGCCGATCTCCACGCGTTCGCCGTCCAGCACCCGGGTGCCGTCGCCCGCGTACTCGGGCCACAGGGGCGGCATGTCGACATTTCCGTAGGTGGCGTACGTCGGGGTGGGGAACGCGGCGAACAGCTCGGCGTACTGCCGACGCACCGCCTTCTCGATCACGGCGGCCCGGTCCATGCCCACCCCGGCCCACAGCCCGGCGCCGAACGCGCGCGCCTCCTCGTAGCGGCGGGCGGTGCGCAGTTCCACCAGCCGGTCGGCGTTCTCCGTGCCGAACAGGTCGGCGAATATCCCGCGCGAGTGGTCGGCGTAGTCGAGGAAGAGGATGAGGTCGCCCAGACAGATCAAGGCGTCCGCACTCTCGCCGGCTTTGGCCAGGTCGCGCACGTTGCCGTGCACGTCGCTGACCACGTGGACACGCGTCCTGGTGTTACCGCCCGATGTGGGTGCCATGACGATCAAGCGTAAGGCTGTGAGGCAGACGTGAACAGTGGCGGCGGAACCTGCGGTTACTGGCCGGTAAGTCAAGGGGTGGACTACTGTGCGCCGAGGAACGCCAACACGTGTGACGCACGGAACATCTCGTCGGGACCCCCTGTCGGAGAAGCCATACCGGCGGGTAACGTCCGGGCAGTCCAGTCGTGCTCAGGGTTTCAACCAGTGAATCCCGGAGGAATCCTGAGCACCTGACCGAGCCTTGGACCGCACCGTCGCAGCACACAGAGTCGTGGCGTCGGCGCCCTGTGAGGAGCAGCAGTCTTGCGCGAGTTCAGCCTTCCGGCTTTGTACGAGGTCCCTGCGGACGGAAACCTGACCGACATCGTCCGCAGAAACGCCGCGCAGCATCCGGACGTCGCCGTCATCGCCCGCAAGGTGGCGGGCGCCTGGCAGGACGTCACCGCCGCCGCCTTCCTCGCCGAGGTGCAGGCCGCGGCGAAGGGCCTGATCGCCTCCGGAGTGCAGCCGGGCGACCGGGTGGGCCTGATGTCGCGGACCCGCTACGAGTGGACCCTGCTGGACTTCGCGATCTGGAGCGCGGGCGGGGTCACCGTGCCGGTGTACGAGACCAGCTCGCCGGAACAGGTGCAGTGGATCCTCAGCGACTCGGGCGCGACCGCCTGCATCGTGGAGCAGGACGCGCACGCCGCGGCCGTCGAGACGGTGCGCGAGAAGCTGCCCGCGCTCAAGCACGTCTGGCAGATCGAGGCCGGGGCCGTGGAGGAGCTGGGCCGTGTCGGCCGGGACGTCAGCGACACGGCGGTCGAGGAACGCAGCTCCCTCGCCAAGGCCGACGATCCGGCGACGATCGTCTACACCAGCGGCACCACCGGGCGCCCCAAGGGCTGTGTGCTGACCCACCGCAACTTCTTCGCCGAGTGCGGGAACGTCGTGGAGCGGCTGCGCCCCCTGTTCCGTACCGGCGAGTGCTCGGTGCTGCTCTTCCTGCCGCTCGCGCACGTCTTCGGGCGTCTGGTGCAGATCGCGCCGATGATGGCGCCGATCAAGCTGGGTTGCGTCCCGGACATCAAGAACCTCACCGACGAACTGGCCGCGTTCCGGCCGACGTTGGTCCTCGGCGTACCGCGCGTGTTCGAGAAGGTCTACAACTCTGCGCGCGCCAAGGCACAGGCGGACGGCAAGGGGAAGATCTTCGACAAGGCGGCGGACGCGGCGATCGCCTACAGCAAGGCGCTGGACGCGCCGTCCGGTCCGTCCCTCGGCCTGAAGATCAAGCACAAGGCGTTCGACAAGCTCGTCTACAGCAAGCTCCGCGCGGTGCTGGGCGGCCGGGGCGAGTACGCCATCTCGGGCGGCGCCCCGCTGGGCGAGCGCCTGGGCCACTTCTTCCGCGGCATCGGCTTCACGGTCCTGGAGGGCTACGGCCTGACCGAGTCCTGTGCTGCGACGGCGTTCAACCCGTGGGACCGGCAGAAGATCGGTACGGTCGGCCAGCCGCTGCCGGGTTCCGTGATCCGCATCGCGGACGACGGCGAGGTGCTGCTGCACGGCGAGCACCTGTTCAAGGGCTACTGGAACAACGAGGCCGCGACCGCGGAGGCGCTGGCCGACGGCTGGTTCCACACCGGTGACATCGGCACCCTCGACGAGGACGGCTACCTCAGGATCACCGGCCGCAAGAAGGAGATCATCGTCACGGCGGGCGGCAAGAACGTGGCCCCGGCCGTGATCGAGGACCGTATCCGGGCGCACGCGCTGGTCGCGGAGTGCATGGTGGTGGGCGACGGGCGGCCGTTCGTGGGTGCGCTGATCACGATCGACGAGGAGTTCCTCACCCGCTGGGCGGCCGAGCACGGCAAGCCGGCGGGTTCCACCGCGGCGTCGCTGTGTGACGACCCGGATCTGCTCGCCGCGATCCAGGACGCGGTCGACGACGGCAACGCCGCGGTGTCGAAGGCGGAATCGGTGCGGAAGTTCCGCATTCTCTCCTCCCAGTTCACCGAGGAGTCGGGCCACCTCACGCCGTCCCTGAAGCTCAAGCGGAACGTGGTGGCGAGGGACTACGCCGAGGAGATCGAGGCCCTGTACCGGAAGTAGTCAGGCCCTCTCCCGCATCTCACGTCATGGCGCGGTGTCCTCGGCGAGGACCCGCGCCATGGTGCGTTCCGCGAGTGCGGTGATGGTGAGGAACGGGTTGACGCCGAGGTTGCCCGGCACCAGGGAGCCGTCGGTGACGTACAGCCTGGAGCAGCCCTTCACCCGGCCGTGGTCGTCGGTCGCCCTGCCCAGCACACAGCCGCCGAGCGGGTGGTACGTGAAGTCGTCGGCGAAGACCTTGCTGCCGGAGCCGAAGAGGTCGTACCGGTAGATGGTCGAGTTGGCCGCGTTGATCCGGTCGAAGAGCTTCTTGGCCATGCTCACCGAGACGGCGCTCTGCGCGGCGGTCCAGCCGAGTTTCACGCCGTCGGTCGAGGGGTCGTAGGAGAACGCGGCCCGCTCGGGGTTCTTGGTGATCGCAAGATAGAGGCTGACCCAGTGCTCAAGCCCCGTCGGCAGCGGGGCGATCTCGGCGAAGACGGGACTGTCGGCGTTGGCCCAGTCGTCGATGCCCATCACGGGGATGGTGGACTCGTCGGCACCGACCGTGTCCCAGACGTGGTTGGCGCGACCGAGCATCACGTTGCCGTTGGGGCCCCAGCCGGTGCCGACGCTCGCGTCGAGCGCGGGTAGGGTGCCCGTCTCCCGCGCGCGGACCAGGAGTTCGGTGGTGCCGACGCTGCCGGCCGCGAGGAAGAGGTACGTGCACCCGTACTGCTTGGTCTCGACGACCGCGCCGGTCACGTCGATCCGGTCGGCGGTCAGTACGAAGGTGCCGTCGACGGCTCTTCGGATCTCCCTGACCCGCTCCAGGGTGTTGATGGTCACGTTGCCGCTGCCGAGCGCGGAGGCGAGGTAGGTCTTGTCGAGGCTGCGTTTGCCGTGGTTGTTGCCGTAGATGACCTCGCCGGCGAGTGCGGACCGGGTGGCGGTGCCGGCCGCCTCGCGCCGCATGTAGGCGAAGTCGTAGACGTTGGGCACGAAGGTGGTCCTCAGGCCGGCGTTCGCGGCGGCCTTCCGGGAGGTGCGGGCGAACCGGTACCACTCGGTCGACTCGAACCAGGCGGGATCGATCGTGTTGACGCCGAGCATGGCGCGGGCGCGCGGGAAGTAGGTGCCGTACATCTCGGTGGCGTCGACGGTGGGGAACTGCTCGCTGAAGTACGACTGGACGGGTGTGACCGCCATGCCGCCGTTGACGAGGGAGCCGCCGCCGACGCCGCGGCCCACGTACACGGACATCGCGTCGAAGTGCACGCGGTCGAGGACGCCGGGGTAGGGGCTGATGTCCCGGTTGACGACGTCCAGCCAGAGGAAGGTGGCCAGCGGGGCCTCGGTGCGGGTGCGGAACCACATGGACCTGCGGTCCGGGGCGCTGGTGGAGCAGAACACCGTGCCGTCGGGGCCGGGGGTGTTCCACAGGCGGCCCATCTCCAGGACGAGGGTGCGGATGCCGGCCTGGCCGAGGCGGAGGGCGGCTACGGCGCCGCCGTAGCCGGAGCCGATGACGATCGCCGGGGCGGATTCGACTGCGTCGGGCTCTGCAGCGTTTGCCGACTGCAGGTCGATGCGAGTGAAGCCCAGTGCGGCTGCCGTTTGGAGGGCTGCGACGCCCAGGATCTGACGGCGTGTCAGGTTCGTTGTCATGGGCGCAGCATCGGTGGATTTTCAGGTTCCGGCTAGTGCTGTGGCCGGAAAGGTTTGCCGGAAAGCTCGCGGCGTCCGGTGCGGTGCATCGCACGGCGGAGCGTCGCCCGCGTACCGGATGTACTCGGGCGATGCGACAACGCGGCGAGGTGCCGTGCCGGACGTCGCGAGCCGGTGAACCTTTCCGGCCACAGCACCAGGGGGTTCGGGCGCCTTCCGGGGTGCCGCGTTCGGCCGTCGGGCGGATGCGGGTCGTCCGTGGCTTGTCGCGCAGTTCCCCGCGCCCCTGGAGGGGCGCACGCGCCCCCCTCACAGAAGTTCCCGGAGCCTTTCCGCCAGCAGGTCCCAGCGCCACTTCTCCTCGACCCACCGCCTGCCCCGCTCCCCCATCCTGCGGCGCAGCTCCGGGTCTCCCAGGAGGGTGGTGACGCGGTCCGCCGTCTCCTCCTGCGAGCCGCCCCGCACCACCCATCCCGTCTCGCCGTCCAGGACCGCGTCCGGGGCGCCGCCCGAGTCGCCGGCCACCACCGGGAGACCCGTCGCGGAGGCCTCCAGGTAGACGATGCCGAGACCCTCCACATCCAGGCCGCCCCTGCGGGTGCGGCACGGCATCGCGAAGACGTCGCCCGCCCCGTAGTGCGCGGGCAGCTGGGACCAGGGGACGGCGCCGGTGAAGCGGACCGCGTCGGCGACCCCGGTGTCCTGGGCGAGCGTGCGCAGGTCCCTCTCGTAGGGTCCGCCCCCGACGATCAGCAGGACCGTCTCCGGCTCCTTGGCGAGGATGCGCGGCAGCGCCCGGATCAGGGTGTCCTGGCCCTTGCGCCGGACCAGGCGGGAGACGCAGACCACCACCGGGCGGTCCGTGAGCCCCAGGCGGGCGCGGACCTCGTCGCCGCCCGAGCCGGGGTGGAAGGTCTTCTCGTCGACGCCCGGCGGCAGCTGCACCATCCGCCCCACCGCCTGAGGGGTGAGCGCGGTGGCGATGCGGGAGCGGGTGTACTCGCCGAGGTAGGTGATCGTGTCCGTGGACTGACCGACGCGACGCAACAGCGTGCGCGCGGCGGGCAGTTGGGCCCAGCCCGCTTCGTGGCCGTGTGTGGTGGCGACCAGCCGCCGCGCCCCGGCGCGCCGCAGCGCCGGTGCCATCAGGCCGAGCGGTGCCGCCGCCCCGAACCACACCGAGGTGCAGCCGTGCTCCCGCAGCAGCCCCACCGCCCGCCGGGTCGCGGCCGGTGTCGGCAGCAGCATCGTCGTCCGGTCCCGTACGACGGTGAAGGGCTGCTCGGCGTCGAAGGCAGCCGTCGCCTCGGCGCCCTCCCGGCCGCGCTTCCAGGTGGAGGCGTAGACGACCAGCCGGTCGGGGTCCAGGCGGAGCGCCATGTTGTGCAGGAACGCCTGGATGCCGCCGGGGCGCGGCGGAAAGTCGTTGGTCACGATGAGCGTCTTGTGCATCGTCGTCGACAGTACCGAACCGGTTGTGCGACCGTACTCACAGCGCCGTACGGCCGCGTTTGCCGCCCCCCGCCCGGCTCGACGCGAGATCATGGCTCCTCGACGACAGCGATACCGGACATGTGAGGACGGGGACTGAAGGTGTACATGGCGGGCGCACGGCGCATTCCGGTCTGGCTGCTGCTCGCCACCTGGCTGCTGACGAGACTCGTCCTGCTGCTCTTCGTCTTCGAGGTGTGGGTCTTCCCCGGACCGGACGTCACCAGCGACGTCTCGGTGATCTACCAGGGCTGGTACGAGACCTTGCGCACCGGCAGGTTCCCCCAGGGCGACGTCACCTGGCAGTACCCGCCGGCCGCGGCGCTCGCGATCCTGTCCCCCGCGCTGCTGCCCTTCCTGCAGTACGCGCAGGCGTTCTTCGTGCTCGCCTGCGTAGCCGACCTGGCGGGTTTCGGTCTTCTGCTGTACGCGGGCCTGAGGCGCGGCAAGTCCCTGCGCGGCGCCTGGGTGTGGGTGGTCGGGGTTCCGCTGCTCGGCCCGACGGTGTACGCCCGCTACGACCTGATGGTGACGGCCGTGGCGGTCGCCGCGCTGCTGGCCGGGACGCGCCGCCCACGGCTGATGGGAGCGCTCGCGGCGTTCGGCGCGCTGCTGAAGGTGTGGCCGGCGCTGCTGCTGGTGGGCGCCGGCAGGCGCCGGGCCTGGGTCTCGGCGGCGGCGACGGCGGGCGCTCTCGCCCTGCTGTGCGCCGTGGCGATGCCCGGCGCCTTCTCCTTCCTGACCGCCCAGCGCGACCGCGGCACCGAGGTGGAGTCGCTGGGCTCGCTGGTGTTCCACGTGGCCCGGCACCACGGCTGGGCGGGCCGGGTGATGCTCAACTACGGCTCGGTGGAGTTCCTCGGCCCCTACGTCGACTGGGTCAGCGCGGCGGCCCTCTTCCTGACCGTGATCGCGTTCGGCTGGCTGCTGCTGTGGCGGGTGAGCGTGCGCCACCTGCCGCCGCACGCGCTCGCGGACGCGGCCTTCGTGGCGGTGCTGCTGTTCACGCTCACCAGCCGGGTGATCAGCCCGCAGTACATGGTCTGGCTGGTCGGGCTCGCGGCCGTCTGCCTGTGCTTCCCCGGCAGCCGGATGCTCCTGCCCGCCGGGCTGGTGCTGGCCGCCTGCCTCGCCACGGTCCTGGAGTTCCCCGTGTACTTCGCGAACGTCGTGGCGAGCGACCGGCTGGGCGTCACCCTCCTCACCACGCGCAACGGTCTGCTGCTGCTCGCCGCTCTGACCGCGGCCAGGGCCCTGTGGCGCACCACGGTCTCCCCCCCGACCGCGACGGTGCCGTCTCAGACCGCCCGCACCCAGGAGACGCTGACGCGTTCCTGAGAGACGTCCCCTGCTCGACGCCGGACCGAACCGACCGCGGCCTCAGCCGAGTTGGGACCTCAGATACGCCCGCCACTGCTGCGTGAACTTCTCCGGGGTCGTGCCGAGCACCCTTGCGAGGGCCGTCTCGAGAGATCCCTCACGCTTCGCGTGGTCGCCGACCGCCCGGTAGAAGTCGTTCAGCCGGGCCTCGCCCCAGCGGTCGGCGATCATCCGGCAGGCCATCCAGCCGCTTTCGTAGGCCTGCGCCAGTTTGCCCGCGTCCCCGGAGAAGGCGAAGTCGGAGTCCTGCGGCAGCGTGGACGGGGCGGTGCCGAGCCCGACGGCGCGCTCGAGTTCGGGTGCCACCTGGGCGGGGGTCCGGCCGGTGCGGCGGTAGGCGACCCAGTCGGCGTACCCCTCGGAGAGCCACAGGGGTGTGGCCGCCGTGGTGTGGCGGCGGGTGGCGACATGGGTGGTCTCGTGGGTGAGGACGACCTGTTTGCCGAGGTCGCCGAGGATGGCGTAGGCGTCCGGGTTGACGGTGATCCGGTCCGCGGGCGCCGTCCCGCTCCCGCCTACCTCACCGGTGGTGACCGCGGCTATCCCCCGGTACCCGGACGCCGGCGCGCCGAGCAGCGCCGCCATGCCCTCCAGCGACTTCGGTACGAGCACCACGACCCGGCCCGGCCAGCCGGTCCCCCACGCCTCGGTGACGGCGGGCACCGCCCGGTCCGCGAGGCGCGCGTACTCCCGCAGCGCCTCCCGGGGTTGCCCGACGCCGAGCACGAGGCTGTGCACGCCTCGAACCGCCTCGACGGCGCCCTGGTCCCACAGTTGCCGGGCGGCCTTCCGCGCGGGCTCCTCGAAGCTGACGTACCAGCGTCCGCCGGTGCGGGTCAGCCGCAGTGACCGGGCGGCGGTGACCGGCGCCCGGTCGTATCCCCTGACGCGGTAGCGCAGTTCGGCGTCGGCGGTGGCGCGGTCACCGGTCAGGTGAACGGCGGTGAGCCGGTACGACCAGGCGGCCAGCGGCACGGCGCGCAGGTTGTCGAACCCGGCGGCGCCTGCGGTGCGGGTCTGGGTCGCGAGGAACGCTGAGCGGTCGCCGTCCAGGACAGCCGTCGCCCGCCGGTCGAGCAGCTGCCGCACGGCGGCCGTCGCGTTCCCGGCGGGGACGGCGCCGCCGCAGCCGACGAGCCCCGCCAGCAGCAGGACACAGCAGGCCACGATCCCCGACGCACGCCCACGATCAGCCACCGTCCGATCGTACGCGGCGCTCGTGCGCCACTCGCGCGCCGGTTTCGGCCGCGGACCGGTGCCTTCAGGGCCTGGTGACCGAGGCGATCGGCATCATGCCGACCGGGTCGTAGCGCACCGCCGCACCCGGGTGGGGTGCGTGGATGACCTGGCCGTTGCCGACGTACATCGCCACATGGCTGGCGTCGGAGCGGTAGACCACCAGGTCTCCGGGCTGGGCCTGGGACAGCGGCACCTGGCGGCCGGCGTACCGTTGCTCCTGCGAGGTGCGCGGCAGTCCGACGCCCGCCCGCGCGTACGCCCACTGCATGAGGCCCGAACAGTCGAAGCCGCCCGGCCCGTTGGCGCCCCACACATACGGGCGGCCGAGCGCCGAACGGGCAGCTGCGACGGCCGCCGCCGCGCGGGAGTCGGGCACCGCGACCGGGGTGAGGCCGGGCACCTCGCCGGCGGAGCGGGAGGCCCGCTGGTAGGCGGTGCGCTCCTCGGTCGGCAGGGAGTTCAGCAGTCGCTGTGCCGCGACGAGCTTCCGCTCCACGGCCTTCTTGTGCTGCGCGACCGCCTCACGGCTCTTCTCCAACTGGGCGAGCTCACCGGCCACGACCGCGCGTTCCCGGGCCAACCGGCGCAGCGCTCCCTGGAGTTCCTTGAGCTGCCCGGCCTGGCGGGCGCCGATCCGGTCCAGCGCGGCCGCCTTGTCGAGGTATTCGCCGGGGTCGTCCGACAGCAGCAGCGCGAGGGAGGAGGCGAGTCCGCCGGAGCGGTACTGGGCCCCGGCGAGCGCACCGAGCGCGTCCCGCATGCTGTTGACGCGGTCCTGCTGCCGGGCGACGCGGTCCTGTGCCCGGTCGACGTCCCGACGCAGCGCGTCGGCGCGTTCCCCGGCCTTGTTGTAGGCCTCGGTGGCCTGCTCCGCCTCCCGGTACAGCCGGTCCACCGTGGCCCGGGTGTCGCGTGGCGCGGCGTTCGCCGGTACGGCGCCCAGTGTCGCCGCGGCCGCCGCTGCGGCGGACAGTACGGCGGCTGCCCTCTTCAGGGCTCGGTTGGACTCCGCGGCACTGGCGCCCTGGCGCATGCCGGACGGTGCAAGGCGGCGATGGGACCCCACGACCGGTCGCTCTCCTTCCGCTGACGAACCCCCCGCCGGGCGGCGGGGGAAACGCGGCAGACAGTAGCGGGGTGATCACCGCGGGTCCAAAGACCTCGAGGGGCCGACAGAGCGACGCCCCGCCGCTGACGCAGGTCATCGGCGGGACGTGGAGTCAGCGGGAGTCGCTGGAATTCGCTCGTTCGGGCGGTGTGGTGTCGTGCGGTTCGAGGAACCGGGTAACCGGGTCGGACTCGGAACCGGGGTTCAGACCCGGACGCCGAACATGAACGGTCCGCCGATCGTGGACATCGACTCGTAGCGGACGACGGTGCCGGTGCGCGGGGCGTGCAGGATCTGGCCGTTGCCCGCGTAGAGACCCACGTGGTGGATGTCGTTGAAGAAGAACACCAGGTCGCCGACCTGGAGGTCGTTGACCGAGTAGATGCGGGTGCCTATGTTGGCCTGCTCCTGCGAGGTGCGCGGGATGGAGACGCCGGCCTGCGCGTACGCCCAGGAGGTCAGGCCCGAGCAGTCGTAGGCGTTGGGGCCCGTGGCGCCGTAGACGTACGGCTTGCCGATCTGCGTCTGGGCGGCGGAGAAGGCGGCACCGGCCCGGCCGGAGCCGACGCCGACGGAGACACTGAGGGCGGTGCGCTCGCTGGCCCGGCTGGCGCGGTCCTGGTCGGCCTGCAGGGCGGCCCGCTGCTGGGCGGTGAGGCTGTTGAGGAGCTTCTGCGCCGCGGCCAGCTTGCCCTGGACTTCCTGCTTCTTCTTGCCCAGTTCGGTGCGGGTGGCGGCGAGGTCCTTGAGCTTGTCGGTGGCTTCCTGGCGCTCCTGCGCCAGCTCGCGCTGTTTCTCCTGGATCTTCTTCAGCGCCTCGACCTGCTGGCTGCTCAACTGGTCGAGGGTGGACGCCTTGTCGAGGTAGTCGTCCGGGTTCGAGGAGAGGAAGAGCTGGAGGGAGGGGTCGATGCTACCGGTGCGGTACTGGGCGCTGGCCATGGTGCCGATGCCGTCACGCAGCTTGTTGAGCTCGTCCTGACCCCGGGCGACCTTGTCCTGGAGGGTGGATATCTCCTGCTGGAGCTTCTCCTGCTTCTCCTTGGCCCCGTTGTACTGCTCGGTGGCCTTCTCGGCGTCCTCGTAGAGCTTGTCGACCTTGGACTTGACCTCGTCCACGCTCGGCTTGGCACTGGGCGCCGCGTTGGCGGCGTTCGCGCTGAACGCGACGGCGGCGGCTGCCGCGGTGGTCAGCACGGTCACACGTGCACGGCTCGGCTGCTTGGGTCGACGGTGGGACGCCACTGGAAGCAGGCTCCTTCTTCTGAGTGATCACCCGCTCGGAGGTTCGAGGCCAGACCCTAGTGACCTCATCGTGATGAATTCAAATCCTCACACCAAAAAATCCTGTCCCGCAATGCATTCTTTGCACATGAGGCACAGGAAGTGAGGCACTCCTGACGCTACGTTGCGCGACGGTCCCGTCAATTCGGGCATTGAGCCTGTACGTTGCGGTTGATGACGTAGGTGACCTAAGGCCTGATTTCAGCCGCGTGAGAGACGCTTCAGCAGCACCGCAGAAGCGACCGGGCGCGCTCCCGCCCTCGCGATCCCGTCGGCCACCTCGCGGTCCGTGGAGGCGACGATGACGGGCCGGCCCGGCGGCTCGGCGCGCACCAGCTGGCGGATCAACTCGTCCGCGGTGACGCCCGGTTTGGAGAACAGCACCCGAACCCCGCGCGGCGGCGCGAGCAGCACCGGTGCGGCCAGTTCCGCCCCGTCGAAGACACAGGTGACCTCGGCGCCGGTCTGCGCGGCGAGTTGGGAGAGCTGCCCGAGGAGCCTCAGGCGTTGCTTCTCCAGCGGCATCTGCGGATAGCCGGTCTTGGTGACGTTGTAGCCGTCGACGACCAGGTGCACCTGCGGCAGTGCGAGCAACTGGTCGAGGATCGCGGGATCGTTCTCGGACAGCGCACGGGCGGCGATGTCCTTCGGGGTCATTCGTCCCGGTTCGACCGCGTCCACGGTCTCCGCCGGCCGCACGGAGACCGGTGGCAGCGCCAGTTCACGGCGCAGCCCCTGGGCCGCGTCCAGCAGGGTGTCGAGCAACAGCCGTACCCGCATGTCCTCGACGCTGCGTCCTTCGCGCGCCGCCCTGCGCGTGGCCTCCAGGGCGGCCTCCGCCTCGGCCAGGCGCGCCTTGAGCCGCCGGGTCTCGCTCTCGGCGACGGAGAGCTGGGCCTGCCCTTCGGCGCGCACCGCCTCCATCTCACCCTGGGCCTTGCGCAGGGCGGCCTCGCCGCGTCTGACGTCACTGACGGCGGCTCGCAGTTTACGGTGGAGCGAGTCGGCTTCCTTGCGGGCCGCGTCCAATTCCGCCCGCAGCCGCTCGGTCTCGGCGCGGGTGTGCTCGCGCGCGGCCGCCAGCTCGGCGCGCAGCCGCTCCAGCTCGGCCCGGCTCTCCTCGCCGGCGCGCTCGGCGTCGACGCGCTGGGCCTCCTCGCCGGCGGCGGTCACCAGCTTCACCCAGCCCGCCGGGCGAAGTACATAGGCCGCGGCCGCCACGTCGAGCGGGTCCGCGGCCGGGGGCGGGGAGCCGGAGTCCATGGCGCCGGCGAGCTCCGGCTGGGCCTCTCTGAGCTTCTCGGCGATGCGCTGCCGGAAGAGTGCGTCCGTCTCCACGGCCGCCGCCATGGCGTTGCCGGCGAACTTGGCCCGGCGGGTGGGGGTGAACCGGGCGTACTGCCGCAGCTGTGCGGGCAGCTCGGCGAGGGTCAGCCCGCCGAAGCCGTCGGACACGATCTGCACGACCCGGCGGCGCACGCCGTCGGGCAGCGGACGGTCGAGCACCTCAGCGGTGCCGTCGACCGGCTCCCCGCCTGTGGTCTCAGCCATCCCTCACCCCATACGCCCTGCGGGGCCGCCTCCCTCAGGAGCCGGCGCCCGGCCTGTCCACGAGCTCCACCTGGTCGACCGCGTTGCACCAGCGGCAACGGACCGACTCGATGGTCTCACTGACCACCTCGCGCTCCTCCACCTTCGGCTCCCCGGCCAGATCGAGGTGCACGTACTCCACGACCTTCGACGAGCGGGTCACGTCGAAACGGGTGAGGTTGCCGCAGAGCGTGCAGCGCCAGCGGGTCGTCTCCGTCGGCAGGGGAACCGTCATCGTGGGTGCTCTTCCTTCTTCCAGTCTCCGTGATGCGCCAGTTTCCCTGGAGCGTGTGGCTCGTAACCCTACGGCCTGGCGAGTACCCGCCGCCCGCCCGTTCCACGGCGGCGAGGCACTCTGTGCGGATCGGTCCGGTTACGCCATGCTCTGTACCATGATCAGCACCTGGGGCAGGACAGCCGTGGGAGCGCTGCGCGGACAGTCGGCGCCGGTGACGTACGGGCTGATCGTCCTGTGCTGCGTGCTCTTCGTCGTCGGACCGGCCGCGGGGCTGAATCCGGCCTACGGGACGGGGGACGCGCTGCTCGCCGCGCAGCGGGCCTACTTCGCACGCTGGGGCGTGGTGCCGGTGGAGCTGTTCAGCGGGGCCCCGCGAGCGGCGCTCACGCCCGCGACCGCGCTGTTCGTGCACGGCAGCTGGGTGCATCTGCTGGGCAACATGCTCTTCCTCTATGTCTTCGGGGCCATGGCCGAGGAGCGGATGGGGCATGTGGAGTTCGCCCTGTTCTACCTGGGCTGCGGCTGCCTGGCGCTGCTGGGGTACGCGGCGGCCAACGCCGCGTCGGCGCAGACGCTGGTCGGAGCGTCCGGGGCGATCTCCGCGGTCCTGGGTGCGTTCCTGTTCCTCTTCCCCGACGCGCGGGTGACCAGTCTCTTCCCGTTCCTGTTCTTCCTGCCGCTGAGGTTCCCGGCCTGGGTGGTCCTGCCGTTCTGGGCGTCCCTGCAGTGGATGGCGGCGGGCCGGGCCGCGCAGGGGCCCGGGGTGGCCTACCTGGCCCACCTGGTGGGGTTCTCGCTGGGGTTCCTCTATGCGTGGGTGCGCTACGTGCCTACGAGTAGGGTGAAACCACCAGCCCAGGCCCCCGAGGGAGAACAGCAGCCGTGATCACCGCGATCGTGCTCATCAAGACCAGCGTGGACCGGATCCCCGAGATCGCGGAGCGGATCGCCTCGCTGGATTCCGTCAGCGAGGTCTTCTCCGTGACGGGGACGTACGACCTGATCGCCATGGTGCGGGTGAAGGAGCACGAGGAGCTGGCGGACGTCATCCCCGGGCGGATCAGCAAGATCCCGGGGGTCGAGGCGACGGACACCCACGTGGCGTTCCGTACCTACTCCCAGCACGACCTGGAGGCGGCGTTCGCGATCGGGCTGGACGCCTGATCCGCCCGATCCGCTGAACGCCGCCTCACCGGCCCTACCGGTTCAGACCGCCGGGACGCAGCGGCCGTTCTCCGTGCGGTACTGCCACCGCGCGCCGTCGCTCACCAGTTCCGTCACCGCGTTGACGAAGCGCTCCACATGCTCGTCGGGGGTGCCGGCGCCGAAGCTCACCCGGATCGCGTTGAGGGACTTCTCCCCGGGCGCCGCCTCGGGGGCGCCGCACTCGCCCTGGGTCTGGGGGTCGCTGCCGAGCAGGGTGCGGACCAGCGGGTGGGCGCAGAACAGGCCGTCGCGGACGCCGATGCCGTACTCGGCGGAGAGCGCGGCGGCGAAGTGGGAGCTGTTCCAGCCCTCGACGACGAAGGAGATCACGCCGACGCGGGGGGCGTCGTCGCCGAAGAGGGAGAGGATCCTGACCTCGGGGACGTCGGCGAGGGCCTCCGTGACCCTGCGGATCAGGTGCTGCTCGCGGGCGACCAGGGTGTCGAAGCCGGCCTCGGTGAGGGCCTTGCAGGCGGAGGCGATGGCGTAGGCGCCGATCACGTTCGGGGAGCCGGCCTCGTGACGGGCCGCCGTGTCGTGCCACTCCACGTCCACTCCTCCGTCCGTCCGGCGCGTGACCTTGCGGCTGGCGCCGCCGCCCGCGAGGTACGGCTCGGCCTGGCGCAGCCAGTCGGCGCGGCCGGCCAGGACGCCGGAGCCGAAGGGGGCGTAGAGCTTGTGGCCCGAGAAGGCGACCCAGTCCACGTCGAGGTCCTTGACGGACACCGGGTGGTGCGGGGCGAGCTGGGCGGCGTCCAGGACGATACGGGCGCCGTGCGCATGGGCGGCCGCCGCCAGCTCCTGTACCGGCCACAGCTCACCGGTGACGTTGGAGGCACCGGTGACGCAGACCAGGGCCGGGCCGTAGGGGTCGCGGTCGGCGAGGGCGCGCTCCAGGGTCTCGACGGCCTGCCGGGGGCTGCTCGGGGCGTCGAGGTAGGTGACCCGGGCGTCCCGCCACGGCAGCAGGGAGGCGTGGTGCTCGGTCTCGAAGACGAAGACCTGGCAGTCGGCCGGGAGGGCGGCGGCGAGGAGGTTGAGCGAGTCGGTGGTGGAGCGGGTGAAGACCACCTGGTCGGTGTCGCGGCAGTCGAGGAACTCGGCGACCGTGCGGCGGGCGTTCTCGAACAGGTCGGTGGACAGCTGGGAGAGGTAGCCGGCGCCGCGGTGGACGCTGCCGTAGTACGGGGCGTACGCCGCCACGTCGTCCCAGACGCGCTGCAGCGCGGGGGCGCTGGCCGCGTAGTCGAGGGCGGCGTAGGTGACGTCGCCGCCGGTGACGAGCGGGACGGTGACATCGCGCCCCAGAACGGGCAGCGGGGCACAGACGGACTGGTCGACGGCAAGGGTGGAGACGGACATGGGTGTACTCCCGTAGGGCAGGCGAGACTCACCGGTGCCGGAGGCGCGCACGGGCGCAGCGGTGTCCACGGCACGGAGAAGGTGAAAGGAAAAAGGAGCGCGGAGGCGGGGCTCTGCGGCCCTAACGCATTCGCTTGCTCACGGAAGGCTCCCTCGAACGACCAGGACCCCTGGAAGGCACGAGGGGTCCGCGCTTGCCGCAGACCTCGCTGCCTGCGACCTGGTCCTCACCCGGGGCACCCCGCCACGGACGGAGGGTTGCCGGACAGCCGGCCGGGGCCGAATGGCTGTCGCTCATGACCTGATGTGGAAACTACGACAGGTGATCAGCTGCTCGCAACTTCTGTCCGTATACCGGGACGGGCGGACCCGTCCCGGTGCGTCACCGAATCAGGTGGTGCTTCGAGTGCCGCCCCCAGCGCATACCGAACAGAAGGAGGCTGGCCAGGAAGACCACTATGCCGATGATCAAGAGGTAGAACAGCCCCTTCACGACCACGCCGATGATGCCCAGGGCGACCGCCGCGAGGATCAGGAACAGGAAGAACGCCATCATGGTGACCACTTCCCTCGGCCCGGGGTCAGCGGCGCGCGAGACGGCGTCCGCGGTCGGCACCGGGCTCGTAGGACCTGTCGTAGTGTTTGAAGATCTCTTCTTCCCGCTCGACCGGCAGCACGTCGTCCACGCCGATGGACGGCGCTTTGCGTACCTGCCCCTTGGAGTGGGCCACCTGGACGTATCCGGGTCCCACGGTCGCCTCGTCGATGGGGACGAAGACGAGCCTCTGCCGGGTCACCAGCCCGGTGCGGACGGTGGCCATGGCGGGCGTGTCGGTGGTGGTGTCGACGTACACCGCCTCAAGGGACCCGATCTTGCGGCCCTTGGCGTCGATCACGTCCCGGTTGCGCCACTCGCGGATATCGGCTGAATGGATCATGCCCAGCCTCCTTGCGGCCCGCGGGAGAGCTGCCTTTGTCTCACTGTACTCCAGCCAGCCTGACCTGGCCTTTTCCGCGGGGCGTGCCCGGAGTCAGGCGTTACTGGCGGCCACCCACCGCTCCAGGGCACGCTTGGCCGCGCCCGAGTCGATCGACTCGGCGGCCTTGGCCATGCCGGTGCGGATCTGGTCCGCCAGCGGGCCGTCACCCGGCTCCAGCGCCACCAGCGCCGCTGCAGAGTTCAGCAGGACGGCGTCCCGTACCGGGCCCGTCTCCCCGTCGAGAAGGCGGCGGGCGACCTCGGCGTTGTGGGACGGGTCGCCGCCGCGCAGGGCCTGAACCGGGACCAGTTCGATACCGGCGTCCCGCGGGTCGAAGGTCTCCTCGGTGACCTTGCCGTCGCGGACGATCCAGACGTGGGAGGTGGCAGTCGTCGTCAGCTCGTCGAGGCCGTCGTCGCCGCGGAACACCAGGGAGGAGTTGCCGCGCTCGGCGAGCACCCCCGCGATCATCGGCGCCAGTCGCGGGTCTGCGACGCCGACCGCCTGGGCCTTCACCTTCGCCGGGTTGGTCAGCGGGCCGAGGGCGTTGAAGACGGTCCGGATACCCAGCTGACCGCGCGCGGCGGCGACATGGCGCAGGGCGGGGTGGAACTTCACCGCGAAACAGAAGGTGATGCCCGCCTCCTCCGCGACCTGCGCCACCCGCTGGGGCGTCAGGTCGAGGTTGACGCCCAGCTTTTCCAGGACGTCCGACGAGCCCGACGCCGACGAGGCCGCGCGGTTTCCGTGCTTGACGACCTTGGCCCCCGTGCCGGCCACCACCAGCGCCGACATCGTGGAGATGTTCACCGTCTTCGCGCCGTCGCCGCCCGTGCCGACGATGTCGACCGTGCGACCCGACACCTCGATCACGTTGGCGTGCTCGTACATCGCCCGGACCACGCCGGTGATCTCCTCGACGGTCTCGCCCTTGGCCCGCAGCGCCACCACGAACCCGGCGATCTGCGCGTCCGTCGCCTCGCCGCGCATGATGCGGTCCATCGCCCAGGCCGTGTCGTCCGCGCTCTGGTCGCGGCCCTCGAGGAGCCCGTTCAGCACCTGGGGCCAGGAACGGCCCGCCGCGGTGTCGCCTCCAGCGGGGTGCACAGCGCTCATAAGCCGCTCCTGGGTCGGTGTCCCGGACTACGGGACGCGAGTCTCGAACAGGTCCACCCTATCCAGCTGGAGGCATGGCGAAGGGCCCCGTCCGAACACCGGACGGGGCCCTTCGACCGTGGCGTGGCGTGCAGCGATCAGTGGTGGCCGTGGCCGCTCGTGATCTCCTTGTATTCCTCGACCGTGGGCTTGGGGATCTGGTTGTTCTCCCCGTAGTACGCGTTGCTGAGCTTGGCACGCAGCTTCGCTGAGCCCTTGATCTTCCGCTCGACGCCGTTCTCGTCGACCGTCGGGCCGAGCTCGGCCGGCTTGTACTGCTCGTGCGCCGTGAGCGTGTGCAGCTGCTCCTGGCTGAGCGGCTCGTGGACCTCGATGAACTCACCGTGCGGCAGCCGCTTGATGATGCCCGACTCGCGGCCGTGCAGCACCTTGTCGCGGTCCCGACGCTGCAGGCCGAGGCAGATCCGCTTGGTGACGATGAACACGAGCACCGGCACCACGAAGAAGGCGACGCGGACGAACCAGGTGATCGCGTTGATCGACAGGTGGAAGTGGGTGGCCCACAGGTCGTTGCCACCACCGACCAGCAGTACGAAGTACCACGAGATCCAGGCGGCACCGAACGCGGTGCGCGTCGGAGCGTTGCGCGGCCGGTCCAGGATGTGGTGCTCGCGCTTGTCGCCGGTGACCCAGGACTCGATGAACGGGTAGACCGCGATCGCGACCAGGACCAGCGGGAAGATCACCAGCGGGACGAACACACCCAGGACGAGCGTGTGACCCCAGAAGTTGATCTCCCAGCCCGGCATCGTGCGGATCAGGCCCTCGGAGAAGCCCATGTACCAGTCGGGTTGGGCGCCCGTGGACACCTGGTCCGGACGGTAGGGGCCGATGGCCCAGATGGGGTTGATGGTGGCGATCGCCGCGATGGCCGCGATGACGCCGAAGACCAGGAAGAAGAAGCCTCCGGCCTTGGCCATGTACACCGGCATCAGCGGCATCCCGACGACGTTGGTGTTCGTCTTGCCGGGGCCCGCGAACTGCGTGTGCTTGTGGTAGACGACCAGGATCAGGTGGCCGACCACCAGGCCGAGCATGATGCCCGGGAGCAGCAGGATGTGGATCGAGTAGAACCGGGCCACGAAGTCGCCGCCCGGGAACTCGCCGCCGAAGAGGAAGAACGACAGGTACGTGCCGACGATCGGCACGGACAGGATCGCGCCCTCCATGAAGCGGACACCGGTGCCGGAGAGCAGGTCGTCCGGGAGCGAGTAACCGGTGAAGCCGGTGAACATGCCCAGGACGAACAGCAGGAAGCCGAACAGCCAGTTGATCTCACGCGGCTTGCGGAACGCGCCGGTGAAGAAGACGCGCATCATGTGGACGAACATGCCGGCGAGGAAGATCAGCGCCGCCCAGTGGTGGATCTGCCGGACCAGCAGACCGCCGCGGACGTCGAAGCTGATGTGCAGCGTCGAGTTGAACGCCTCGCTCATCAGCTGACCCTGAAGCGGCACGTAACTGCCGTGGTACACCACCTCGTTCATCGACGGGTGGAAGAACAGGGTCAGGTAGACACCCGTGAGGATGATGATGAGGAAGCTGTAGAGGCAGACCTCGCCCAACATGAACGACCAGTGGTCGGGGAAGATCTTCCGCATGTTCGACTTGGCCAGGGTGTAGATGCCCAGGCGTCCGTCGGCCCAGTCGGCGACGCGCTCGCCGGCCGGTGCCCGTCCGCGCGACGCGGACCCGTTGCTCGTTGTAGTGCTCATCCGCGCTCCCAGAAGGCAGGACCGACGGGCTCCTCGAAGTCGCCGAGCGCCTCGAGGTAACCGTCCGCGTTGACGCCGATGCGCAGCTGCGGCAGGGCGTGACCGGCCGGGCCGAAGATGACCCGGGCCCCGTCGGAGAGGTCGAAGGTGGACTGGTGGCACGGGCAGAGGACGTGGTGCGTCTGCTGCTCGTACAGGGAGATCGGGCAACCGACGTGGGTGCAGATCTTGGAGAACGCCACGATGCCCTCGTGGGACCAGGACAGTTCCTTCTTGTCCTTGATGTTCTCCGGCTGCAGCCGGACGATCATCAGCGCCGCCTTGGCGATCTCCACCTGGAAGTCCTCGCTGGTCTCCTCCAGGCCCTCGGGCTTGGCGAAGGTGAGCGAACCGACCTGGACGTCCGAGGGACGCAGCGGCTGGTTCGTGTTCATGTTGACGAGGAGCTTGCCCTTGGACCACATCGTGTGGCGCAACTTCGTCCCGGGCAGGGAGCCGAGGTCACGCAGCAGGAAGAGGCCGGAGAGCGGGAACATGGCCAGCGCGCCGAGCATCGTGGTGCGGATCAGCTTGCGGCGGCCGATCACCGACTCCTTGGCGCCCTGCCGGAAGTCGGCCATCACTTTGGCCTTGACCTCGGGGGACGCCTCGACCGGGTGACGCTCGTCGGCGATCTCCACGTCGGACATCAGGGTGCGGGCCCAGTGGACCGCACCCGCGCCGATCGTGAACAGCGCCACGCCGAGCGTCAGGCCCAGCGCGAAGTTCATCGCGCTGATGTGCCCGATCGGGAAGACGTAGATCGACTTGTCGTTCGGGATCCCGACGTACGAGGCGATGAAGCCGATGGTGGCCAGCATCGACACGGTGAACAGCAGGGCGACCGTGCGCTCGGAGCGCTTGGCGGCCCGCTCGTCGATGTCCTGGATGCGGTGCTCGTGGGGCGGCAGCCCCGGGTCGGCGAACGGGTTCTCCTCGTCCGCGACGGCTACCGCACCGGACTCGGTGTCCTGCTCAGCGGGCAGGTTCTCTTCTGGAATGTCGTGGCTACTCATGACTTCTTGGCCTTTGCGGTCCGAGCGGCGACCCAGACGGCGACGACGATCAGCGCGCCGAGGCCGAAGATCCAGGCGAACAGGCCCTCGGAGACCGGGCCGAGGCCGCCCAGCTTGAGACCGCCGGGGTTCTCGGTCTGGTCACCGTTGACCGCGTTCAGGTACGCGATGATGTCCTTCTTGTTCTGCTGCGACAGCGTGGTGTCCGGGAAGGACGGCATGTTCTGCGGGCCGGTCTGCATGGCCTCGTAGATGTGCTTGGGGTCGACACCCTCAAGGCTCGGGGCGAACTTGCCGTGCGTCAGCGCGCCACCCTCACCGGTGAAGTTGTGGCACTGCGCGCAGTTCGTACGGAAGAGCTCCCCACCCTTGGCGATGTCGGCGCCTTCCGGGCTGTAGTCGTTCTTCGTCGGGATCGCCGGGCCGGCGCCGAGGGACGAGATGTACGCCGCGAGCTGGTCGATCTGGGTCTGGTTGTAGATCGGCTTCTTCCGCGGCACCTGGGCGCCCTGCGAGGTGGCGGCGGGCATACGCCCGGTGCCGACCTGGAAGTCGACGGCCGCGGCACCCACGCCCACCAGGCTCGGACCGTCGGAGCTGCCCTGACCGTTGGTGCCGTGGCAGCTGGCGCAGCCCACCTGGTAGAGCTTCTTGCCCTCGTCGATGGCGAGGGACTGGGCGGTCGTATCGGCCTGCGCCTGGGTCGCGGGCGCGAACGCTGCGTACAGCCCCCCGGTGGCCGCCAGCGCGAGGAGTAGGACGACGACAGCCGCCAGCGGATGGCGTCGTCGTGCGGAGAGCTTTTTCACGGATTACCCCGGTGTCAGGATCTTCTGCGTCGATGCTTCTGGAGGTGGATCGGGTCGCCGGGGGCGATCGGCTCCCCCCGGTCGGGGGACCGTCCGCCGCGCGGCGGCCGACTACCGGATCATGTAGATCGTGGCGAAGAGGCCGATCCAGACGACATCGACGAAGTGCCAGTAGTAGGACACGACGATGGCGGCGGTCGCCTGCTCATGGGTGAACCTGCGCGCCGCGTAGGTGCGGCCGAGGACCAGGAGGAAGGCGATGAGACCACCCGTCACGTGCAGGCCGTGGAAGCCGGTGGTCAGGTAGAACACCGAGCCGTACGGGTCCGAGGACAGCGAGAGGCCGTCCTTCTTGACCAGCTCGGTGTACTCGAAGATCTGACCGCCGACGAAGATCGCACCCATGATGAAGGTGACGATGAACCAGCCCCGGAGCTTCTTCACGTCCCCGCGCTCGGCGGCGAACACGCCGAGCTGGCAGGTCAGGGAGGAGAGCACCAGGATCGTGGTGTTCGTCGCCGAGAACGGGAAGTTGAGATGGCTCGCCATCTCCTTCCAGTGAGCCGGCCCGGTCACCGATCGCAGGGTGAAGTACATCGCGAAGAGGGCCGCGAAGAACATCAGCTCGGAACTCAGCCAGATGATGGTTCCGACGCTGGTGAGGTTCGGCCGGTTGACCGACGGGTGCGCGTGCCCGGTTTCTACTGTCGTTGCTGTCGCCACGACCGACATTATGTCGGTCGCTTATCTCGCCCTCACCCCGGGGGGTGCCGTTCGGAGTGTCCGTACCGTCTGTAGTGCCCGGATGGCGCACCGAAGGGCGGTGCACGCCGGTGTCGACCCGGTGTTCCAGGGGGTAGCATCCGCACCGATGGTCCGTTCCGTACGACGACGACGTCCCGGAGGGAAGCATGCAGCCGACCGCCACGGTGCTGGTCTACAGCGACGATTCCAACACCCGCGCCCAGGTGCGGCTGGCCTCCGGCCGCAGGCCGGCTCCGGACGTACCCGAGGTGGAGTTCGTCGAGTGCGCCACGCCGGAGGCCGTGCTCAGGGAGCTGGACAAGGGCGGCATCGATGTGTGCGTGCTGGACGGCGAGGCCGTGCCGATGGGCGGCATGGGCGTGTGTCGGCAGATCAAGGACGAGATCTTCCATTGCCCGCCGGTGCTGGTGCTGATCGCTCGGCCTCAGGACGCGTGGCTTGCGACCTGGAGTCGCGCGGATGCGGCTGTGGCGCTGCCGGTCGAGCCGGTCGAGTTCGCCTCTGCTTTGGCTGCGCTGTTGCGGCGCAGGGCCCTCTCGAGCGCCTGAGAGCCCGGGTTCCAGGCTGGTACGGCGACCGCGGGTACGTTGTGGTTGCCCGCGCCCACGCGGCGCAGCCGCCACACGTCGCAGCCCAGCGCCCCTTGTGGGGCGCTCAGACGCTCTCCGGGCTCAGTCGTGCCGTCATGGCGGGGTTCGAAGTGTCGGGGCTCAGGGCGCTGCCCTTCTGCCACTTCTTCCAGTCCACATTCCAGTCGCCGAAGCCGTTGCCGAACGGTTCCATCTGTTTGCCGCCCGAGTTGACGACCTGGACGATGTCTCCCTGCCGGACCGTGTTGTAGAACCACTGGGCGTACGAGGTGCTCATCCCCGTGCAGCCGTGGCTGACGTTGGCGTACCCCTGGGAGCCCACGGACCAGGGTGCGGCGTGCACGTACTCGCCGCTCCAGGTGACCCGGGCCGCCCAGTAGACGTTCAGGTCGTAGGAGTCGCTGGAGCCCGCCGAGATGCCGATGGTGGATCCGCGCATCCGTACGACGTAGCTCTTGTTCAGGATCACCTTGACGCCGTTGCGGGTCTCGTAGCCGGGCTTGCCGGTGGTGATGGGGATCTGCTTGATCGCCTGGCCGTTCTTGTAGACCGTCATCCGGTGTGACGCGGAGTCCGTGACGGCGATGACGCTGTCCCCCGTGGTCAGCTTCACGGGCTTGGTGTCGCCGCCCCAGAGGCGTTCGGCGATCTTCACCCCGGCGAGGTTGCTGTAGGCCGTGACGGTGGCGTGGACGGGCCAGTAGTCCTTGGGGCGGTAGTGCAGCGTCTTGTCGTCCACCCAGTACCAGGAGCCCTCCACGGCGGGCACCGAGTCCACCCTGAGGGCCCGCTCGACGAGGGCCCGCTGCGCTCTGTCCTTGACGGGCTCGCTGAGGGTGGCCGTGACGGGCTGGCCGATGCCGTAGGTCCCGGAGTCGGGGCCGAAGGTGACGTTCAGTACCTTCCTGGTCTTCGGGGTGCCGGTGTCGAACTCCAGGGTCTTGCGGCCCGGGTTGCCGTCCTCGTCCTCCGTGCTGACCTGCACCGTGTAGTGGATGCCCGCGGCCAGCGGTGAGGTGCTGTGCCAGCGGCTGCCGTCGGCGGAGAGCTCACCGGCGACGTAGCGTCCTCGAGAGTCGGTGGCGGTGACGTCCGTGATGCGCGCGTCCGAACCCGAGGCGGTGATCTCCAGTGGTTTGTCCGGGTCGACCTTCTTGTCGTCGCCGACCGGGGCGTTGAAGGCGATGTCGTCCGCCGCGTCGTACGGCTTCGCCGCCGGGTCCCCGTCCCCGCCGCAGGCGACGAGACCCGCACCGAGGGCGATCACCAGCAGGGTGCAGCCGACGACCGTGCCGTTCCTCAAGAACGCTGTGTGGCTCATGCCCTCACGCTAGGAACGTCCGTCAAGCATGGCGCGCCGGGCAATCCGTGTGGGGGACGGAAGACGCGGCAAAAGAGGGAGCCCGGACACTCCAGGCGGTGTGTCCGGGCTCTCGTCGCGCTCGGCGCGTGTTACTGGGTGCGGTTCTCGCCGCGGTAGTACTCGAAGACCCAGCCCCACAGGCCCACCAGGATCAGCGGGGCCGAGAAGTACAGCAGCCACCAGCCGATCGCGATCGCCAGGAAGGCGAACGCTCCACCGATGCCGAGGGCGAGCGGCTGCCAGCTGTGCGGGCTGAAGAAGCCGATCTCACCGGCGTCGTCGGCGACGTCGGCCTCCTTGTTGTCCTGGGCGCCCGCGTCGACCCGCCGGGCCGTGAAGGCCAGGTAGTAGCCGATCATCACGCTCAGGCCGAAGGCCAGGAACAGCGCGGTCGTGCCGGCCGGCTCCTTCGACCACAGGCCGTAGATGATGGCCATCGCGAGGATGAAGACGGCCAGCCACAGGAACATCTTGCCCTGGATCTTCACTTGCCGGCCTCCTTGCCACCAGCGACGCCCTTGCTGCCGGCACCCGCGTACTCGAGCTGCTCGAGCGCGGCGATCTCCGGGTGGTGCAGGTCGAAGGCGGGGGATTCGGAGCGGATGCGCGGCAGCGTGAGGAAGTTGTGCCGCGGCGGCGGGCAGGAGGTCGCCCACTCCAGCGAACGGCCGTAGCCCCACGGGTCGTCGACGCCGACCGGCTTGCCGTACTTGGCCGTCTTCCACACGTTGTAGAGGAACGGCAGGATCGACAGGCCGAGCAGGAAGGAGGAGATCGTCGAGATCGTGTTCAGGGCGGTGAAGCCGTCGGCGGCGAGGTAGTCCGCGTAACGACGCGGCATGCCCTCGGCGCCCAGCCAGTGCTGGACCAGGAAGGTGCCGTGGAAGCCGATGAACAGCGTCCAGAAGGTGATCTTGCCGAGGCGCTCGTCGAGCATCTTGCCCGTCATCTTCGGCCACCAGAAGTGGAAGCCGGAGAACATCGCGAAGACGACGGTGCCGAAGACCACGTAGTGGAAGTGCGCCACCACGAAGTACGAGTCCGAGATGTGGAAGTCCATCGGCGGCGAGGCCAGGATGACGCCGGTCAGACCACCGAAGGTGAAGGTGATCAGGAAGCCGGTCGCCCAGAGCATCGGCGTCTCGAAGGACAGCGAGCCCTTCCACATCGTTCCGATCCAGTTGAAGAACTTCACGCCGGTGGGAACGGCGATGAGGAACGTCATGAAGGAGAAGAACGGAAGCAGCACGCCACCGGTGACGTACATGTGGTGCGCCCACACCGTCACGGACAGACCGGCGATGGCGATGGTGGCGCCGATGAGGCCCATGTAGCCGAACATCGGCTTACGGCTGAAGACCGGGATGACCTCGGAGATGATGCCGAAGAACGGTAGCGCGATGATGTACACCTCTGGATGGCCGAAGAACCAGAAGAGGTGTTGCCACAGCAGTGCGCCGCCGTTGGCCGCGTCGAAGACGTGGGCGCCGAACTTGCGGTCCGCCTCCAGGGCGAACAGCGCGGCCGCCAGGACCGGGAAGGCCAGCAGCACGAGCACACCGGTCAGCAGCACGTTCCACACGAAGATCGGCATGCGGAACATCGTCATGCCGGGGGCGCGCATGCAGATGATCGTGGTGATGAAGTTGACCGAGCCGAGGATCGTGCCGAAACCGGAGAAGGCCAGACCCATGATCCACATGTCGGCGCCGACGCCCGGCGAGCGGACCGCGTCCGACAGCGGGCTGTAGGCGAACCAGCCGAAGTCGGCCGCGCCCTGCGGGGTGAGGAAGCCGCCGACCGCGATGAGCGAGCCGAACAGGTAGAGCCAGTAGGCGAACATGTTCAGCCGCGGGAACGCCACGTCGGGCGCGCCGATCTGCAGCGGCATGATCCAGTTCGCGAAGCCGGCGAACAGCGGCGTCGCGAACATCAGCAGCATGATCGTGCCGTGCATCGTGAACGCCTGGTTGAACTGCTCGTTCGACATGATCTGCAGGCCCGGACGGGCCAGCTCGGCGCGCATGAGCAGCGCCATCACGCCGCCGATCAGGAAGAACGCGAACGACGTCGTCAGATACAGCGTGCCGATCGTCTTGTGGTCGGTGGTCGTCAGCCACTTGACGACGACGTTACCGGGTCGCCTGCGCCGTACCGGCAGCTCGTTCTCGTACGACTCGGCTGCCGCGGCACCCTGGGGTTCGTTGAGGATGCTCACAGGTTGTTCGTCTCCCGGTTCTTCTCGTGGCTCGTCTGCGCGATGCCGGCGGGAATGTAACCGGTCTGCCCCTTCTTCGCGAGGTCCTTGAGGTGCTGCTCGTACGCTGCGGGCGAGACGACCTTCACGTTGAACAGCATCCGGGAGTGATCGACGCCGCAGAGCTCGGCGCACTTGCCGCGGAAGGTGCCCTCCTGGTTGGGGGTCACCTCGAAGGCGTTGGTGTGGCCCGGGATGACGTCCTGCTTCATCAGGAACGGCAGCACCCAGAAGGAGTGGATGACGTCACGCGAGGTGAGGATGAAGCGGACGGTCTTGCCCTTGGGGAGCCACAGGGTGGGACCGGGGTTGCCCGTCTGCGGGTTCCGCGTGGCGGGCGTGCCGAAGTCGTAGACACCGCCGGCGTTCGCCGGGAAGTCGTTCTTGAACCGGTCCGGAATCGCGACCAGGTTCTTGTCGGTCTTCGCGTCGCCCGTCACCCCGTCGACGGGGGTGATGTAGTTGAAGCCCCAGCTCCACTGGTAGCCGATGACGTTCACGGTGACGTCGGGCTTCTTGGAGAGGCTGAGGAGCTTCGACTCGTCACGGGCGGTGAAGTAGAAGAGCACCGAGACGATGATGAGCGGGACCACGGTGTACAACGCCTCGATCGGCATGTTGTACCGGGTCTGCTGGGGAACCTCGACCTTGGTGCGGCTGCGCCGGTGGAACATCGCGCTCCACAGGATCAAGCCCCACACCAGCACGCCGACGGCGAGCGCGGCCGCCCAGGACCCCTGCCACAGGGAGAGGATCCGCGGAGCCTCTTCCGTGGTCGGGGTGGGCATACCAAGGCGGGGGAAGTCCTTGTATGTGCAACCGGTTGCGGTCGCCAGGACCAGGCCCGCGGTCAGTGCCTGCAGCAGCTTCCGCCGCATCGGGCGCCGCGGCGAGCGGTCGGAGCCGTTGGGACTCACGTAGCGCCTTCCCGAGAGTCTCGCCCGCGCGGTTGGCTGCGGCCTTCTCGCTGGTCGGTCGCCGCCCTGCGTCGGGCAGGGGTTTGGATGTTTATGCGGACCAAACCCTACTCGACGCCATCCAGCGGTTCGCGGGGAGGGTGCCGTACGCGCCGCGGGGCGCCCCGAAGGGGTGGAGTGGGGCATATGGGGCGCCTATTGGCTCGGGAGTACGGCTTGTGTGGCGGGTGCGGATGTTTTTGGGTTAATCGCACGGTTCCCCGCGCCCCTTGAGGTCCGTTGCGCTTGCCCGGCGTTTTAGCGTTGCCCTGTGGGTTACTTCGACGCTGCTTCCGGTGCTCCCCTTCATCCCGTCGCCCGGCAGGCTCTGCTGGCCTCGCTCGACGAGGGGTGGGCCGATCCCGCGCGGCTGTACCGCGAGGGGCGGCGGGCGCGACTGCTGCTGGACGCGGCGCGGGAGACGGCCGCCGAGGCGGTGGGCTGCCGTCCGGACGAGCTGGTCTTCACCGCCTCCGGAACGCGGGCGGTGCACGCGGGGATCGAAGGGGTGCTGGCGGGCCGCCGCCGGGTCGGACGTCACCTGATCGTGTCAGCGGTCGAACACTCCTCGGTGCTTCATTCTGCGGAGGTGTTCGAGGCGTCGGGCGGGACGGTGACACAGGTGCCGGTCTCGCGCGCGGGCGCCGTCACCCCCGAGCAGTACGCGGAGGCGTTGCGCCCGGACACCGCGCTGGCCTGCCTGCAGTCGGCCAACCACGAGGTGGGCACGGTGCAGCCGGTGGCCGGAGTGGCTGAGGTGTGCCGGGCGGCCGGGGTGCCACTGCTGGTGGACGCGGCGCAGTCGCTGGGCTGGGGGCCGGTGGAGGGCGACTGGTCGGTCCTGACGGCCAGTGCGCACAAATGGGGCGGACCGTCGGGTGTCGGGCTTCTCGCGGTGCGCAAGGGGGTGCGGTTCGCGCCCCAAGGGCCCTCGGACGAGCGGGAGTCGGGGCGGGCGGCCGGGTTCGAGAACATCCCGGCGGTCGTGGCGGCCGCGGCGTCGCTGCGGGCGGTACGGGCGCAGGCGGCCGAGGAGGCCCTGCGGCTGCGGGAGCTGACGGAGCGGATCCGGGTGCGGGTGCCGGAGCTGGTCCCCGATGTGGAGGTGGTGGGCGATCCGGTGCGCCGACTGCCCGGGATCGTCACCTTCTCCTGTCTCTATGTCGATGGGGAGACGCTGCTGCACGAGCTGGACCGCGCGGGCTTCTCCGTCTCGTCCGGTTCGTCCTGTACGAGCAGCACGCTGACGCCGAGCCATGTGCTGAGGGCGATGGGGGTGCTGAGCGAGGGCAACGTGCGCGTGTCGCTGCCGCCGGGCACGCCGGCGGAGGACGTCGAACGGTTCCTCGCGGTGCTGCCGGAGGCGGTGTCGGGGGTCCGGGAGAAGCTGGGGGCGCCCTCCCCGCGGACCGCCGGGCCGGAGGAGGCCCTGGTCGTCGACGCCCTCGGCAAGCGCTGCCCGATCCCGGTGATCGAGCTGGCGAAGGTCTTCGGGGACGTCCCGGTCGGCGGCACGGTCCGCGTCCTGGCGGACGACGAGGCGGCGCGCCTGGACATCCCGGCGTGGTGCGAGATGCGGGGACAGGAGTACGTGGGAGAGGAGCCGGCGGAACAGGGCTCGGCGTACGTGGTCCGCCGGCTCTCCTAGTGCCCCGGAAGGCGACGTTCGCGCGACGGGGCGAACGCTGCCTGTCGGGGCACTGGCCTCGGGCTGTGGCCCCGCTGCGGCCTCAGGCCAGGTGTTCCCGGACCTCCGCGGCTGCCTCGTCCCCGTACGCCTTGGTGAAGCGTTCCATGAAGTGCGCCCGCCGCAGCTGGTACTCCTGCGTGCCCAGCGTCTCGATGACCAGGGTCGCCAGCATGCAGCCCACCTGGGCCGCCCGCTCCAGCGTGACCCCCCATACCAGCCCCGAGAGGAACCCGGCCCGGAAGGCGTCGCCGACCCCGGTCGGGTCCACCTTCGCCGTCTCCTCGGGGACGCCGACCTCGATCGGGTCGTCGCCGACGCGCTCGATGCGCACGCCGCGGGAGCCGAGCGTGGTCACCCGGTGGCCCACCCGGCCCAGGATCTCGGCGTCCGACCAGCCCGTCTTGGTCTCGATGAGCCCCTTCTCGTACTCGTTGGAGAAGAGGTAGGTCGCCCCGTCCAGCAGTATCCGGATCTCGTCGCCGTCCATGCGGGCGATCTGCTGCGAGAAGTCCGCGGCGAACGGGATGGACCGGGAGCGGCACTCCTCCGTGTGGCGCAGCATCGCCTCCGGGTCGTCGGCGCCGATGAGAACCAGGTCGAGGCCGCCCACCCGGTCGGCGACCGTCTTGAGCTCGATGAGCCGGGCCTCGCTCATCGCGCCGGTGTAGAAGGAGCCGATCTGGTTGTGGTCGGCGTCGGTGGTGCACACGAAGCGGGCCGTGTGCTGGGTCTCCGAGATCCGCACGGAGTCCGTGTCCACTCCGTGTCGGTCCAGCCATGCGCGGTACTCGTCGAAGTCGGAGCCGGCCGCGCCGACCAGGATCGGCTTGGTGCCGAGCTGCCCCATACCGAAGGCGATGTTCGCGCCCACCCCGCCGCGGCGTACGTCGAGGCGGTCGACCAGGAAAGAGAGGGAAACCGTGTGCAGCTGGTCCGCGACGAACTGGTCGGCGAAGCGGCCGGGGAAGGTCATGAGGTGGTCGGTGGCGATGGAGCCGGTGACTGCGATACGCACGGCTAGGACACGCTCCTGGGGCGGAGGGGATGGACAGTTCACGCTACCCGGTCCACCGGACCCTCTGAAGCAGGCAAAACTACCCGATGGTAGATCTTTCCCGGTGGGCTCGGGCCTGCCTACGGTGCGGCCATGACGAAGCTCGAGGTCCTCGGCACCGCCCCGCTCGGCACGGAACCGGAAGCAGACCTGGCGTCGCTGCGCGGCGACTGTGCCCGCATGGTCCCGCACTGGGCCGCGCCCGCGAAGGCCGCCCCCGTCCCGGTCCCACCGTCCCTGATCCACGGGGTCAGCGTGCCGCCCGCCTCCGCCCGCCTCCTGGACGCGATGTCCGACTACGGGGACTGATCCCGGGCCCGGCCGCGCCCGGCCGACCGGCGCACCCGCGAGGGAACCGTGCGCTCCCCCGCCGCGTCCCATCGCTGTCCCCCGTAAGAGGGAGGCGGGATACGACCTTTCGTGCCCCTTTTCCGGCACGGCGGGGTCTCCTGGGACAGTGTGGAGCCGAAGGAGCGATGCGGTGAACACCGAGCGACCCGACGACGTGAGCGAGCCGGCGGACGTCCCCGAGGACGGGGGCGGCACCGTGCCGCGACGGCGTTCCCCGGTGGTGGTCGCCTCGGTCGCGGCCGCGGTCCTGCTGGTGGGGGGCGGCGGGGCGTATCTGGCCACGAGCCTGTCCGGCGGGTCCGGCGGCTCCTCCGCACCGGGCGGTGACGGCGCTCCCCCGGCGCTGGCCCTCGACGGCCTCGGCGGGGTCGGCTCACCGGGCATCGCGGTGGGCGAGCCGAACCCGTACGGCACGACGTACCGCGCGGCGGGCAAGCTCCCCGGCGGACCCGGGTCGGCGCCCGTGTACTGGGCGAAGGGCGAGGTGACGCGGGACGAGGTGGCCCGGCTCGCCAAGGCGCTGGACGTCGCCGGCACGCCGCAGCGGGCCGGCGACTCCTGGACGGTGGGCGGCGGCAAGGACGGGGCACAGCCGCTGCTGCGGGTGGCCGGGCAGGCACCGGGCATGTGGACGTTCAGCCGGTACGGGCCCGGGTCCGACAACCTGTGCCAGGGCACCAAGGTGTGCGCCTCCGCGCAGGGCTCGGCCGAGGGCTCCTCCGCCGCGGTGAGCGAGGCCGTGGCGAAGCGGGCCGCCGCTCCGGTGCTGAAGGCGCTCGGCCAGGACGACGCCAAGCTGGACGCGCACCAGCTCCTGGGCTCCCTTCGGGTGGTGAACGCCGATCCGGAGGTCGGCGGGCTGCCCACGCACGGCTGGTCGACCGGTATCCAGGTGGCCGCCGACGGCCGCGTGGCGGGCGGCAGCGGCAACCTGAAGGCGCCGGTCAAGGGAGCGGCGTATCCCGTTCTCGACGCGAAGCGGACGCTGGAGCTGATGAACGGCGCGCCGTCCTACGGCCGCAAGGGCATCGGCGGCTGCGCCAGTCCCGTACCGGTCCAGGAGCGGGACGAGAAGCCGTGCGGGGCGTCCACCGCGGCGCCGAAGCGGGCGTCGGCGACGGTGGACGGCGCGGTGTTCGGGCTGGCCCGGCACTCCGTGAACGGCCAGGCGGTGCTGGTGCCGTCGTGGCTGTTCGAGGTACGGCCGACGGGAGGCGGGGACGACCTCACGGTGACGTATCCGGCGATCGACCCGCAGTATCTGACCACTCCGCAGCCGCCGGGACAGCCGAGCCGGACGCCGTCCCCGGGTACGGGCGCGCCGGGCGGGACGCCGCCCCCGGCGCCCACCAAGCATGACGTGAAGGTGATGGGCTACACCGCCGACGGCCGGGACCTCACCATCGCCTACGAGGGCGGGGTGTGCGCCGACTACGCGGCGTCCGTGAGCGAGGGCTCGGACAAGGTGACGGTGACCGTGACCGAGACGCCTTGGCGGGGCAAGGTGTGCATCATGATCGCCAAGGTCTACCACGAGACGCTGCACCTCCAGGCGCCGCTGGGCGGCCGCCAGGTGGTCGGTTCGGACGGCGCGCCGATCCCGAAGGGGACGGTGCCCGCCGACGGGGCGGGGCCTCCGCTCGCGCGGTAGGAGGCCCCACGGACGGACGAAGGCGGCGCCCCCCGGGTGGGGGACGCCGCCTTCACACGCCTACTGGTGGGCGCTGCTCAGCTGAAGGAGTCGCCGCAGGCGCAGGAGCCCGTCGCGTTCGGGTTGTCGATGGTGAAGCCCTGCTTCTCGATGGTGTCGACGAAGTCGATGGTCGCGCCGCCCAGGTACGGGGCGCTCATGCGGTCGGTGACGACCTTGACCCCGCCGAAGTCCTTCTCCACGTCGCCGTCGAGCGAGCGCTCGTCGAAGAAGAGCTGGTAGCGCAGGCCGGAGCAGCCGCCGGGCTGAACCGCGACGCGCAGCGCCAGGTCGTCACGGCCTTCCTGGTCGAGCAGGGCCTTGACCTTGGCCGCGGCGGCGTCGGTCAGGATGATGCCGTCGGTGACGGTGGTGGTCTCGTCCTGTACGGACATCTACATCTCTCCCGGGTTGTACGGAGACTGCTTGCCGACGAGTGCAACCGGCGTGGCCGCGGATTCATTCCGGGCCCGCGCGCGTCTTTTCGCGTCTCGCTTCTTCCTCATGCTCGCATACACGCCGGAACACGCACACCGGCCTGTGGAGGGGCGGCCGTCGGCAGGCCGGGATTCACGTCACATCGACGCTATCGCCATCGTCAAAGTGACATGAAGCGGTTATGATAGATAGCGTCAATTCGACGAAAAGGCTTGTCCCGCATGTCCCGCCGGCCCGCCTGAAGGGCCGGCGAGCCGCAGAACAGAAAGGGTGCGTGTCGTGACCACCGCCCAGACCCAGGAGCTCGACGTACAGCCGACGCCCCTCGCCCTCCTGCTCCTCGGCCGCGAGGCCGACCCGAAGAGCGAACGGGGCGTCGAGTGTCCAGGCGAGCTTCCCTCCCCGTCCGACCCGGACCTGGTCGAGCGCGCTCGCGCGGCCAAGGAGAAGCTGGGCGACAAGGTGTTCGTGCTCGGGCACCACTACCAGCGCGACGAGGTCATCCAGTTCGCGGACGTCACGGGCGACTCCTTCAAGCTGGCCCGGGACGCCGCGGCGCGGCCGGAGGCCGAGTACATCGTCTTCTGCGGTGTGCACTTCATGGCGGAGTCGGCGGACATCCTGACGTCCGACCACCAGAAGGTGGTCCTGCCCGACCTCGCGGCCGGCTGCTCCATGGCCGACATGGCGACGGCCGAGCAGGTCGCCGAGTGCTGGGACGTGCTGACCGAGGCGGGGATCGCCGAGCAGGTCGTGCCGGTGTCGTACATGAACTCGTCCGCGGACATCAAGGCGTTCACCGGTAAGCACGGCGGCACGATCTGCACGTCGTCCAACGCCCGGCGGGCCCTGGAGTGGGCGTTCCAGCAGGGCGAGAAGGTCCTGTTCCTGCCGGACCAGCACCTGGGCCGCAACACCGCGGTGCGCGACATGGGCATGTCCCTGGACGACTGCGTCGTCTACAATCCGCACCGCCCGAACGGCGGCCTGACAGCCGAGCAGTTGCGCGCCGCGAAGATGATCCTGTGGCGGGGCCACTGCTCGGTGCACGGTCGCTTCGGCCTGGACTCGGTGAACGACGTGCGGGAGCGGATCCCGGGCGTGAACGTGCTGGTGCACCCCGAGTGCAGGCACGAGGTGGTGACGGCGGCGGACTACGTGGGTTCGACCGAGTACATCATCAAGACGCTGGAAGCGGCCCCGGCGGGCTCGAAGTGGGCCATCGGCACGGAGCTGAACCTGGTCCGCCGCCTGGCGAACCGTTTCGCGCCGGAGGGCAAGGAGATCGTCTTCCTCGACCGCACGGTGTGCTTCTGCTCCACGATGAACCGCATCGACCTGCCGCACCTGGTGTGGGCCCTGGAGTCCCTGGCCGAGGGGAACCTGGTCAACCGCATCGAGGTGGACAAGGAGACGGAGGCGTTCGCGAAGCTGGCACTGGAGCGGATGCTGGCGCTGCCGTAGCGCGGACGTGACAGGGCCCCGGCCGCCTCACCGGGCGGCCGGGGCCCTGGCGTGCGGCTACGGGGTGCCGCCGCCGGGTGGGAACTCCTTCCGCCATGCGTCACGCATCGCGTCCCAGTCGAGCGACGTGTCGCTCTCGGCCGTGGGCGGCATGAGCCGGAGAAGGGCCTCCCATGCATCTGGCTCAGACATCACTGCCTCCTCTGCTACAACCGCCGGCCCGCCGTCCCCGGCCGCGGCGCCGGGTGGACGCGTCGTCCGGAGGCCGCTCAGTCCACGCGTGGGCGCACCAGTCCCGACTCGTAGGCCATGACCACCAGTTGTGCCCGGTCGCGGGCGCCCAGTTTCGCCATGGCTCGGTTGACGTGTGTCTTCACCGTCAGCGGGCTGACCTCCAGGCGCTCGGCGATCTCGTCGTTGGAGTGACCGCCGGCGACCTGGACGAGCACCTCGCGCTCCCGGACGGTGAGGGTGCCGAGCCGGTCGGAGTGTGCCGGGTCGCGGCCGTCGTCGTCGCCCCGGGCGAGGAACCGGGCGATGAGCCCCTTGGTGGCGGCGGGCGACAGCAGTGCCTCGCCGCCGTGCGCGACGCGGATGGCGTTCAGCAGGTCCTCGGGCTCGGAGCCCTTGCCGAGGAAGCCGGACGCGCCGGCGCGCAGCGACTGCACGACGTAGTCGTCGACCTCGAAGGTCGTGAGGATGACCACCCGGACGTGGGCGAGGGCGGGATCGGCGCTGATCAGGCGGGTGGCGGCGAGGCCGTCCGTGCCGGGCATGCGGATGTCCATCAGGACGACGTCGGGGCCCCGCTCCCCGGCCAGCCGTACCGCCTCCGCGCCGTCGGCCGCCTCGCCCACCACCTCCATGTCCGGCTCGGAGTCGACGAGCACGCGAAAGGCGCTGCGGAGCAGCGCCTGGTCGTCGGCGAGCAGGACCCGGATGGTCATACGGGCGCTCCCTGGGCGGCGGTCACACGGTCCCCCCGGCTGCGGTCGTGGTGTGCTGCTCGATCGGCAGGATGGCATGGACCCGGAAGCCGCCTCCGTAGCGGGGACCGGTGGTGAGGGAGCCGCCGAGGGCGGTGACGCGCTCCCGCATGCCGAGCAGGCCGTGGCCGCCGTGGCCGTCGTCGTCGCCGGGTGCGGTGTCCTCGCCGGGGCCGTCGTCGAGGACCGTGATCTCCACGTCCGGGCCCACGCGGACGACGCTGACCTCGGCCTTGGCGGTGGGCCCCGCGTGCTTGCGCACGTTGGTGAGGGCCTCCTGGATGACGCGGTACGCCGCCAGGTCCACGGCGGCGGGCAGGGCCGTGCCGTCGTCGGCGCGGGCGACCTCCACGGGGAGCCCTGCGCTGCGGAAGGTGTCGGCGAGCTCGTCGAGGCGGGCGAGGCCGGGGGCGGGTTCGGTGGGGGCCTCGGGGTCGCCGGACTGGCGGAGCAGGCCGACGGTGGCGCGGAGTTCGTTGAGTGCGGAGCGGCTGGCCTCGCGGACGTGGGAGAGCGCTTCCTTGGCCTGGTCGGGCCGCTTGTCCATGACGTGGGCGGCGACTCCGGCCTGCACGTTGACCAGGGCGATGTGGTGGGCGACGACGTCGTGCAGGTCGCGGGCGATGCGCAGCCGTTCCTCGGCGACGCGGCGGCGGGCCTCCTCCTCACGGGTGCGCTCCGCACGCTCGGCGCGCTCCCTGATGGCCTGCACGAAGGCGCGGCGGCTGCGCACGGCGTCGCCTGCGGCCGCTGCCATGCCGGTCCAGGCGAAGAGGCCGAGGTTGTCCTGCGCGTACCACGGCAGGGGGCCGGTGAGCATGGCGGCGGCGGTGAGCACGGTCATGGTCAGCAGGCCGACGCGCCAGGTGGTGGGGCGGTCGGTGGTGGAGGCGACGGTGTAGAGGGCGACGACGGCGGACATCGCGACGGGGGCGCGCGGGTCGGCGGTGACCAGCTCCACGAGGGACAGGGCGACGGTGACGGCGAGGACGGCCATGGGGCACCGCCTGCGGAGGACCAGCGCTGCCGCGCCGAGCACCATGAGGACGAGGCTGAGGGCGTCGGGGGTGTGGGCCCCCCAGGTGCCCTTTTCGCCGTGGGGGTCGGCGAAGGAGGTGGCCAGCATGACGACGAGGACACCGAGGGCCAGCGCAGCGTCCAGGGCGAGGGGATGGGCGCGGATCTGGCACCGGGTGCGTTCCAGGGTGCTCACGGCTTTCACGGTACGGGGCGCCTGCGGCGGGCGGAACCAGGGTCGGGTGTGCCTGCCGGTGCGCATGCGCATACCGTCTGGGGGCTGCTGCCCCCCTGCCCCGCCATCGGCCTGAACGGCCTCGTCCTCGGTCTCCCTCAAGCTCTTCGTGCAGGCGGCACCCCCAGACGGGCTGGTACTGCCCACCCCGGCTGAACAGTGCCGCCTGTCAGCCCGGGATCAGCCCGTCCCCGTTCAGCATCTCCCTGACCTCCTCCAGACTCGCGTCCGGCGACGGCAGGATCAGCTCCGACGGCTCCAGGGAGTCGTCCGGAAGCGGAGCGCCCAGGCGGCGGACCTCCTCGAGCAGTGCCGTCAGGGTGCGGCGGAAGCCGGCCTCGTCGCCGTGCTCCATCTCCGCGAGCAACTCGTCGTCCAGCTTGTTCAGCTCGGTGACGTGGGCGTCGTCCAGGCGTACCTGCCCCTCACCCATGATCCGTACGATCATGCCGCCTCCTCGGGCGCGAGACCGGCTACTGCTTGTCGAAGCGCGGGGTGTCCTGCGGCTGGGACTGGCTCTGGCCCTGCCCGGTGCCGCCCTCGAGCGCCTGCCGCTGGTCGGACGAGCCTCCCGCCAGCTCCGCCTTCATGCGCTGCAGCTCCAGCTCCACGTCCGTACCGCCGGAGAGCCGGTCCAGCTCGGCCTGGATGTCGTCCTTGGCCATGCCCGAGGAGTCGTCCAGGGCGCCGGAGGCCAGCAGCTCGTCGATGGCGCCGGCGCGGGCCTGGAGCTGGGCCGTCTTGTCCTCGGCGCGCTGGATCGCGAGGCCGACGTCGCCCATCTCCTCGGAGATGCCGGAGAACGCCTCGCCGATCCGGGTCTGCGCCTGGGCCGCCGTGTACGTCGCCTTGATGGTCTCCTTCTTCGTGCGGAAGGCGTCCACCTTCGCCTGCAGCCGCTGAGCCGCGAGCGTGAGCTTCTCCTCCTCGCCCTGCAGGGTCTGGTGCTGGGTCTCCAGGTCCGTCACCTGCTGCTGGAGCGCCGCCCGCCGGGACAGCGCCTCGCGGGCCAGGTCCTCGCGGCCCAGCGCGAGCGCCTTGCGGCCCTGGTCCTCCAGCTTCGACGACTGCTGCTGGAGCTGGTTGAGCTGGAGCTCCAGGCGCTTGCGCGAGGTGGCCACGTCCGCCACGCCGCGGCGCACCTTCTGCAGCAGCTCCAGCTGCTTCTGGTACGAGTAATCGAGGGTCTCGCGCGGGTCCTCGGCCCGGTCAAGGGCCTTGTTCGCCTTCGCGCGGAAGATCATCCCCATACGCTTCATGACACCGCTCATGGGCTTCGCGCGCCCCCTTCTGACCGACTCCGGCTCACAGTCCTACGACAGAACCCACAGTACGGGCCCTGCATCCATTACCGCACTGTTCGGGAACGGATGCGGTCATCCCCAAGGACGACTGCGTACGGTCCCGCTCCGGCGTAGGGAGTAGGCGTCCCCCGGGCTTACGTACGGGCAGACGCCGGGATTCCCTCAGCCACCCTGTGGAAGAACGTCGGCGGTCATCCTTTTACGGCCGCTCTGTCCCCCTGGAGACGAGCGGTGTTGCCGGATCGTTCCCCACGGGGCTGGGGTCCATGCGGGGGCACCCCGTACCCTTGGGTTTTGTGTTCCGTAGCCGTGCCAAGGAAGAGAAGGCCCCGATCGCCGACAAGGCGCCGGTGACCGACTCCAAGCAGCCCCGTGACCCGCAGGCCCCGAAGGGCAGGCCCACGCCCAAGCGCAATGAGGCCCAGTCCCAGCGGCGCAGCGTCGCCAACACCTCGATGTCGCGCAAGGATGCCGCCAAGCGGCAGCGCGAGGAGCGGCGCGTCGCGCTGGAGAAGCAGCGCCAGGCGCTGGCCGGCGGTGACGAGCGGTACCTGCCGGCGCGGGACAAGGGCCCGGTCCGCAAGTTCGCGCGCAACCACGTCGACTCCCGGCTCAACGTCGCGGAGTTCTTCCTGCCCATGGCCGTGGTCATCCTCGTGCTGAGTGTGGTGCGGGTGGGTGCGCTGCAGTCGATCGCGCTGCTGCTGTGGCTGATCGTGATCCTGGGGATCGTCGTCGACTCGGTGTTCTCCGCGTTCCGGCTGCGCAAGCGGCTCAGCGAGCGCTTCCCCGACCAGAACAAGCGGGGCGCGGTCGCCTACGCCCTGATGCGCTCTCTGCAGATGCGCCGGCTTCGGCTTCCGAAGCCGCAGGTCAAGCGCGGAGAGCGGCCCTGAGCACGACGTCTTTCTCGGGGGGCGCGGCGGACGCCTGGCTGAGCAGGCTCGACGGTCTGCGTGATGTCGTACGGCAGGAGCTGGTGGCCCGGCAGCTGGACGAGCAGATAGCCGGGCGGTTCCCGGTCGGGCAGCGGCTGCGGGTGCTCGACGTGGGCATGGGCCAGGGGACGCAGGCGCTGCGCCTGGCCCGGGCGGGGCACCAGGTGACCGGGCTCGAGCGCGACGAGAAGATGATCGCCGTAGCCCGCGAGGCCCTGTCCGGTGAGCCGGAGGGCATCCGGGAGCGGATGCGGATCATCGAGGGCGACGGCCGGGACACCGGCGTGCACTTCCTGCCGGGCAGCTTCGACGTGGTGCTGTGCCACGGGGTGCTGATGTACGTCGAGGAGCCGGACGCCCTGCTGGCGGGCATGGCCCGCATGCTGGCGCCCGGTGGGCTGCTCTCCCTGCTGGTGCGGAACGGGGACGCGCTGGCGATGCGGCCGGGTCTGTCCGGTGACTGGGCGGGCGCGCTGGCCGCGTTCGGCACCGTGTCCTACACCAACCGGCTCGGCCTGCAGGTGCGCGCGGACCGGCTGGAGGCGTTGACCGCGACGCTGGCGGGGATCGGCGCACCGCTGCACGCCTGGTACGGGGTGCGGGTCTTCACCGACACGGCGGCGGACGACGCGGCGGTTCCCGCCGATGCCGAGACGCTGCTGGCGGTGGAGGAGCGGGCCGGACGGACGGACCCGTACCGCGGGGTCGCGGCGTTGCTGCATCTGTGCGGCGTGCGCGGCTGAGGGCCGCCCGGCGGATCCACGTTCGGGTGAGCACCGGGGGCAGGGCCGCCGACCCTTGGTGACACTCGGGGCATGGACGCTTCCCGTACCCGCCGTGTCCCGTACCGGCTGTGCGCCCCGCTCCTCGTCTGCTGTCTGCTCCTGCTGGGCGGCTGCACCGACGGCTCCGGGGCCCCGGCCCGGACGGAGGACACGGCGAACAGTCGGGCGGCCCCGGCCACGGCGGCGGACGACCTGCAGAGCGAGTACCAGCGAGTCGTCAAGGACGTCCTGCCGTCCGTCGTGCAGATCCGGACGGGCAACGCCCTGGGGTCCGGCGTGGTCTACGACGGCAAGGGGCACATCGTCACCAACGCCCATGTGATCGGGCGCGACCGGGCGTTCGAGGTGACCATCCCCAACAGCGAGCAGCCCCTGACCGCCCGGCTCGTCTCCTCGTACCCGGAGCAGGACCTCGCCGTCATCCGGCTGGACAGAGTGCCGAGAGGGCTGAAGGCGGCCGCCTTCGGGGACTCGGCCAAGGTCGAGGTGGGGCAGATCGTGCTCGCCATGGGCTCCCCACTCGGGCTCGCGTCGAGCGTGACGCAGGGGATCGTGTCGGCGACCGGACGGACCGTCAGCGAGGGCCGCGACGGGGGCACGGGCGCCACCATCGGGAACATGGTGCAGACCTCGGCGGCGATCAACCCGGGCAACAGCGGGGGCGCGCTGGTCAACCTCGGCAGCCAGGTCATCGGCATCCCCACGCTCGCCGCGGTCGACCCGGAGCTCGGGGGCGGCGCGGCACCCGGCATCGGCTTCGCGATCCCGGCGTCCCTGGTGAAGACGGTCGCCGACCAGATCATCAGGACCGGGCACGTCACCGACTCGGGACGCGCGGCCCTCGACATCTCGGCCCGCACGGTGGTGGACGACAGCTACCAGCCGTCCGGGGCCGCGGTGGTCGACGTCAAGAGCGGGGGCGCGGCCGACAGGGCGGGGCTCAGGGCGGGCGACATCATCACCGCACTCGGTGACACGCGCATCACCACGGTGACGTCCCTCGCGGAGGCGCTCGCCGGTGACAAGCCGGGGCAGCGGACGACGGTGACGTTCCTGCGGGACGGTCACCGGAAGACGGTGGACGTCACGCTGGGCCAGCAGTAAGGGCACGGGCGAGGGCCGGGCCCTCGCCCCGTGCCGGTGGACTACTCCTCGGCGTGCAGGCTCATGGGCCCGTAGATCTCCGTGCCGTCCTCGAACAGCCACACCTGGTCGGCTCCTCCGGCGAGCAGTTCCTTCCAGTGCTCCCCGATCCAGGACTCGGCGTCCCCCTGCGTGGTGAACTCCTCGGGCGCGACCGCGGGCTGGACCTCCGTCCCGTCGGCCTTCTCGAACCGCCACGTCCATGCCACCATGTACGCCTCCACGATGTGAGCACCTGCGAACCAGGGGCCGGATCTTGGTCCGGCTCGTGATCCGAGGGTAGCCGGACGCGCAAGACGTGCGACGACCCGGGAAAATCGGGTCCGTGGAACTCACTCTGCTCGGTACCGGTGCCCCGCTCGGACTCCCCCGCCCCGACTGTCCCTGCGCCGCCTGCGCGCGGGCGCTGGGAGCCGAGGCGCGGGCGGCGACCTCCCTGCTCGTGGACGGGGCGCTGCTGCTCGACCTGACGCCGGGCGCGGCATTCGCGGCCGCGCGTGCCGGGCAGTCCCTGGCGGGCGTACGGCAGGTGCTGCTCACGCATCCGCACGACGGTCCCCCGGTGGAGGTCCCGGCGGGGCTGCCGGAGCCCGGTCGGGTGCCGGACGGACGGGAGTTGGCGCTGCTGACCGGGCACCGGGTGCGGGCGCTCGCGATGGACGCGCCGGGCACGGGGTACGCGGTGACCGGTCCGGACGGGATGCGGCTGCTGTATCTGCCGCCGGGCGCGGCGCCCGCTGGGATCGCGGGGCCGGCGGAGCCGTACGACATGGTGGTCGCCGATGTCGTGGGGCGGCCGGACGCGCTGGCGAAACTGCGGGCGGTGGGGGCGCTCGGGCCGACCACGGACGTCGTCGCCGCCCATCTGGACCATGACGTACCGCCGGGCGCGGAGCTGGCGCGGCGGCTCGCGGCGGCGGGTGCGCGGGCGGTGCCGGACGGCACGGTGCTGCCCGTCGGAGCCTATGAGGACGTACCGGACGTGCCGCGGCGCACCCTCGTGCTGGGCGGGGCGCGGTCGGGCAAGTCGGTGGAGGCGGAGCGGCGCCTGGAGGCGTTTCCCGACGTGCTGTACGTGGCGACGGGCGGGACACGGGGCGGGGACACGGAGTGGACGGCGCGGGTGGCCGCGCACCGTGAGCGGCGGCCCGGCTCCTGGCGCACCGTCGAGACCTGCGACCTCGTACCGCTTCTGAAGGAGGACGGGGCGCCGCTGCTGATCGACTGTCTGTCGCTGTGGCTGACGGACGCGATGGACGCGGTGAACGCGTGGGACGACACCGAGTGGGCGACGGGCGGCGAGCGGGCGCTGCGGGCCCGGGTGGAGGAACTGGCGGCGGCGGTCCGTGAGACCCGGCGGACGGTCGTCGCCGTCTCGAACGAGGTGGGCTCCGGCATCGTCCCGGCGACCGCGTCCGGCCGCCGCTACCGCGACGAACTCGGCCGTCTGAACACGGCGTTCGCGGCGGAGTGCGAGCATGTGCTGCTGGTGGTGGCCGGGCAGGCGCTGACGCTCCGCGGATGACGGCCGAAGGGACGTCCTTCACGGCACACCCTGACCGCGGGTGGCGCCCTGGCGTTCGATCTCTGCCGGTACTGTTCGGCGAATGAGCTCGCTTAATCTCGACGACTTCACCGATCTGATCGAGCGCCCCGACGGCGGGGTGCGCCGCGACGCGGAGGCGCGCCGGGAGCGTCAGATCGTGCCGCCCGGGGCGCTGGGGCGACTGGACGACCTGGGTGAGTGGCTGGCGGCGGCGCAGTCCGCCGTGCCGGTGCGGCCGATCGAGCGGCCGCGCGCGGTGCTGTTCGCGGGCGACCACGGGGTCGCCTCGCTCGGCGTGTCGGCGCGGCCGACGGGCGGCGCCGACCAGTTGGTGCGGGCGGTCCTGGACGGCGCCAGCCCGGCGTCGATCCTGGCCCGGCAGATGGGCGTGCCCGTGCGGGTGGTGGACATGGCGCTGGACTGCGACCCCGAGGGGCTTCCGCAGGACGTCGTACGGCACCGGGTGCGGCGCGGCAGCGGACGCATCGACGTGGAGGACGCGCTGACGCTTCAGGAGGCGGAGGCGGCGTTCCGGGCGGGGGTCGCGGTGGCGGACGAGGAGGCGGACGCCGGGACGGACCTGGTCGTCCTCGGCGATGTGAGCGTCGGCGGGACGACGCCGGCGGCGGTGCTGATCGCCGCGCTGTGCGGGACCGACGCCTCCGTGGTGACCGGGCGCGGAGGCCTGGCGATCGACGACCTGACGTGGATGCGCAAATGTGCGGCGATCCGGGACGCGCTGCGGCGGGCCCGGCCCGTGCTCGGGGACCAGTTGCGGCTGCTGGCGGCGGTGGGCGGTGCCGATCTGGCCGCGATGACCGGCTTCCTGCTGCAGTGCGCGGTGCGCAAGACGCCGGTGATCCTGGACGGGGTGGTGTCGGCGGCGTGCGCGCTGGTCGCGCAGCGGATCGCGTTCCGCGCGCCGGACTGGTGGCTGGCGGGCCAGAACAGCGGGGAGCCGGCCCAGGCCAAGGCTCTGGACCGGATGGCCCTGGAACCGCTGCTCGACCACGGTGTGACGGTCGGTGAGGGAGCCGGGGCCCTGCTGGCGCTGCCCCTGGTGCAGGCCGCCGCCGCGCTGGCGGCGGAGCTCCCGGAGAAGCCCGCGGAGGCCGGCGACAAGGGGTGAACTGGCCGATTTCTGCCTCGAACCGCTCCCCCGCACTCCCTTGAGCGCCCCATATCATCGCCCTTCATGGGAGATGCCCGATTTAGCGTGGAACGGGAACGCTCGGTTCGGCCGGGGGGCGGGGGGCGGGCCTCCCGGCGGGCCGCCGCGTGCGCCGTCTGGTACCTGCGCGCCGTCACGTTCATCAACTTCCTCTCCGCCGTCTGGGTCTCGTTCGGGCAGGACGTGCGACGGCACAACCAGGAGAACCTGTTCACGCCGTACCTGCTGACCGCGGGCTTCGCCTCCGGCGTGTTCACGATGTTCCTCGCCGTCACCATGCGGCGCCGCAAGCGGGCCGCGTGGATCCTCAACCTGGCGCTCAGCGGCCCGTTCCTGCTGCTGTTCGCGTTCGCCATGACCTTCCCGGAGATCCGGCAGTACGCCCAGAACTGGATCTCCCTGGTCCTCACCGCGGCCTTCGCCGGCGCACTCCTCGTCGGCCGGCGCGAGTTCTACGCCAAGGGCGACCGGTCCAACCCGCGGCTCGCCGCCGCCGTCGCCGCCGGTGGTCTGCTCGTCTCCTCGCTGCTCGCCGCGCTCCTGGTCACCGTCACCAACACCGCGCGCGACGCCCACCGTTCGACCTTCCCGGAGCGCTGGCGCTACGGCACCCTGCGCCTGGTCTCGGTCACCGTCGACGACTCGCACTACCCGGAGATCGCCACCCCCAACTGGGTCAACGTCACCATCAACGTGTTCAGCACGCTGCTCGTCCTCGCCGTCCTGTACGCCGCGTTCCGCTCCCGGCGCGCCGTCGACCCGATCACCGAGAACGAAGAGAAACGGCTGCGGGCGCTGCTGGAGCGGCACGGCGAGCGCGACTCCCTCGGCTACTTCGCGCTGCGCCGCGAGAAGAGCGTCATCTGGTCGCCCACCGGCAAGGCGGCCGTCGCCTACCGCGTCCTCGGCGGCGTCTCGCTCGCCTCCGGCGACCCGCTCGGCGACCCGGAGGCCTGGCCCGGCGCCATCGAGCCGTGGCTCGCCGAGGCCCGCACGCACGGCTGGATCCCGGCAGTGATGGGCGCGAGCGAGGAGGCAGGGACCGTCTACGCGCGGCACGGGCTGGACGCCCTGGAACTCGGCGACGAAGCCATCGTGGACGTCGGCGAGTTCACCCTCGAGGGGCGGGCCATGCGCACCGTCCGCCAGGCCTGCAACCGGGTCCGACGCGCCGGGTACACGGTCCGCGTCCGGCGCCACGCGGACATCCCCGCCGAGGAGATGGCGTTCCTGCTGCGCAAGGCCGACGACTGGCGCGACGGGGCCACCGAACGGGGCTTCAGCATGGCGCTGGGCAGGCTCGGCGACCCGGAGGACGGGCAGTGCGTGATGCTGGAGTGCAGGGACGGCGAGGGACGGCTGCGGGCGCTGCTGTCCTTCGTGCCGTGGGGACCGCACGGCCTGTCGCTTGACCTGATGCGGCGCGACCGGGACTCAGACAACGGCCTCATGGAGTTCATGGTCATCGAACTGCTGCGCCGCGCCCGGGAGATCGAGGTCACGCAGGTCTCGCTCAACTTCGCCATGTTCCGCTCCGTCTTCGAACGTGGTGCACGGCTCGGCGCCGGACCGGTGCTCAGGCTGTGGCGTTCGCTGCTCAGCTTCTTCTCGCGCTGGTGGCAGATCGAGTCGCTGTACCGGGCCAACGCGAAGTACCGGCCCATCTGGGAACCCAGATTCCTGCTCTTCGAGAAGAGCGCGGACCTGCTGCGCATCGGCATCGCGTCGGCGCGTGCCGAAGGGTTCCTGGAGGCACCGGGACTGCCGAAGTGGCTGCACCGCAAGCACCTCCAGTCACACAGGTGAGGAGCACGGGGGAGATGACGAGCGGCGGGCAGATGACGGGCGCCGGGGAGTCGATGCGTGCCGGGCAGATGCGGACCGCTGGATGAACGCCCTCGCCCGTCTGGTGCGCGCCGAGTGGGGACCGCCGTACGTCACCGTGCGTCTGGCACTCGTCCGGCGCACCTGGCGGGCGCTGCCGATGACGCTCGCGGCCGTGTGCCTCACGTCAATCCTGCAGTTCGTGCAGAACCAGTCGTGGGGCTTTCAGTTCGTGCAGAACATCGGATCGGTACGGGCCGAGGAGCCGCTGTGGCTGGCCCTGTTGCGCACCCCGCTCTCCCTCTTCGTACCGGCGCTCGACCTGCCGGTGTGGGGGGCGCTGCTGCAGATACTGTTCGTCTTCGGGATCGCCGAGATCTGCCTGGGCTGGTGGCGCACCCTCTCCATCGCCTACGCGGCCACGCTGTCCGGCACCCTGTACGCGCGCGTGGGCATCGGACTGGGCGCGCACCATCCGCTGGGGCTGCCCGCGACGGACGCGCAGGTCGTCGACACCGGGCCGTCGGCGGCGGTGATCGGGCTGGCCCTGTTCCTGTGCTGGCGGTACGGCGCGCGCGTCACGGGGAGCGTGGTGATCGCGGCGATGGTCGTGGAGCTGGTCGTGAAGGACAACCTCGCGGGCAAGGAGCACATCGCGGCGATCGGGGCGGTGGTGTTGGTGTGCGGGGTGTCGGAGCTGCGGCAACGGTCCCTGGACGCGTCGTGGTTGCGTGATACCCGGGGGTGAGGGTCCGGGGCGTGTCAGCTCGGCCAGCTACGCTGCCGCCGTGTCCAGGATCCCGCCCGCGAATGGCCTCCGTTTCGCCTTCGGCACCCTCACCGTGCTTCCCGTCAAGGTCACCCGTTGGGACCGGGACGCCGCGCGTGGAGGCATGTTGTGCGCGCCCCTCGCCGGAGTCGTCGTCGGGGGGATCGCCGGGTCGGCCGGGGCGGTGCTGGACCTGCTGGGTGCGGGAGCTCTGCTCGCCGCCGTCGGTTCCGCCGCCGTGCCCGCCGTGCTCACCCGGGGGCTGCATCTGGACGGGCTGGCCGACACCGCCGACGGGCTCGGAAGCGGCAAGCCCGCCGAGGACGCGTTGCGGATCATGAAGCAGTCCGACATCGGGCCGTTCGGGGTGATCACGCTGCTCCTCGTGCTGCTGGCGCAGGTGGCGGCGCTCGCGCAGGCGTACGACCACTCCCTGGAGCGGGGGGTCCTCGCGGCGGTCGTCTCCGCGACGGCGGCCCGGCTGGCCCTCACGCTGGCCGCGCGTGACGGCATACCGGCCGCCCGGCCCGAGGGGCTCGGGGCCGCGGTCGCGGGCGTGGTGCCGGCGGGCGGTGCGCTGGCGGTGACCATCGCCGTCGCCGTGACCGCGGCGGCCGCGGGCGCGCTCCTCGGGGCGTACGACACGGCCCGTACGGTCCTCGCGGTCGTCGTCGCGGTCGCCGTCGCCGAACTGCTGCTGCGGCACTGCGTGCGCCGCTTCGGCGGGGTCACCGGTGATGTCTTCGGCGGGCTCGCGGAGACCGCCGCGACGGCGGCACTCGTCGTGCTGTCACTGGGCTGAACAGGGCGCCGCCACGCCTCAGGTCGTACCGGACGCTCCGCCGGGCGGACTTCGGGGAGTGCGCGACCGTCCCGGTGGTGATCGCCGACGCCGGGCACCACGGAAACCGGCCACCGCGCGTAGGCTCGTGCCGGGTGTTTCCCTGCCCAGGTGAAAACCGGATACGGGGCAGGGCCTAGGGTCGGTTCCCGGGCCGGCCGACCCCATCCGTTCGGCCACCTGAAACTCAATCGGAAGCGAGATTTCACCACCGTGACTGCTCTCACTCTCAGCACCGCCGCCGCGGCCGGCCTGCGCGCCGACGCGATCGTGGTCGGTGTCGCGAAGGGCGCTGAGGGCCCGGTCGTCGCACCGGGCGCCGAGGCCGTGGACCAGGCGTACGACGGCAGGCTCGCCGCCATCCTGCAGACCCTGGGCGCCTCGGGTGCCGAGGGCGAGGTGACGAAGCTGCCCGCGCCCTCCGGCTTCAAGGCCCCCGTCGTGGTGGCGGTGGGCCTCGGTGCCGAGCCGGAGAAGGACGAGGCGTTCACCGCCGAGGCGCTGCGCCGCGCCGCCGGATCCGCGGCCCGCGCGCTCGTCGGCTCCAAGAAGGCCGCCTTCGCGCTGCCGATCACGGACGCCGCCGACGCCGGCGTCATCGGCGAGGGGGCGCTGCTCGGCGCGTACTCCTTCGACACGTACAAGGAGAACGGCAAGAACGGCCGGAACGCCAAGAACGGCAAGGCCCCGCTCGCCGAGATCGCCCTGCTCGGCGGCAAGCCCCGCGACAAGGCGTACAAGGCGGCCGTGGAGCGAGCCGTCGCGGTCACCGAGGAGCTCAACCGCGCCCGCGACCTGATCAACACCCCGCCGAACGACCTGAACCCGGCGGCCTTCGCGGCCCTCGCACAGACCGCGGCCAAGGAGCACGGCATCAAGGTGCAGGTGCTCGACGAGAAGGCGCTGGCCAAGGGCGGCTACGGCGGCATCCTCGGCGTCGGCGCGGGCTCCGCCTCCGCCCCGCGCCTGGTGAAGCTGTCGTACACGCACTCCAAGGCGAGCAGGCACCTGGCCTTCGTCGGCAAGGGCATCACCTACGACTCGGGCGGCATCTCGCTGAAGCCGGCCGGCCACAACGAGACCATGAAGTGCGACATGTCCGGCGCGGCGGCGGTGTTCGCCGCGGTCGTGGCCGCCGCCCGCCTCGGTCTCGAGGTGAACGTCACCGGCTGGCTCGCCCTCGCCGAGAACATGCCGTCGGGCTCCGCGACCCGCCCCGGTGACGTGCTGCGCATGTACAGCGGCAAGACCGTCGAGGTCCTCAACACGGACGCCGAGGGCCGGCTGGTCCTCGCGGACGCGCTGTGGGCGGCCTCGGAGGAGAACCCGGACGCGATCGTGGACGTCGCCACCCTGACCGGCGCGATGATGCTGGCGCTCGGCAGCCGCACCTTCGGGATCATGGCGAACGACGACGCCTTCCGCGCAGCGGTCCACGAGGCGGCCGAGGAGGTCGGCGAGGACTCCTGGCCGATGCCGCTGCCGGAGCACCTACGCAAGGGCATGGACTCCCCCACGGCCGACATCGCGAACATGGGCGAGCGGATGGGCGGCGGCCTGGTCGCCGGCCTGTTCCTGAGGGAGTTCGTCGGCGAGGGCATCACCTGGGCGCACCTCGACATCGCGGGACCGGCCTTCAACGAGCAGGCCCCGTTCGGCTACACACCGAAGGGCGGCACGGGTTCGGCGGTGCGCACGCTGGTCCGGCTCGCGGAGCTGGCGGCCGCCGGCGACCTGGGCTGACCGCGGCACACAACGACGAGGGCGGCCCCGGACCGGCGCGGTCCGGGGGCGCCCTCGCCATCGCGCGGGGCGTTACGCCCTCGACGAAATCCGTACGGCCCGCCGACGCCGCGACCTTGCCGACGTGACGGATCAGACGTCTCACACACCGGCCCGGCGTCTCGGTGGCCGCCGACAAGTGCAAAGATGGGGTCTCGGCAGGACAGGGCCCCACCGAAGGGCCGAAGCATCAAGCGGCCGGACACCAGCCGCCTGCCGGTCACCGACGACCGGCGCACGGCGCACATGCATGGAGGACGTGACGTGGCGAACGACGCCAGCACCGTTTTCGACCTAGTGATCCTCGGCGGTGGTAGCGGTGGTTACGCCGCGGCCCTGCGCGGGGCGCAGCTGGGCCTGGACGTCGCCCTGATCGAGAAGGACAAGGTCGGCGGCACCTGCCTGCACCGGGGCTGCATCCCCACCAAGGCCCTGCTGCACGCGGGGGAGATCGCCGACCAGGCCCGCGAGAGCGAGCAGTTCGGTGTCAAGACCAGCTTCGAAGGCATCGACGTACCGGCCGTCCACAAGTACAAGGACGATGTCATCTCGGGCCTGTACAAGGGTCTGCAGGGACTGATCGCCTCCCGCAAGGTGACCTACATCGAGGGTGAGGGCTACCTGTCCTCCCCGACCTCCGTCGATGTCAACGGCCAGCGGATCCAGGGCCGCCACGTCCTGCTCGCGACCGGCTCCGTGCCGAAGTCGCTGCCCGGTCTGGAGATCGACGGCAACCGCATCATCTCCTCCGACCACGCCCTCGTCCTGGACCGCGTGCCGAAGTCCGCGATCATCCTGGGCGGCGGCGTCATCGGCGTCGAGTTCGCCTCCGCGTGGAAGTCCTTCGGCTCCGAGGTCACGATCATCGAGGGCCTCAAGCACCTCGTCCCGGTCGAGGACGAGAACTCCTCCAAGCTTCTCGAGCGCGCCTTCCGCAAGCGCGGGATCAAGTTCAACCTCGGCACCTTCTTCCAGAAGGCCGAGTACACCCAGGACGGTGTGAAGGTCACCCTGGCCGACGGCAAGGAGTTCGAGGCCGAGGTCCTCCTCGTCGCCGTCGGCCGCGGCCCGGTCTCGCAGGGCCTCGGCTACGAGGAGGCCGGGGTCGCCATGGACCGCGGCTACGTCCTCGTCGACGAGTACATGCGCACCAACGTCCCGACCATCTCCGCCGTCGGCGACCTGGTCCCGACCCTCCAGCTGGCCCACGTCGGCTTCGCCGAGGGCATCCTGGTGGCGGAGCGTCTGGCGGGTCTGAAGACCGTTCCGATCGACTACGACGGTGTGCCGCGGGTGACGTACTGCCACCCGGAGGTCGCCTCCGTCGGCATCACCGAGGCCAAGGCCAAGGAGATCTACGGCGCGGACAAGGTCGTCGCCCTGAAGTACAACCTGGCGGGCAACGGCAGGAGCAAGATCCTCAAGACCGCCGGCGAGATCAAGCTCGTCCAGGTCAAGGACGGTGCCGTGGTCGGCGTCCACATGGTCGGCGACCGCATGGGCGAGCAGGTCGGCGAGGCCCAGCTGATCTACAACTGGGAGGCACTGCCGGCCGAGGTGGCCCAGCTCATCCACGCCCACCCGACGCAGAACGAGGCGCTCGGCGAGGCCCACCTGGCCCTGGCCGGCAAGCCGCTGCACGCACACGACTGACCCTCGGTCGACGAACGCGACGACACAGACTTCCGCTTCCCCTGGTCCTCGACCCCGCTCGAACTGGGGGAGACCCATCCGTAAGGAGCAACCGAAACCATGGCGGTTTCCGTAACCCTTCCGGCGCTCGGTGAGAGCGTCACCGAGGGCACTGTCACCCGCTGGCTGAAGGCCGAGGGTGAACGCGTCGAGGCCGACGAGCCGCTGCTCGAGGTCTCGACCGACAAGGTCGACACCGAGATCCCGGCGCCGGCTTCCGGCGTGCTGTCCTCCATCAAGGTCGCCGAGGACGAGACGGTCGAGGTCGGCGCCGAGCTGGCCGTCATCGACGACGGCTCCGGTGCCCCGGCCCCCGGTGCAAGCACCGGCTCCACCGGAGCGGCTGCCGCCGCGCCCCCTGCTGCGGCCCCGGCCGCCCAGGCCGCTCCCGCCCCGGCCCCGACCCCCACGGCCGCTCCGGCCGCCCAGGCACCGGTGGCCCCCTCCACCGAGCAGGCCGCCCCGGCGCCGGCCCCGACCGCCGAGGCCACCGCCGGTGCCGGCACCGCCGAGGGCACCGAGGTGGTCCTGCCCGCGCTCGGCGAGTCCGTCACCGAGGGCACCGTCACCCGCTGGCTGAAGTCGGTCGGCGACACCGTCGAGGCCGACGAGCCGCTGCTCGAGGTCTCCACGGACAAGGTCGACACCGAGATCCCGGCGCCCACCTCCGGTGTGCTGCTCGAGATCGTCGTCGGTGAGGACGAGACCGCCGAGGTCGGCGCCAAGCTCGCCGTCATCGGCGCCCCGGGTGCCGCTCCTGCGGCCGCCCCGGCCCCGGCCGCCCCCGCCCCGGCGCCCGCCGCCGAGGCCCCGGCTGCTCCGGCTCCGGCTCCCGCCGCGCCTGCGCCCACCCCGGCCCCCGCCGCCCCGGCGGCACCCGCCGCTGCCGCCCCGGCCCCGGCCCAGCCCGCGGCTCCGGCTCCCGCGCCGGCCGCGCCTGCGCCCACCCCGGCCCCGGCTGCTCCGGCCGCCCAGCCGACCGACGAGGGTGCCTACGTCACCCCGCTGGTGCGCAAGCTCGCCGCCGAGAACGGCGTCGACCTGTCCAGCGTCAAGGGCACCGGCGTCGGCGGCCGTATCCGCAAGCAGGACGTCATCGCCGCCGCCGAGGCCGCGAAGGCCGCCGCCGCAGCCCCGGCTCCGGCCGCTGCACCGGCCGCGAAGGCCCCGGCGCTCGAGGTCTCCCCGCTGCGCGGTCAGACCATCAAGATGCCGCGGATCCGCAAGGTCATCGGCGACAACATGGTCAAGGCCCTGCACGAGCAGGCCCAGCTGTCCTCGGTGGTCGAGGTCGACGTGACCCGCCTGATGAAGCTGCGCGAGCGGGCGAAGGCCTCGTTCCAGGCGCGTGAGGGCGTCAAGCTCTCCCCGATGCCGTTCTTCGTCAAGGCCGCCGCCCAGGCGCTGAAGGCCCACCCGGTCATCAACGCCCGGATCAACGAGGCCGAGGGGACCATCACCTACTTCGACACCGAGCACGTCGGTATCGCGGTGGACTCCGAGAAGGGCCTGATGACCCCGGTCATCAAGAACGCCGGTGACCTGAACATCGCCGGTATCGCCAAGGCCACCGCCGACCTGGCGTCCAAGGTCCGCGGCAACAAGATCACGCCGGACGAGCTGGCCGGCGCGACCTTCACCATCTCCAACACCGGTTCGCGCGGTGCGCTCTTCGACACGATCATCGTGCCGCCGGGCCAGGTCGCGATCCTCGGCATCGGCGCCACGGTCAAGCGCCCGGCCGTCATCGAGACGGAGGAGGGCACGGTCATCGGCGTCCGCGACATGACCTACCTGACTCTGTCCTACGACCACCGCCTGGTGGACGGCGCCGACGCGGCCCGTTACCTGACGACGGTCAAGGCGATCCTGGAGGCGGGCGAGTTCGAGGTCGAGCTCGGCCTCTGATCCCCTCAGGGATACGGCTGTACGACGCCCCCGTCCGGAGCTCTCCGGCGGGGGCGTCGCGTTTGCCGGGTGTAAGCCTCGTCTCACCTGCGCAAAAGCGCCGGTATGCGCCCTTCCCCCAGGCGGTGGCGGCCGTATTGTCTAAACGTCGAACGCCCCCGGGGGCCACTGGGCCCCTTTCTAAGGAGCCCTCATGACCGCGCCCGTCGTCCACTCGCTGCGCGAACAGATCCGCGAGCACATCGTGGAGGGGATCGTCAGCGGTCGCTGGAAGCCGGGCGAGCGGATCGTGGAGCGGCGGATCGCGACCGAGCTGGAGGTCAGCCAGACGCCCGTGCGCGAGGCGCTGCGCGAGCTGGAGTCGCTGCGGCTGATCGAGTCCGCGCCGAACAAGGGCGTACGGGTGCGGAACCTGTCGGCGGCCGACCTGGAGGAGAGTTACCCGGTCCGGGCCGGTCTGGAGGCGATCGCGGCGGAGCTGGCGGCGCAGCGGCTGGCGGAGGACTGCTCGGCGCTGGAACCGCACGTGGCCGCGCTCTACGAGGCGGACCGCAGGTCGGACGGTACGGCGCAGGTACGGCACACCGTGGCCTTCCACCGGGAACTGGTCCGGGCGGCGGGCAACTCGGTGCTGCTGCACACCTGGGAGGGCCTGGGCATCGAGGTCTTCACGGCCCTGTCGATCCGCTGGCTGGGCACGGTCCAGCAGTCGTACGCGGAGGAACACGAGGAACTGGTACAGGCGTTCAAGCGCCGCGACCCGAGGATCGCGGACCTGGTGAAGGCCCATGTGCTCGGCTGCGCGCCGAGGGCGTGAAATCCTTTCCCGCCGCTCCGGCGATCAGTCTCCAGGGCGGTGACCGGCGGTGCGGGACGCGCCGCAGCCACCCCGAAAAGACCCCGAACACCAGAGCGGCCCCGCGCTCAGACGCACTCTCGCCTGCGAAAACCCTGCACAGCGACGTCACCCCGTGCCACCACAAGAGGCACCGCGTGCCGACTTTCTCGTGATCAAGAGGTTTTGCCCCTCAACCCTTTGATCGATCATCGATCAGGGAGTTAGAGTCCCCGATGGACTCTCACCGGAGCCCACGCCCTGTCCTGCCAAAGACCAAGGGCACCCCCGACCCTTACCGATGAGGGAACCCCCTTCGACTGAGGAAGGCGGCGACATGACCGACCCCCAGGCCATCCAGCCGAGCGAGCTCGACCAGCTCCCGGACCGCGACCCCGAGGAGACCGCCGAATGGCAGGCCTCCCTGGACGCCGTCGCCAAGGCGGCCGGGCCGCACCGTGCCGCATACCTGATGCGCCGCACGCTGGAGCGCGCCGAGGGCGCCGGCATCGCGCTGCCGAAGCTCCTCGAGACCGACTACGTCAACTCCATCCCCACCGCAGCCGAGCCGTCCGTGCCCGGTGACGAGGAGATGGAGGCCCGGATCACCGCCTGGAACCGCTGGAACGCGGCAGCCATGGTGACCCGTGGCAGCAAACACGGCGTCGGCGGCCACATCGCCACCTTCGCTTCCGCCGCCTGGCTCTACGAGACCGGCTTCAACCACTTCTTCAAGGGCAAGGAGGGGGACGGCTCGGGCGACCAGCTCTACATCCAGGGCCACGCCTCCCCCGGCATCTACGCCCGTGCCTTCCTCGACGGCCGTCTGACCGAGCAGCACCTGGACAACTTCCGCCAGGAGGCCGGCGGCAACGGCCTGCCGTCCTACCCGCACCCGCGCCGCCTGCCCTGGCTGTGGGAGTTCCCGACGGTGTCGATGGGCCTCGGCCCGCTCTCCGCCATCTACCAGGCGCGCTTCAACCGCTACCTCACCAGCCGCGGCATCAAGGACGTCTCCGCCTCGCACGTGTGGGCGTTCCTCGGTGACGGCGAGATGGACGAGCCGGAGTCGACGGCGGCCCTCGCGCTCGCCGCCCGTGAGGAGCTGGACAACCTCACCTTCGTCATCAACTGCAACCTGCAGCGCCTCGACGGCCCGGTGCGCGCCAACTTCAAGATCGTGCAGGAGCTGGAGGCCCAGTTCCGCGGCGCCGGCTGGAACGTCGTCAAGACGCTGTGGGGCACCGCCTGGGACGAGCTGTTCGCCCTCGACACCACGGGCGCGCTGGTCCGCCGCCTGCGCGAGGTGCCGGACGCGCAGGTCCAGACGTACCAGACCCGCGACGCCGCCTACATCCGCGAGGACTTCTTCGGCAAGGACCCGGCGCTCGCCGAGATGGCGAAGCTGCTGAGCGACGACAAGATCATCGAGTGCTTCCACCTCTCCCGCGGTGGTCACGAGGCACGCAAGGTCTACGCCGCGTACAAGGCCGCCCTGGAGCACAAGGGCGCGCCGACCGTGATCCTGGCCCAGACGGTCAAGGGTCACACCCTCGGTGAGGGCTTCGCGTCGAAGAACGCCAACCACCAGATGAAGAAGCTGACGGTGGACGAGTTCAAGGCGATGCGCGACCGCCTCGGCCTGCCGATCAAGGACAGCGACTTCGCCGACGGCGTGGTCCCCTACGGCCACCCGGGCGCCGACTCCCCCGAGGTCCGCTACCTCCAGGAGCGCCGCGCGGCCCTCGGCGGCCCGGCCCCGGCCCGCCGCGTCCACCCGGTGGCCCCGCTGCCGGCCCCGGCCGAGAAGGCGTTCGCCGCCTTCGACAAGGGCTCCGGTTCCCAGAACGTGGCCACCACCATGGCCTTCGTCCGCCTGGTCAAGGACCTGGTCCGCGACAAGGAGACGGGCAGGCGCTGGGTGCCGATCGTCCCGGACGAGGCGCGCACCTTCGGCATGGAGTCGCTCTTCCCGTCCCTCGGCATCTACTCGCCCAAGGGCCAGACGTACGAGCCGGTCGACCGCGACCAGCTGATGTACTACAAGGAGGCCAAGAACGGCCAGATCCTCAACGAGGGGATCACCGAGGCCGGTTCGATGGCCGACTTCATCGCCGCTTCGACGTCGTACGCGACGCACGGCGAGGCGATGATCCCGTTCTACATCTTCTACTCGATGTTCGGCTGGCAGCGCACCGCCGACCAGATGTGGCAGCTCGGCGACCAGCTCGGCCGCGGCTTCCTCGTCGGTGCGACGGCCGGCCGTACCACGCTGACCGGTGAGGGCCTGCAGCACGCGGACGGCCACTCACCCGTCATCGCCGCGACCAACCCGGCGGCCCTGACGTACGACCCGGCGTTCGCGTACGAGATCGCGGTCATCGTCAAGGACGGTCTGCGCCGCATGTACGGCGAGGCGGCGCCGGGCGAGGACCAGAACGTCTTCTACTACCTGACCGTCTACAACGAGCCGCTGCCGCAGCCCGCGAAGCCTGCCGCTCCGGGCGTCGACGAGGGCATCGTCAAGGGCCTGTACCGCTTCAACACGGCGGAGTCCGCGGGTCTCGCCCCGACTGCCAACGCCCCGCGCATCCAGCTGCTGGGCTCCGGCACCGCGATCCACTGGGCGCTGAAGGCGCAGAAGCTGCTCGCCGAGGAGTGGGGCGTGGCAGCGGACGTCTGGTCGGCGACCTCTTGGACCGAGCTGCGGCGCGAAGCCATGGAGGCCGACGCGGCCCTGCTGCGGGGCGAGGAGCGGGTGCCGTACGTGCGCCAGGCGCTCCAGGGCGCCGAGGGCCCGGTACTGGCCGTCTCCGACTACATGCGCCAGGTCCCGGACCAGATCGCGCAGTGGGTGGAGCAGGACTACTCCTCGCTGGGCGCCGACGGCTTCGGCCTCTCGGACACCCGTGAGGCGGCCCGCCGCCACTTCGGCGTCGACGCCGAGTCGATCGTGGTCGCGGCCCTCGCCCAGCTCGCGAAGCGCGGCGAGGTCAAGGCGACGGCCGTGAAGGAGGCCCGGGAGAAGTACGGCCTGTAAGGCCTTGGGTCCGGGTGAAGGGGTGCGGCGGCCGTCGTACCCCTTCACTGTCGTCTGTGTCAGTGACCCCCGGCATCATGAACCCATGCGTGCCGCCCGTCTTATCAAAATGGTGCTGCTGCTCCAGGCCCGGCCCTCCATGACCGCCGCCGAGCTGGCGAGGGAGCTGGAGGTGTCCGAGCGGACCGTCACCCGGGACGCCCAGGCGCTCTCGGAGGCGGGGATCCCGGTGTACGCGGACCGGGGGCGGATCGGCGGCTACCGCCTGGTCGGCGGGTACCGCACCCGGCTGACCGGTCTCGCCCGCAGCGAGGCCGAGGCGCTGTTCCTGAGCGGCGTACCGGGCGCGCTGCGCGAGATGGGTCTTCAGGACGCGGCCTCGGCGGCCCGTCTGAAGGTGTCGGCGGCCCTCCTCCCCTCGCTGCGCGACGCGCCGCGCACGGCGGCGCAGCGGTTCCATCTGGACGCTCCCGACTGGTTCAAGGAGCCCGAGACACCCGCCCTGCTCCCGGCGGTCGCGGACGCCGTGTGGGACGACCGGCCGGTCACCGCGAGCTACCGGCGCGGCGAGGACGTCGTGGAGCGCGAACTGGAGCCCTACGGGCTCGTGCTGAAGGCGGGCGTCTGGTACCTGTGCGCGCGGACCGGCGAGCCGCAGGTGCGCACCGCAGAGGACGCGGGGCACGGCTCCTTCCGGGTGTACCGCATCGACCGCTTCACGGCCGTGGACGTGGGCGGGGAACGCTTCGCCCGGGACGAGGAGTTCGACCTGCCCGCCTTCTGGGCGGAGCGCGCCGAGCAGTTCGCGCGGTCCGTCCTGCGGGCCGAGGTCGTGGTGCGGCTGTCCGAGGACGGCGTGAGAAGACTGCCGTACGCCGTCGGCAGCACCTCGGCTCGCGAGGCGCTGCGGGACGCGGGCGCCCCGGACGGACGCGGCTGGGTGACGGCGACCCTGCCCGTGGAGTCCGAGGAGGTGGCGCACACCCAGCTCACTGCGCTCGGCCCGGAGGTCGAGGTGCTGTCGCCCGAGGGGCTGCGCGCGCGTTTCGCGAGCGACGCTCGGCGGCTCGCGGGGCTCTACGCCTCCTGACGTCCCCGGGGCACTCCGCGTGCGTCCCTCACGCCGAAGGCCGATGCTGGTCCCGTGATGGACGAGATGGAGTTCTGGGAGCTGGTGGACGCAAGCCGCGAGGCCGCCGAGGGCGACCCCGAGGAACAGGCCGACGTGCTCGTCGAGCGGCTGCTGCAACTGGACCCGGAGTCGGTCGTGGACTTCGCCCGGCACTTCGAGTCCCGGTTCAACCGCTCCTACCGCTGGGACCTGTGGGGTGCCGCCTGGGTGCTGCTCGACGGGGCCAGCGACGACGCGTTCGACTCCTTCCGGTGCTGGCTGATCGGCCGGGGCCGGCACGTCTTCGAGGGTGCCCTGCACGATCCCGACTCGCTCGCCGACCTGCTGGAGGAGTTCGACGAGGAGATCGACGGCGACGGAGAGGAACTCGGCTACGCGGCGGACGAGGCGTACGAACAGCTCACCGGCACCGAGACGCCCGACCTGGGCATCCCGCCCGCGCCCGCGGAGCCGGAGGGCACGTCGTTCGACCTGGAGAACGAGTTCGTGCTGGCCGAGCGCTACCCGAGACTGTGGGACCGTTTCCGGGCCTGAGGCTCACTCCCCCCACTCTCGACACCGCCCCGGCGGGGGCACCACCATCGTGCCGGCGGGTGGCCTGCGGGGGCGAGGAGGCCTGCCTGTGCGCCTGGCCGGCGCCCGGGAGGTGGGGTGCGGCGCCCGAGCCGCGGCACGGGGCCATGATGGGCCCCTCACTTCCTGCCCTGGAGGCGGGCCGCCTTCTGTCTGATCGACGGGAGCATGGCGGTGAGGGCCGCGCCGGGGCAGTTGGTCATATAGCCGTCGTTGTGGCCGGCGAGGGCGGGCAGGAGGGCGGTCCTGCCCGCCTCGTACCGGCTCTGGCCGTTGCTGGAGACCAGCTTGACCCTGCCGCGCGGGTCGACGTCCGCGAGGCCCAGCTTCCATGCGGCCAGGGCGGCGATCGCGTCGGTCATCGCCCGGGGCACGGACACGCCCTGGGAGAAGGTGCCGATGGCGGCGATGCCGCAGGTGCGGTGGTTGAAGCCCTGGGTGTGGGCGCCGGTGACGGGGCGTTCGGCGCCGCCGGCACGGCCCTCGTAGATCGTGCCGCAGCGGTCGACCAGGAAGTTGTAGCCGATGTCGTCCCAGCGGCGGTTGCCGATCTGGCCCGCGTACAGCGCCCGGATGATGCGGGGTGTGTCGGCGCAGTCGTACTGGTTGGGCGAGGCGGTGTGGTGCACGAAGACGGCGACGACCCTGTCGTCGTAGCGCGGCGCCGGCCGGCTCCCGGCGCCTTCCTCCGCCTGCGCCCAGGCGGACCTCGGCACGATGTGCGGCCTGGGCGCCGTGTGCAGGACGGCGGAGCGGACGCCGACCGGCCGCGGGCGCCGCACCTCGACCGGGGTCTCGGCATCCAACGTCCCGATCAGCAGCGCGGCACCGGCGGTGAGTCCGGGCGTACAGCCGATCAGCAGCAGGACGACGCCCGAGATCCGCACCGAACGGAGCGAACGGAGCGGGCGTCTTCTTCTGCCCCTTCGTGCTCTTCGGAAGACACACATGGACCCACTGTCCATCCGCTCCGTCGCGTCCGCGATGTGTGGTGTGCCACCCGGTGGAACCATCGTCCCGGTCCAGGACGTTTTCACCAGTGCGGGCCGCCCGGGCGACCCGCGCGGGCCGGCGGTCCGGAAGTCGTCCCCTCGGGTGGTGCAGCGCAGGTAGGCGCGCGGGGCCGATTTCCGCGCGTCGCGTGCGTGGGGCTGATCACTGGGACCCCGCTGCGCGTACTAAGGGGTCCAAGAGAAAGGCGGCTTCGTGGACCTGCTCGACATCCTTCTGATGCTGGTGATCCTGGCCTACGCGGCGTCCGGCTACCGGCGCGGACTGGTGGCCGGCTGTGTCTCCCTGGCCGGTTTCGTTGGCGGCGCCGTCGTTGGCGTGTGGGTCCTGCCCTGGGTGATGCATCTGGTGACGCGGGGGACGACCGCGGCCACGGTGACGGCGGTGTTCACGGTGCTGGTCCCGGCGGCGATCGGCCACGAGCTGGCGGGCCGGCTCGCGCTGAAGCTGCGGCGCGAGCTGGACCACGGGCCGCTCAGGGTGGCCGACGGGATCGGCGGGGCGGCGGCGAACTCGCTCGCGGTGCTGATCGTGGCGTGGGTGGCCGCGAGCGTCCTCGGCGCCTCCTCCTCGCCACTGGTCACGGAGGCGATCCGGGACTCACGGCTGCTGGGCTCCGTGCAGAACGTGATGCCGGACACCACCCCCACCTGGTTCTCGCGCGCCACCTCGGCGCTCACCCAGGCGGGGTTCCCACAGGTCTTCAACCCCTTCGAGAACGAGCCGACGGCCGGGGTGGCCAAGCCCTCCGGGGACAACGTCACGCCGAGCGCGACGAACGCCGCCAAGCTCAGCACCGTCAAGATCGAGGGCGCCTCGGGCCTCCAGGGCCGCGAGGGCAGCGGGTTCGTGTACGCGGCGCGGCATGTGATGACCAACGCCCATGTGGTGGCCGGCATCGACCACCCGACCGTGCGCGTCGGCGGCGTCGGACCGGCGTACGCCGCCCGGGTGGTGCTCTTCGACCCCGACCGGGACGTGGCCGTGCTGTACGTGCCGGATCTGCGGGCGCCGGTGCTGCGCTTCGACGACAGCGCCAAGCGCGGTGACGCGGCCGTGGTCGCGGGCTATCCGCAGGACGGCGACCTGACGCTGCGGGCCGCCACGGTGGCGAACAAGATCCAGGCGACGGGTCAGAACATCTACGGCACGGACACCGTCACCCGGGAGATCTACTCCGTCCGCTCCACGGTCCTGCCCGGCAACTCCGGCGGCCCGCTGCTCACGGCCGACGGCGAGGTGTACGGCGTGGTGTTCGCCCGCTCCACCTCCGACCAGGAGACGGGGTACGTCCTGACGGCGGACGAGGTGGCGGGCGACGGCCGGCGGGCGGCGAACGCCACGACACCCGTGGACACGGGCGAGCTCGTCACGTCCTGAGCCCCTGGCCGTCACAAGGAGCGGCCCATGAGCACGTCGTCGACGTACTCGCCCTCGATCAGGAACTCCTCGGACAGGACGCCCTCCACCACGAAGCCCTCGGACTCGTAGAGCCTGCGGGCGGGGCTGTTGTGGGCGAGAACGCGCAGGGTGATGCGGCGGGCGCCGCGGCGGCGGGCCTCGTCCTGAGCGGCCCGCAGCAACGCCCGGCCGACGCCGGCGCCGCGCGCCTCCTCGGCGACGGCCAGGCCCTGGATCTGCCGGACGTGGGAGTTGCACGCGAGCGAGGTCGGGAACCCGAGCCGGATGTAGCCGACGAGGGTGCCGTCGAGTTCCGCGACGAGGTGGTCGCGCGGCCCGAACCGCTCGTCGTAGAAGGGCTTGTACGGCGGCTGGGGACGGGGCTGGACGGCGTGCAGCGGGGACCAGGTCTCCCGGTCGAGTCGGCCGAGCGCGTCCTCGTCGTCGGGGACGGCGAGCCGTATGTACGAAGCGGGCATGAAGGTCACTGTACGGCGGGGTACACATGTCCTGACCGGGGTTTCAGGCGGCGACGGGCAGGATGGATTCCATGGAACTTTCAAGGATCGCCGTGGCCGGTGCGTCCGGACTCATCGGCAGTGCCCTGGTCCGGTCACTGGCCGCGGAGGGGCATGAGGTGGTGCGCCTGGTACGTCGCGCCGCCCGGGGCGAGGACGAGGTGTGCTGGGATCCGGAGGGGAGTTACGTCGACACGGCCGCTCTGGCCGGGTGCGACGCGGTGGTCAACCTCGCGGGGGCCGGTGTCGGCGACCACCGCTGGACGGACGCGTACAAGAAGACGCTGCGGGACAGCAGGGTACTCGGTACGGCGGCGCTCGCGGAGGCCGTCGCCTCCCTGCCCGAACCGCCGCGCGTCCTGGTGAACGCGAGCGCGATCGGCTACTACGGCGAGACCGGGGACCGGGTGGTCGACGAGGAGGCCCCGCCCGGGGACGGCTTCCTGTCCCGGATGTGTGTGGAGTGGGAGGAGGCGACGGATCCCGCGCAGGAGGCGGGCGTGCGGACGGTGTTCCTGCGCACGGGACTGGTGGTGGCCCGTGAAGGCGGTGCCTGGGGCCGGCTGTTCCCCCTCTTCCGGGCGGGGCTCGGTGGGCGGATGGGCGACGGGCGCCAGTACTGGTCGTTCATCTCGCTGTACGACGAGGTGGCGGCGATCCGTCATCTCCTGGGCACGGACGGGCTGACGGGGCCGTTCAACCTGACGGCTCCCGAGCCGCTGACGAACGGTGAGATCACGGCGGCGATGGGGCGGGTGCTGCACCGGCCGACGCTCTTCTCGGTGCCAGCGCCGGCCCTGCGGCTCGCGCTCGGCGAGATGGCCGGGGATGTGCTCGGCAGCGCACGGGTGGTGCCCAAGCGGCTGCTGGAGTCCGGGTTCTCCTTCACGTTCCCCGAGATCGAGGACGCGCTGCGGGCGGCGCTCCGGCAGTGACCGGTCGGCACCCCGCGGCACGGAACCTTTCACGTTCGACCATATGCGACCACTGTGCGACCGTGCTCTGTCGATGCGCGACTTCACTTGAGCGTGCGCGGCCCTACCCTCGAGCAGAACTCGGGAATTCCTGAAGCCGGTCGCGGGCATGACGTCTTCGCCGACCGCGCAACCTCGAGGAGGGGCACGTGTTGAAGCCCGTGTATCAGGCGGACGTCGTCATCGTGGGGGCCGGGGTGGCGGGCCTCGCGGCGGCCCACCGGCTGACCAGCGCAGGAGTGAGTACCACCGTTCTGGAGGCCACCGATGGTGTGGGCGGCCGGATGTCGACCGAGAAGGTCGACGGCTTCCGGCTCGACCGCGTCGGACAACTCCTGTCCACGTCATATCCCGAACTGGGCCTGACACCCGGGCTCGACACGCTCGTCCTGCGCCCCTTCGCGCCGGGCGTCCTGGTGCACAGCGGCGGCCGCCACCGGCGCGCGGGCGCTCTCCCGATGGCAGGGGGCGCACGGGGAGCGCTCAACGCCGTGCGCGCTCTTGCCAGTGCGCCCCGCACGGGGAGCGGAACGGCCGGCGTGCGGGCCGTCCGGCCGCGGGCGGCGGGATCCCCTGTCCCGCTCGGCGGTGCCCTGGACCAGGCGCGGCTCAACGCGGCACTGGCCCGGATGGCCGCGACCCCCGTGGAACGGCTGCTGGCGCGGCCCGAGTTGCCCGCCGGACGCGCGTTCGCGGCCCGGGGGATGCCCGCCCGTACGGTCGAGGGCGTTCTGCGTCCGCTGCTCGCCGCGCTGTTGTGCGACCCGGAGCTCGGCATGTCGAGCCGCGCCGCCGACCTCGCGTTGCGCGCCTTCGCGAGCGGCCGGCTGTGCTTGCCGGAGGGCGGCGCGGAGGCGCTGCCCGAACTGCTGGCGCAGGCGCTGCCGCCGGGCACGGTGCACACGGGCGTGCGCGCCACCTCGATCTCCACCACCTCGGTCACCACCGCCGAGCACGGCGAATTCCGCTGCCGTGCCGTGCTGTTGGCCACCGACGCTCATGCCGCCGCCGAGCTGCTGCCCGGGCTGCGCGTGCCCGACTTCCACCCCGTCACGGTCGTCCACCACACCATGGACGAGCCGCCGCCGACCGGCGCGTCACTGCTCCTCGACGCGGACCGCGACGGCCCGGTGGCCCACACGGCGGTGGTCAGCCTGGTGGACCCGTCCCGGGCGCCCGCGGGCCGGCCCCTGGTCTCCTCCACCGTTCTCGGCGCGCCTCCGGAGGACCTCGACAGTGCCGTACGCGCCCATCTGACCCGTCTGTACGGCACCTCGACCACGCGGTGGGAGACGCTCGCCGTACACCACACCGCGCGGGCCGTCCCGGTGATGCGGCCGCCGCACGACGTACGCCGGCCCGTGCGGCTGCTGGCCGGTCTGTACGTGTGCGGCGACCACCGGGACACCGGCACGGTGCAGGGGGCACTGCACTCGGGCCACCGGGCCGCCTCCGCGGTCCTGGCGGACCTGGGCACGGGTCCGACCAAGCTGGCGGACCCGCTGCCGACGGCGGCCTGAGCGGCCCCCAGAGTCAGTGCAGGGCGGCGACCTTGTCGCGGTAACCGCGCACGGGGGCGGCGTCCTTGTAGGGCTCCAGGCGGCGCTCGAAGTCCCGTACGTACTCCGTCGCCCGCACCGACCGCATCTCCGCCGCCTGCCCCGCGGCCTCGGCCGCGAGCTGGCACGCCTGGTCCAGCTCGCCGAGGCCGAGCCGCGCCGTGGCGAGCACGACCCGGCAGAACAGCCGGCTGCGGGCGTAGCCGGGCGCCCGCAGCTGCAGCGAGCGCTCGGCGTGCTGGATGGCGGCCCGGTACTGCTGCAGGTCCCGGTGGCAGTGCCCGAACTCGTCGGCGAGCTGCGCCTCGTCGAAGAACCGCGCCCAGTACGGGACCTCCTCGCCGGGCCGGGCGGACTCCAGCGCACGCTCGGCCCGTACGAGGGAGGACGTACAGGCGCGCACCTCGCCGAGCACGCCGTGCCCGCGCGCCTCCACGGCGTGCAGCAGCGCCTGCACGACGGGCGGCGCCGAGGTGCCGACACCCTGCTGTGCCACACGCGCGAGCTGCACGGCTTCCCGGCCGTGTCCGAGGTAGACGGCCTGGCGGCTCATCGTGACCAGCACGTACGCCCCGTACATCCGGTCGCCGGCGGCCTGGGCGAGCCGGAGAGCCTGGACGAAGTAGCGCTGGGCGAGGCCGTGCGCGCCGATGTCGTACGACGTCCAGCCGGCGAGCCGGGTCAGATCGGCGGCGGCCGCGAACAGCCGGCGGCCGGTCTGCTCGCCGTAGGTGCCGCGGAGCATCGGCTCGGCCTCGTGCTCCAGGTAGCGCACGAGGGCCTGGCGGGCGTGGCCGCCGCCGTAGGCGTTGTCGAGGGCGCGGAACAGCTCGCCGACCGAGCGCAGGGCGGCGATGTCTCCGCCGGTGACCTTCTGGCCGGGGCCGCGCTCGGACTGGCCGCGCTGCCGGGGCACAGCGGGGCGGCCCTGGGCGGGGACGCGGGGGGCGCTTTCACCTCGGGCGACCTTGTCGTCCGGGCGCCCGATCAGCCAGTCGCGGCTGGGGACGACGAGCCCGGCCGGCGTGAACGCGATCTTCCGAAGTTCGGCGTGGCTGCCGGAGTCCTTGCGCCACAGGCCACTGACGATGTCGACGGCCTCCTCCGGGGTGGCGGCGAACTCCAGCCCCGCGTACACCGGGGCGCAGGCGTCGAGCCCGAGGTCCTGGGCGGTGAGCCGGCGTCCGAGTCTGCGGGTGAACACCTCGGCGATCAGCGCCGGGGTGGTGCCGCGGGGCTGCTGCCCGCGCAGCCAGCGCGTCACGGACGTCTTGTCGTATCTCAGGTCAAGCCCGTGTTCGAGGCCCAGCTGGTCGACGCGACGGGCGAGACCTGCGTTGGAGAACCCCGCTTCTGCGATGAGCGCGGCGAGCTGTCGGTTGGGGGTGCGCTGCGCGGGTCGTTCCGTCATCTGCGGTGCGGTCTCCTGCCTGCCCTGAAATCGTCTGTGAACAGCCCTTATGGCCTGGTGACGGCGTGAATGTAGCGGAGAGTGAGCAGACGATCGCAATCTTCGGTACCCATTCATCCGATCGTGTGAGGATTGCTCGGTCGAGCTGACGGTGGCCGGGCGGCACCTTTCCCCGGGCCGGACGTACAGTGGCGTGGGCGCGTTTCGCGCCTTACGAGGCTTCTAGGGAGGCGCTTGCCGTGAGTGAGTTGCGGTTCGTCCGTATGGGGTTCGGGACCGGTGCCGTCGACTACCAGGAGGCGTGGGACGAGCAGCGCCGGGTGCACGCCGCCCGCTTCGCGGACGAGATCCCGGACACCTGCCTGCTTCTGGAGCACCCTCCGGTCTACACGGCGGGCCGGCGCACGGCGCCCGAGGAGCGGCCCCTGGACGGCACGCCGGTCATCGACGTGGACCGCGGCGGCAAGATCACCTGGCACGGCCCGGGCCAGCTGGTGGGCTACCCGATCCAGAAGCTCCCGCGCCCGGTGGACGTGGTGGCCCACGTACGGCGTCTGGAGGAGGCCCTGATCCGCACGTGTGCGGAGTTCGGCCTGGAGACGACGCGGGTGGAGGGCCGGAGCGGGGTGTGGGTCCTCGGCGACCCGGTCGACCAGCGCCCCTCCCTGGGCGGCCTCTCCCTGGACTTCGACCCGCGCCTGCACGACGAGGAGTTCGACCCGCGACTCAACGGCCCGGAGTACGCGCCGTCCAACGCGGGGCAGCGGCGGGAGGACCGCAAGATCGCGGCGATCGGGATCCGCGTCGCCAAGGGCGTCACGATGCACGGCTTCGCGCTGAACGTGAACCCGGACAACGCCTGGTTCGACAAGATCATCCCGTGCGGGATCCGGGACGCGGGCGTCACCTCCCTGGCGAGCGAGCTGGGCCGGGACGTGACGATCGAGGAGGTGCTGCCGGTGGTGGAGCGGCACCTGCGGGACGTGCTGGAGAACGCGGAGCTGAAGCCGCGGGAGGTCGAGCGGGCGTCGGCGTGAGGGCCGCCCGGGGGCGAAACAAATCCCGAGCACCGGGCAGGGGAATGCACCCCGAGGCCCCCAGGTTGGCCTTGACGCGGGGGCAGACAACCACGGGCGTACCCTGGTGTACGCCGAAGAATCGAAGCTACAGGGAGCCGACGTGTCCGCAGTCGCACCCGACGGACGCAAGATGCTGCGCCTGGAGGTCCGCAACAGCCAGACCCCCATCGAGCGCAAGCCCGAGTGGATCAAGACCCGGGCGAAAATGGGTCCCGAGTACACGAAGATGCAGAACCTCGTGAAGAGCGAGGGCCTGCACACGGTCTGCCAGGAAGCCGGCTGCCCGAACATCTACGAGTGCTGGGAGGACCGCGAGGCCACCTTCCTCATCGGCGGCGACCAGTGCACCCGCCGCTGCGACTTCTGCCAGATCGACACCGGCAAGCCCGAGGCCCTCGACCGCGACGAACCGCGCCGCGTCGGTGAGTCCGTGGTCACGATGGACCTGAACTACGCCACCATCACCGGCGTCGCACGCGACGACCTGGAGGACGGCGGCGCCTGGCTGTACGCCGAGACCGTGCGGCAGATCCACCAGCAGACGGCGAACCGCGAGGACGGCCGTACGAAGGTCGAGCTCCTCGCCCCCGACTTCAACGCGATCCCCGAGCAGCTCGAGGAGGTCTTCTCCTCCCGCCCCGAGGTCTTCGCCCACAACATCGAGACCGTACCGCGGATCTTCAAGCGCATCCGTCCCGGCTTCCGTTACGAGCGCTCCCTGAAGGTGATCACCGCGGCGCGCGACTACGGCCTGGTGACGAAGTCGAACCTGATCCTCGGCATGGGCGAGACCCGCGAGGAGGTCAGCGAGGCCCTGCGCCACCTGCACGACGCCGGCTGCGAACTGGTCACCATCACCCAGTACCTGCGCCCGAGCGTCCGCCACCACCCCGTGGAGCGCTGGGTGAAGCCGCAGGAGTTCGTGGAGCTCAAGGAGGAGGCCGAGCAGATCGGCTTCTCCGGCGTCATGTCCGGTCCGCTCGTGCGCTCCTCGTACCGCGCCGGGCGGCTCTACCGGATGGCCATAGAACAGCGTCAGGCGGATGCTCCGCAGCAGGGCGGCACATACGTCGCCGCACAGGCCGTCTGACCCGGCCGTCACCCTGGTCCTGGCACCCCGTGCCAGTTTCCGTGTGTGAATCCGCACACAAGCGGCTACCGCCGGGTAGTGGCCGATTGAAGCGGCCCGACCGTCCCCGCAGCTAGCGGGCACGGTCGGGCCGCGTCCGGCTTTTCGTGTTGCGCAGCAAGGCTTCATTGGCGTTTGACCGGTCGGTCACGTCCTGGTAACACCAAACAGTGAGCCTGGCTTTACGCCCGGTAGCACCCAGGCCACGAGCCGCCGACCCGAGGGGAACCTCCACCATGCAGGCCGCACCCGTACGTGCCAACGCGATCCCGTCGTTCACCGATGCACTCCGTGCCATCGAGTCGCTGCTGATGAGCAGCGGCCAGCGGACCGCCCGTCGCAACGCCTGGACCTCCGTCCTGGAGGACCGCCGCCGCGCCAAGGACCGGGTCGAGGCCGAGCGCGTCCTCGAGGCCGCGGCGTCCCGCTCGTAACAGCCGGTCCAGGCAGCGGCGTCCCGCTCGTAGCAGCCGCGCGTCCCGCTGCTCGTGACAGCCACGCGTCCCGCTCAGGGCCCGCCACGCGCCGCCTCCCCGGCGTACCGGAGCGTCCCCACCGCTCCGCACCCTCCGCACCGCTCCACCCCGGCACTGCCGTCGTAGCCGCTTCCCGGGCCACGTAGACTGCGTGGCATGGCGAGGAAGGAACCTGCAGCGGACGCTGCGAACGCCGGGCGACTGAAGCAGATCGCCCTGACCTACAAGATGACCCGCAAGGCCGATCCGAAGATCGGTCTTGTACTCGCGGCTGTCGGAATCATCACCTTCGGTGTCTTCCTCGCGATCGGTTTCTTGATCGGCCACCCCATCTATCTCGGCATTCTGGGCCTCCTGCTCGCCTTCCTGGCGATGGCGATCGTCTTCGGACGCCGGGCCGAGCGCGCCGCCTTCGGCCAGATGGAGGGCCAGCCGGGCGCCGCAGCGGCGGTCCTGGACAACATCGGCCGCGGCTGGACCACCACCCCGGCGGTCGCGATGAACCGCAACCAGGACGTGGTGCACCGCGCGGTCGGCAAGGCCGGCATCGTCCTGGTCGCCGAGGGCAACCCGAACCGGGTCAAGAGCCTGCTCGCCGCCGAGAAGAAGAAGATGGCGCGCATCGTCGCGGACGTGCCGGTGCACGACCTGGTCGTGGGCACCGGTGAGGGTCAGGTCGAACTGAAGAAGCTGCGCACGACGATGCTGAAGTTCCCGCGGGTGCTCACCGGTCCCCAGGTGACCGCCACGAACGACCGGCTGCGGGCCCTCGGTGATCTGATGAGCAACATGCCGCTGCCGAAGGGGCCCCTGCCGAAGGGGATGCGGATGCCGCGAGGTGGCCCGAAGGGCCGATGAGCCGACAAGCCCGGACCGCTCCGATCGGCCGTCCTGAGACGTCTGTCTCGGACGGCCGATCGGCGTTCTGGGCCGGCAGACACCTCAGAGCCTGACCTCGACCGTCCCCGCCATCCGGTCGTGCAGCCCCCTGCCGTCCCGGTCCCAGACCAGCGGCGGAACGGCCAGGCACAGCAGCAGCGTGCGCAGCACCGCGCGCAGGGGCGAGACCCGGCCCGTGCCCAGGGCCACCACCCGCAGCCCGAAGAGGCGCTTGCCGGGGGTGAAGCCGATCGTGCCGACCGTGAGGACGCCGAGCACGAAGAAGACGAGCAGCGCCCAGTTGCTCGTGGCCGGCTCGTAGCCGTGGGTGATCAAACCGTATGCGATCAAGACGCACAGGCCCCAGTCGACGGCGAGGGCGCCGAGGCGCCTGCCCGGGCGGGCGATCGAGCCCGGCCCCTGCTCCGGCAGACCGAGCTGCTCTCCGCGGTATCCGAGGTCCGCCCCGGCTTCTTCCATGGCCGCGCGGGGACCGGAGAGCCACGAGCCGATTGCTTGCCTGTTGTCCACCCGTCCACGGTATCGCTCCCGATTCGGCGGCCCGGGGGCCGGGTCACGGAGGCGCGAGCTGGTTAACCTGGGAGAAACAAATGGGTCACGCCTGAGAAACCGCCCGTCCCTATGGTCGGCTGCAGCGTGTGCCACCGCACTGGCCGCACGAACGAACTACCACCCCGGCACGGACGGTCGGGAGTAGGAGGAGCTGGATGTTCCAGAACGCCGACGAGGCCAAGAAGTTCATCGCGGACGAGGACGTCAAGTTCATCGACGTCCGCTTCTGCGACCTGCCGGGCGTGATGCAGCACTTCACGGTGCCGGTCGAGGCGTTCGACCCGGACGACGAGCTCGCCTTCGACGGATCCTCGATCCGTGGCTTCCAGGCCATTCACGAGTCCGACATGGCGCTGCGCGCCGACCTGTCGACCGCTCGCGTCGACCCGTTCCGCCGGGACAAGACGCTCAACATCAACTTCTTCATCCACGACCCGATCACGGGCGAGCAGTACTCCCGTGACCCGCGGAACGTGGCGAAGAAGGCCGAGGCCTACCTCGCCTCCACCGGGATCGCCGACACGGCGTACTTCGGTCCCGAGGCCGAGTTCTACGTCTTCGACAGCGTCCGCTTCGCCACCAGCGCGAACGAGTCCTTCTACCACATCGACTCCGAGGCGGGTGCCTGGAACACCGGCGCCCTCGAGGACAACCGTGGTTACAAGGTCCGCTACAAGGGCGGCTACTTCCCGGTCCCGCCGGTCGACCACTTCGCCGACCTGCGCGCCGAGATCTCCCTGGAGCTGGAGAAGGCCGGTCTGAAGGTCGAGCGCCAGCACCACGAGGTGGGCACCGCCGGCCAGGCCGAGATCAACTACAAGTTCAACACGCTGCTCTCGGCCGCGGACGACCTGCAGCTGTTCAAGTACATCGTGAAGAACGTCGCCTGGCGCAACGGCAAGACGGCGACCTTCATGCCGAAGCCGATCTTCGGTGACAACGGCTCGGGCATGCACGTGCACCAGTCGCTGTGGAGCAACGGTGACCCGCTGTTCTACGACGAGGCCGGTTACGCGGGCCTGTCGGACACCGCCCGTTACTACATCGGCGGCATCCTCAAGCACGCCCCGTCGCTGCTGGCCTTCACCAACCCGACGGTGAACTCGTACCACCGCCTGGTACCGGGCTTCGAGGCCCCGGTGAACCTGGTGTACTCGCAGCGCAACCGCTCCGCCGCGATGCGCATCCCGATCACCGGCTCGAACCCGAAGGCCAAGCGCGTCGAGTTCCGCGCCCCGGACTCCTCCGGCAACCCGTACCTGGCCTTCTCGGCGCTGCTGCTGGCCGGTCTGGACGGCATCAAGAACAAGATCGAGCCGGCCGAGCCGATCGACAAGGACCTGTACGAGCTGGCTCCCGAGGAGCACGCGAACGTCCCGCAGGTCCCGACCTCGCTGTCGGCCGTTCTCGACTCTCTCGAGGCCGACCACGAGTTCCTCCTCCAGGGCGACGTCTTCACGTCCGACCTGATCGAGACGTGGATCGACTTCAAGCGCACGAACGAGATCGCCCCGCTCCAGCTGCGTCCGCACCCGCACGAGTTCGAGCTCTACTTCGACGTGTGATATCGCCCCAGGTCAGAGCGGGTAACCGCTCCCCTGGGCCGTATGTGGGCCGTCGGCCGTGTTCTTCCTGTCTGGAAGGGCACGGCCGACGGCCTATTTCCGGCCCGGCCGCCGCTTAGGGCAGCACGTCGCCCTCACAAGGGCCGCCTTCCACGTCGGGTGCGCCGAATCTTAGCTGTCACCTTCCTCACTCTCCTCATAGTCGGAATACTCATGGTCCACATCAAGCGGACCTGCGGTGATGTTCTGCAATTCGCTTCGCCTGAGTTCGATCTGCTCCAGAGCAAACCGGGCCATCACCTTCTTGGTTTCAGCTTCTGCCGCCCTGACCGCAGCCTCAGCCGCTTCAGCATCAGCTTCGGCGCGGCGCGCATTCTCTTGTGCAATAAGACGCTTGGTCTTAGGGATAAGCGCAGCAAGAGCTGGACCAGATTTCAGCGCGGCATAGAATCCCAGGAGAGCCTTGCCCGCATCTACATAATAAGAGTCGAAGGCGCTCAAAAATTCCATAATGAGCGAATGCGTCTCAAGGCGGTAAATTGGGGGCCGCGGTACCCGAACAGCCTTTGATTCAATCTTCTCGACGATGGCGTCGAGGTCCACGCTTGCAGTTTCGAGAGAATTCTCGATGGCCAGCAACAAGAATACGTTGACGTAAATTTCATCGAGATGGATGAAAAATCTGACCCACTGATCTAGCTCAGAGGGATGCCGGAAGGCAGTGAGGCGGAAATTTCTGACCTCGTACTGCGCTGGAAAACCTTGTCCGAAATCTTCCATGCGGTCACCCACCGTGCATTCCTTGCCACCTTGCCATAGATGCGGAGGGAACTACCAAACCATCATTGCCCGATCTACACTCGTGGCCGAACTCACACCTTCCGCGTCATGACGGCCCTGTACCGGACTGCAATGCTCCCCAGACCTGGGACCCTTCCAAGGCGTATAGCCGTATGCCTTGCGCAAATCACGCGATCGGATGGCGACTCCCCGCCATATGGAGCAGCCCTAGAGCGGTGACGCCGCCCCATTCCTAGGTGCGGTTGAGGCTGGAAGAGCTGGGACGCGGAGATCAGCCGACCATGGCCCCGGCGGAAGTCGGGCCAGGTCACCCATCTGAGCTAGTCGACTTGCCGGGACTCGACCAGCGTTTGACCCTAGAGACATGCTAATAGCGGACTCAGCAGACGTGGCGGGGAAAGTTGCCTGGCCAGCAGCCGTCGTCATCTCCGTGATTGTGCTAGCCCTGTGCGCAAGCTCGGCCGTAAGGCACTACATCGAACGAATCGATAAGGTTCAAATCGCGGGCGTTAGCATAGATACGCCCAACCTCGACCAGTGTGCAGCGCGCCTGGAAAGCACCCTCCAAAGGGCAGCCGAGGCCTCTCTTCCGCCACCAACCCTATCTGATATCTCGAAGGCGTCTGTAGACCTTGGGTGGGCGCTCTGCAGCTCTGGGAAGGATCCAAGCGAGTTCAACTTGACATGGGAACACGACCATCCAGTAATCGACTACCAACACAATCGCCCTCGCTCTATCGGCCGCTAGAGGCCTTCAAGCCGCAGGCAAGTCAAGCCGCGCCTCCTGCCGTAAGAACGATGACTCGCTCCTGTGGGCCGTCGACGATGCTCCCCCTGCGTGGAAGGGCACGGCCGACGGCCTGTTTCCGGCCCGCCGCCGCTCAGGACAGCACATCGCCCTCACGAGGGCCGTCGTCCGCGTCGGGCGCGCCGAATGCGGCGTCAATGGCTCGGCGAGCCCGATCCTGGCTGTTCGGCATGAGGTGCGTGTACGTCCGGAGCGTGAATCCCGGATCGGAATGACCGAGGTACTCGGCCAGGGCCTTGATGTTCTCCCCGGAGTCCAGCAGCACCGACGCGTAGTAGTGCCGCAAGGCGTGCATGCCGTGCTCACGCGACGGCTTGAACCGTCCCCCCGGCGCCCGGTCCGGGATGACCCCAGCAGCGATCAGGGCGGGCTTCCACAGGTACATGTTGAAGTAGTTCCTGTTCAGCGCCTTACGCTCCCGCGAGTAGAACAGCAATTTCGCGGTGACGGGCGGGCCGTCCGGGGTCTTCCACGGCAGAGTGACGTCGATAGGGGGCCGGCGGGTGATGTGAGCGGCGAGCGCTTCCGATACCACATTGGGCAGGGGCACGTCTCGCAGCTTGCCGCCCTTGGGCGGAGCGAACACCATCTGCGGGCCGACCAGCTTGACCTGCCGCACGACGTGCACCACTCCTTCGACGAAGTCGACTTCGTCGACGGCAAGCCCGAAGATCTCGCCCTGCCGCAGACCGCACCCGGCGCCGACGTCGACGACCGTCGCGTACTGGCTCGGGAGTCCATCCCGGACGGCGATCACCCGGTCACGCGTCCACGGCTTGACCTTCCGCCGATCCAGCTTGGGGGCTCGCACGGAACCTGCCCGGCAGGGGTTCCGGGCCAGAATGCCGTCGTCCACGGCGGCGCCGAACACAGCGGAGACGTTCGCAAAGACCGTCCGCTGATAGGACGCTGCCATCCCGGAGTCTGCGAGGGCTCGCGCCCACGTACGGATATGGGCGGGTTGGAACGCGGTCAGCGAGCGAGAGCCGATGTAGGGGAAGGCGTGCAGCCGGAACCTCAGCTCCATGTTCACGATGGTGGAAGGGTCCGTGGTCTGGGATGCCAGCCACTGAGTGGCGAACTCCTTGAAGGTCACCTTGCCGGCCGACGGATCGACATACTGGCCACGGGTCATGTCAGCCGCGATCTGCGTCAGCCACGCCTCTGCGAGTCGCTTCTGCTTGTCCGGGAAGGACTTGCTGCGTTCGCTCCCGTCCGGGGCGACGTAGCGGGCCCGGTAGCGCAAGCCGGTCCCGTATCGGTCGGTCTTCACCCTGATCGTCTTGCCATTGGGTGCCGTCTCGGTCTTGTACCAACGGTCCTGGATGTGGCCAGCCATTCGGGGACGTCCTCTCGACATGCAGCAGGGAGAGTCGCTCGCAGCGGCTCTCCCTGCTCTCTGGGTTAGGTTGGCTAGGCGGCGCCCTGGCCGGCGCTCTTGCGCTGCATGACGTAGGCGCGCACGTCAGCCGGGTCGTAGCGCAGGTGCTTGCCGATACGGAAGCCGGGCGGTCCGGTGCGCTTCCTGCGCCACTGGTAGACGGTTTCGAGCGGCACGCCGAACATGTCGGCGATGTCGTCGGGGGTGAGGTACCGGTCCGGGAGGCCGCGTCGGAGGGTCGCGCGGGGATCGGAATCTGTCGGCGTTGCCATAAGGACTCCAAGCGGGGAGGGGCATGGCCGCGTCTGTCCGAGGTGGGGATTTCTGCGTCACCCGCGTCATCTGCGTCATTCACGCTTCTGACCTGCGGCTTCGAGGTGACGCAGGGCTTGGAGGGTGCGTCATCGGTGACGCAGACCTTCGTCAACGGGTGACGCAGGTGACGCAGGGTGACGCAGAAATGGGCCGTTTGCGTCACCGCCGTTTCAGCAGGTCATAGACCGTTTTCGGGGTGTGGTTGACGCAGGTGACGCAGTCTCTCTCTACTTCGGACAAGAGAGGGCTGATGTCTGTTGTGTTGCGCGGCTCAGAGAGTGAAGAACGGGCCGCTTCGCGGCGCGACCTCTCAGGGCGGCTGGCGCCGCCGAACAGCAAGAGGAGCACGCCGCGCGGGGGTGCTCCTCTTGCTTGTGCGGTGGTCGTGGTGCCGCGCGGTCAGAAGGCCGCTGCCTGCTCGTGCGGGGGCGGCGGGGAGGACGGCCGCGCGATCTCGATGAAGCGGGACGTCTTGGTACGGCCCCAGTCGATGAGGACGCCCCGAGCGGCGAGGGTGGGCTGAAGCCGCTTGAGACGGTCGGAGAGCACCTTGCCCGTAGTCGGCCACCCCTTGGGCAGGGGACGGCTCTCCTCGCCGCTGTAGAGGCCCGTGAGGCAGTGCAGCCACTCGGCTGACGTCATCCGCTGCTCGGTGCCCGGGTCGATGCTTGCGGCGTGCTTCAGCACCGTCTGCGCCAGCAGGTCGCCCTCGATGACGTCGTCGTTGAGGTCGTCCAGGCTCGCCCGGTAGGCGCCCAGCGCCCCCAGACCGGTCGCCGCATCGAGCTGAGCACACAGGTGGGCGAAGTCGGCCATGCGGAGGTCCGTCGGGATATCCGCCTGTGCTGCGCGGACCTTGACCGTGAGGTCGAGCAGGGACCCAAGGATGACCGGCAGCGCCTCGGCGTACTCGGCCCACAGTTCCGCTTCCGTGCGCCGGACCTTGGGCCGCTCCAGCCGCAGGGGCAGGAGCCGTTCGGCGAGGTCGGGCTTGATGATGCCCACGTCGATGCCGGTCAGGAGCAGGGGGCGTCGGTAGCCGATGCGGAAGACGTCCCCGTCGGTGAACAGGGCGCGTTTGACGTCCTCGGCGCCGGTGACGATGCGGCACATGGCGTCGGACAGGTCCGGGGTCATGTGGGAGAGGTTGTCCAGGGCGGTGACCCATCCGGCCGCGACGGTCGTGGTCAGGTTCTCTTCGTCCTTCGGTGCGCGGCGCAGGTCCCCACTCATGCCCTCGACGACGCGCACGAGCATCCGGCCGCCGGTGGACTTGCCAGCGCCCTGCGGACCGGTGAGGAACGGAGCGGGGACGGGCACGGACGGCTCCAGGCAGCCGATCAGCCAGGCGATAGCCAGGCACTCGGTCTCCGCGTTGGCGAAGTTGCACAGGCGCAGCAGGAGGTCGATGCCCTTGCCGTTGGTGTCCTTGGCCGGCAGGGGCAGTTCCCCCGTGAGTTGGGTCCGGCGCCAGCACACCTCGCGCGGGTCGGGAACGGCGATGTCCCAGCCGGTGGCGTGGATGCGGACGGACTGCCCGTCGTCGCGGCCCAGGTCCAGCCACGTCGCCCCGTCGAATCCGGGGGCGACGCGGATGTGGACGGACTGCACGTCCGCGCTCAGCGCGAGCGCTTCGATCAAGTCCAACGCCTCCTTGAGCGCGGTCCCGTTGAACACGCCCAGGCCGTCCTTGAACAGGCCGACCATGAGTTCCTGGCGGTGGCTGCCGGTCGTGCCCTGGGAGCGCATAGGGCGGGCCACGGGGTGGCCGTTCCTCTGCGCGTACACGGTCCCATCGGCGGTGCGGAAGTACCGGAAGTGCGCCTGCGCGTAGTCGGTGATGACCTCGCGGGCGGGGTTCTTCTCGTCGTCGGACATGGTCACAGTTCCAACCTCGTGCGGGCGTTGTTCCATGCGTCGGTGCAGTGCCGGGGCGATTCCCCCTTGGCCTGCGCGGCGGTGAACAGCCGGGCGACGTGGGCGTCGGTGAGGCAGCCGCACCGGCCGTGCGTGGACAGCACGGCGAGGAACGTCCGGTAGACCGTGGCATGAATCGCGCTGCGGGCCTCAGTGATGCGCTGCTCGGCCATGGCGATGCCCCGTTCCAGGTAGGAGGGCGTGCGGTGACGGCACTCCCCCTCCCCGGCCGATGCGGGCACGGTGATGGCCTGCGGCGCCGGCCGGACGGTGGAGGGCTTCTGCACGGCGAGCGCGCGCACGACCTCCGGCAACGCCGTGATGGTGCCGGTGCCGGGGCCGCGCCACCGGGCGTAGGCCATCGTGGACTTGATGTCGACGCCATCTCGGACGGCGTTCACGGAGCGCATGGTGCCTCGGTAGATCCAGTGTTCGCCGCGCGTCGTCGGCACGACCCGGGTTGCCGGCAGGGTGGCGCGGGCCCATGCGACGGACGCCGCGTTGTCGAGGTCGACCACGGTCAGCCCGGCTCCGCCGGGGTGGTAGCCGACGGCTACGGCTTGTCGCCATGTCGGGGTCCACGCGGGGGAGGTGATCAGGCGGGGGTCGGCGGTGGCGGCGGCCCATGCATGGCAGGGGGCGGGGCACTGGCAGGGGCCCGCGCTCTTCATGTTCGGCCGGCCGCCGCACGCGTTGTCAGCGCACGCGCGGCAGTTCCCAAACGGCACCTTGCCGTGCCGCAGGGGGAGCACCGGGACGCCGGCCGCAGCGAGGTGCAACGCGGTGCACAAGTGCTTGGGATGGGTGGTCATGCTGCGGACCTCCCATCGAGTCGTACGGGGATGTGCGCGCCCAAGAGCAGGCCGTAGGCATGGTGGGCTTGGCGGGGCACGACGCCGTTACCGAGGATCTTGAGCTGTTCCTTGCGGGGGATGCCGGGAACGGCGGTGACCCACCCTGCCGGGAGGCCCATGAGCCATTCCACGAACACGGGCGACAGACGGCGATTGCCGCGCGTTCCAGGTTCCGTGGGCCACGGCGCGGCGCGTCCGGTGATGCGCTCCCAGCGGCGGATGGCGGGCCCGTAGTCGGTGCCGTCACTGGCCACCCACCGGTCATCGAGCCGTACGGCTTGGCCGGGCAGGTAGTACCTGCCGGACGCGTCGCGCTGGTTCGGCCCGCCGTGCGGCCCGTCCGATGCCTTCGGTGTGGGCAGCAGGTTGACGACCACTTCGTTCAACGGCCGTGCGTTCCTGCTCAGCAGGTTCGAGGCGCCCGACTTCCAATCCCGCGCGGCCGGGGTGGGCAGCAGGCTCACGCTTCCGGCCGTGCTGGCAGACGTGTGACGGCGGTGCGCAGGTTCATCCCGCCTCGCCGTTTCGGGGAGGTACCGGGGCCGCCAGTACCGTCCGAGGTGGTGGGGGTCGGCATCAGCGGGATGGGCGATTGCGAACCAGCGGTCGCGCGGGTGCGGGGCTCCGACTTCGGGGTCACCAGCTCGTAGACATGTCCACCGCGCGTCATACCCGATCGCGGCCAGGTCCGCGGCGACGACGTCCAGCCCCCGCGAGCGGAGCGCCGCCACGTTTTCCAGGAAGATGATGCGCGGTCGAAGGTGGCCCACAGCCTCAGCGACGTTTTTCCACACGCGCGACCACTGGCCATTGATCCCGTCCCTTCGTCCGGCGTTGGAGATGTTGCGGCAGGGGAAACCGGCGCCAATCACGTCCGGCCGGTACAGGTCGCGGACCTGTTCCCAGTCCAGGGCGGTGATGTCCCCGAGGTTGGGCGCCGCGGGGTGGTGGGCGGCGAACACGGCTGCGGCGTACGGGTCATTCTCGGCGTACGCGGCGACCTGGCCGCCGAGCCCGGCACGGATCGCGGCTTCCAGTCCGCCGTAGCCGGCGCACAGCGCCAGAATCGTCGGGGGCGAACCCGGGGCTCGCCGGATGTCGGTGGGTTGAGTCATGCTGTGAGATCTCCAGTTCTGCGTAAGGGAGCTGGACATGGGGCAGCCGCGGTCTTTGGCGAGAGGGCGGCTGCCCCGGCAAGTGCGCTTGGGGGAGGGCTCTGTGACGAATGCTTGGCTGATGCTGGCCGTGGGCGATAACCGGCGGCAGCACGAAGGAAACGACGGGTATGACGACAACCCGCGTTACCACTACACCTGGGACAGCACCGTTCCCAACCACGCTCGTGTGGCAGTAGGTGACGTAATCGCGCTATGGGACAGCAAAGAGCTGATCGGCGTCTCAGTCATCCACGACATCGACAACGGAAACGAAGAGAAGACGATCTATTTCTGTCCCGAGTGCAAGCGGGCCGGTTTCAAGCGTCGCCGTCGACTGACACCGGCATACCGGTGCTATCAATGCGAAGCCCTGTTCGACACCCCGGAGCAGAAGACGAAGACCGTGACGACCTACCGGTCACACCACGGCAGGAGCTGGGTCAGGGGCCAAGGCCTGCTGACCGGTGATGAACTCCGTACTCTGTGTGACTCGCCTTCTTCCCAGCTGAGCATCCGGCCCCTTCGATGGGAGAAGCTGCGCGACGCCCTTTTCGAACTCGCCGGCGAGGAACTGCCGCTGGAGCTGGAAGACGAAGAGCGGGTTCCTCTCCCCGGGGGCCACAAGGTCTCCAAAGTTCGGGTACGTGTGGGACAGGGCGCGTTCCGTCACCGTCTATTGAATGAGCAGGGAGAACAGTGCGCTATGACCGGTCCGGCTCCCGAAGCTGTGCTTGAGGCTGCTCACCTCTACAGCTATGCGGAATCCGGCGAGCACCACGACTACGGCGGCCTGCTGTTGCGGCGGGACATCCACAGGCTCTTCGACCTCGGCCAGATCGCCGTGGAACCGGGAACCGGGCTGATCGATGTAGCTCCAAGCCTTCGCGTCTATCCGCTCTACGCGCAGCTCCACGGTCAGCCATTGGCCGTGCAACTGCGGCCCGAGCATCGTGTATGGCTCGAAGCCCACTGGCTCAGCAAGCGTGCCGCTGTGTAACGGCCTAGCCGTGGAAGTGGTTGCGCTTGAAGATGGCTTTGCGGATGTTGACCGTGGTGCCGCCGCGGTGGCCGCTCGCGGTGAAGACCTGAACGGCGATCCAGCCGCCGAAGATGACGGCGGCGAGGATGACGAGCTGGTGGACGAAGGCGGCGAGCGTGGCGATGAACGTGGTCAGCAGGACCAGCCCGCCGCACACCGCGCCGAACCCGATGCCCCCGAGGGCGATGTTCACGGCCGTGCGGGAGACAGCCGGTTTGGTCGCGACGGGTTCAGGCTTGGCGGGGTCGAGGGTGTAGCCGGTGACGACGCGGCCGTCCGGCAGGACCACGCTCGCCACCGTCGGCAGCATGCTGGGCTGTACGGGCACGAGTGGCGCAGTGTGGGTCAGTGGGGCGAGCGGCGTGGGCTGGTGGACTTCCACGGCCGCCGCGTCACGGCGGCGGTGGTGGGGCGTGATGGGCTCGTGCATGACGGAGCCTCCTTGTCAGGTGCCGAGGGATGCGAGGAAGTGGGCGAAGGCGCGGACCAGGTCGCGGATGGGGCCTGCGGCGCCGGTGGTGGCGGCGTAGAACCCGAACAGGAACACCAGGACGGCGGCGCCTGCGCCGGTCGATTTGGTCTTGATGGCGACCAGGGCGGCGATGCCGAACAGCAGGACGGCGGAGACGGTCACGGTCATCGGGCCGCCTCCTGCGAGCGGGGCCGCTCGCTGCTGGCGCGGTAGGTGCGCAGCCATCGGTTGTAGAGCCAGCGGCCGATGCGTATGCGCTTGCCGGTGGCGTGGCAGCGGTGGCAGTCCTTGCCGCGCTTGGGTCGTCCCTTGCGGTCGGTCTTGAGTGCGTGGCCCATGCCGCGGCACTTGCGGCAGTTGCCGAACGGCGAGACCGCACACAGCCCGACGTAACCGATAGTGACGACTATCAGGCTGGCGATAGCGGCGAGAACGGGGGTCATGAAGAGCCCTCCGGGCAGGTTTCCAGGGGTTTCCGCTGGTGGAGTGCTATGCGCTAGTGCGCAGATGGGGGCGTATTTGGGTCGCTAGCGGGGGTGCTACCGGTAGCAGGTGTGGGTGCTACCGGTAGCACCCTTCCGGGGCTATGCGGCGCCAGGATTTTCGTTACGCTCCGCGACCGCCTTCATGAGGTCGGCGCGGACGATGCCCCGGCGGGTGGTGCGGTTGCCCTCGTCGGTCGTCCCGGCCACGTCGCGGGTCTTGATGCCGTGAGGCTTGAGCGCGGACGTGACGTTCTCGCCCCTCCAGCCGCCGTAGACGTCCGGGCGCAGTTCGGCGAGGCGGGCCGCGATCCGCTCGTTCCACACCCGCTCCTCCGACTCGGCCACGACGGCGGCGATGTCGGCGAGCAGGTCATACGACGGGCCCGTGACCTGCTCGGGAGTCTCCCCGAGCGCGTAGCCGGACAACAGCCCGGCCTTCTCGCGGGCCTTGCGGGCGCGGGCGGCGATCGCGTCGGCGCCGGGGGCGTCGACGTAGACGGAGGAGACGATGCGGGCATCGGCGCCTTCACCGACGAAGTAGTGAATGCCCTTGTCGCCCCAGGCGAACATCGTGGCGCGGACGCCGCGCTTGTAGGCGGAGGTGCCGAGGACCATGTCGTTCTCGGTCTGGCCCATGACCTTCAGGCACCAGCGGGCCGACGCGTTCGCGCTGATTCCGGTGGGCAGGGACTTGGCGTCCGGGCGCTGGGTGGCCAGTAGGACCACGATCCCGGTGGCGGGACCGCGCTTGACCAGGTCCGTGATGATCTCCTCGAACTCCTTGCCGTGGTCGGCGTGCTCGAACAGCACTTGGCACTCGTCGACGCCGACCACGATGGGGTGCAGACCGAGGGAGCGCTTGTCGGCGAGCTGGCTGGTCACCTTGTTCTCGGGGCAGATGTCGCGGGGCAGGGACCGGATGACCTTGACGCGGCGGCGCAGTTCTTCGCGCAAGGCGCGGAAGTCGGCGAGCGCGTACAGGATCGACTCGTCGTCGTCGCCGGCGGCGTGCCGGTGGGCGACGGCGTTGCCGACCGGGTCAAGGTCGCCGGTTCCCTTCATGTCGTAGCTGTGCACCTCCGCCCGGGGGTCGAGGGCGGCGATGAGCAGCAGCAGGCGCAGGAGGAAGGTCTTGCCCATGCGCGGGATGGCGCCGATGACGCCCGCGATGTACATGAGCGTGATCTCCACCCAGCGTCCGCGCTGGTCGGTGCCGAACGCGACGGGCTTGAACAGGTCGACCGTGCCGGACTTGGCCAGCGGCCATGCGGGCTTCTTGGCCTTGTTCATGTCCTGGTCGCCCACCCACAGCACCAGGTGCCCGGTGTGCTCGTCGGGCACGGCTTCGGGCCACACGCACCCCAGCGGGCGGCGCAGGCCGGACGCGAGCCGTTCCCGGCGCTCGATGATGTCGGTCACCGTGACGCCGTAGGGGAGGTTGCCCTCCGCGCGCCATCCGGGGCCGTCGCGGGTGATCGGGGCGGTGAACTCGAACCCGTCCCGCCCCTTGCCCTGCGCCTGATTGATCGCCGGGATACCCAGCGAGCCGAGCGCGCGGAGCACGATATCGCTGGTCAGCTTGGTCGCCTTGGGCAGTTCCACCGCCCGGTGGATGACCGGGGCATCGGCCTTGCGGCCGGCGTAGCCGAGGGCGAGCACGACCGCGCTGACGGAGAGGGCCTGAAGCCAGTCGGGGGCCAGGACGTAGATGGCCAGTGCCGACCCGAGCCCGACGAACATCGCCAGCACCGCGACCAGCGTGCGCAGCCGGACGCGGTGGTCGCGCTTGTGCGACAGCTTCAGGTACATCGCCGCGTCTTCCCGCTCCACCACCGCGCGGCGCACCGGCGCCCCCTCGGCGTCGGTCACCCACCGCACCGTGCCGCCGACGAACTTCGCGGCACCGGACGGCGCCTGAAGGGCGAGCCGGGCGGCGTAGACAGGGGAGCGCAGCGCGTGGTACCCGGCGGCGTGCGCGTAGTGGCGCGCCACCCACGCGGACGCGGTCCGCAGCTCCGCGAGCGAGCGCAGCCACACCGGAAGGACCGGGCGCCGTGCGGCGCCTTGGAGCCGACCGAGGTAGCCCGGACCGGTCGCGACCGGGACCGACTGGTCGACCATCACACGGGCGGTCGGGTCGCCCGACTCCTCGCCCGACCGTCCGGCGTCGGAGTCGGCCGACCCGCTACGGGCCGACCGCGCCTTGTCCAGGTCGACTACTTCCGCCCCGGAGTCGGGGTGGACATCGGTGGCCATCTCGGCTTCCAGTCGGTTGAACAGCTCGTTCTCATCGTCGGGGTGCTTCACTGAAGGTTCCTTCCAGTGGGAGGAAGGGCGGGGCCTGCCCGGCGCTGTAGGAGGTGAGCGGACGGGCCCCGCCGGGGTAATCGGGGATGTCAGGCAGCGCGCTGTTCCTGGTGGTGAGCGCAGGTGGCGCACATGCCGAGTGAGGGCGGGATGACGTATCCGGCGTCCTGATGGCACTCGGGGCAGGTGCGGCGAGCGGCGTTGGCTTTGGCGAGCGCGCGCCATTTGGCGTCCGTCATCGGTCGGACCGGTTGGGCCAGGTCGATGCGGTAGAGGTAGGCGACCAGCGGCCCACGGCGGCGGCGCGGCCGTTCGAGCTGAGCGGCCACGTCCTGACCGCCGGGGCGCAGACCGCGCGCCCGGAGCTGTCGGCGGGTGGCGTATCCGTCCGGGGCGAGGCGCCACCGGAACCCCGGCAGCGTCCCCATCACGCGACGCGCTTCCACGCGGCCCGGAGGCGGACTTCGGAGGCGGAGTGGCCGGCCGCCCGGAAGCGGGCGGCCATCTCCCGGTAGGACAGGGCAGGGGTCTCGCTGTGGCGGATCTCGTCCACCAGCGCGTCAAGCTCCGCGTCGGTGAGCGCGGGCCCCGCGTCCAGGGCCGCAACCGGCTCCGTGGGTCCCCACACGGGCAGTTCCCAGCGGGGCGTGACGTCGGGCGTGACGCGGTTCGTCACGCTGGTCAGCGCCCTGCCGGTGTCCTCACCGGACCGGGCCGTCTCCAGCGTCGACCACGCGCGCGAGAGGGTCTGAGCGGTCTTGGCCTGTACGCGTGCGACACGGGCTCCGGCCTGCGTCACGGCCGTCAGCCGGGTCTCCTCGGTGGCGGCTTCGGCCCGGAGTCGGGCACGGGCCACGGCCGCTTCGTCCCGGGCCTCCTGCCGGATACCGCGGATGGCGTCCAGCGCGGCCGGGGTCAGCGCGGTCCGCTCCCACAGCCCATGGACCAGCCACAGAGCCTTGGCCGCGACCGGAAGCCACGCCACGGCTAGCCACGCGGCGCGCGCGGAGCCCTCAGCGGTGAGCGCATGCGCGACCAGAACCCCGGCGGCGATCAGGCCGAAGGACCAGCCGACGGCCGTGACCGCGTTGCTGTGGTCGCCCTGCGCCGCGAGGCGGCGTTCGTAGGCGAGAGTGGCCAGCCATCCGCCGTCGATGCCGAGACCGACGACCAGTGCGACGGGCCACGGCACTGCCGTGCCCAGCCAAATCACGACCACGGCCAGTGTGAGGACCATGGACACGGCCGTCATTGCGACGGCAGGCACCACGGTCTTCGCGCTCATCTTGGCACTCACGCGGCACCCCCCCGGCTGGCTCGCGCTGGCCGTGCGGTTGGTCAAGTCCCGGCGGGCGGTGAGCAGGCGGCGCCGGGCGCGGCGGATGCGCTGGGTGTCCAGCTCGGTCGGAGTGCGGTCCAGGGTGATGATCTGCGCGTCGATCAGGTCGACGTCCGCGAGGATGACGGGCATCTCGGCGTCGATGGCGTACAGCTCCGCGTCCGTCGGTTCCATCCAGTCGGCGAACGCGGTAACAACGTCCTGAACAGTGACGATGTGGCTCATTGGGTCGTGGTTCCTCTCAGCAGTGGAACGGCCCGCGCGGCGCCCGGGTGGCCCCCCGGGCGCCGCTTGCCGTTGAAGGTGATCCCGCGTGATGCGGGGACGTGCCGCCCTAGCGGCGGCCGTTGACCTCGGCGATCTGCACGTTTCGGGCGTGGCCGTCGCGAAGGCGTACGAGCGTGAAGCAACCCCCGCCCACGTCCGTGATGCGGTGCCGCTCGCCCTGGTACTGCACCTCCGTGCCGACCTGGTCGGCGTTCGGGTGCTTCGGGCTGGTGATCTTGCGCATGGTCTCCTCCTCTCGACTCCCCGCACCCCCGCCCGTACGGCCGCCGCGCGAAGCGCGGGACCGGACGGACGGGGGAGGCAGCCGACCGCGGCGCGAGGCGCTGCGGTCCGGAGGGGCGGACCGTGAAGGCGCTGGCGCCACCGGCCGGTCCATCCCGGCGGCGCCCTGGTATGTCGTCGGTTCACACCGACCTCCCGCAGATCGCAGGGACACGGCTTCACCGGTGCGCCGTTGCCACGGTGCACCGGTCCCGAGCCGGGAAAGTCGGGCGCGTCATCGTCACTGCTCTGACGCCAGCAGGGCGGCGCGCACCAGGTGGCGCCTGAGGGGTTGACCTCCAGAAATGAAGGGATGATCCCCAAGGCTGTCCTCCAGAGCTGGCACGCAGGGCGGGATAGGTTCACCCGCCTCGAAGGGGCCGCCGGCGGCATTCACCCAGCCGCTACGGGGACGGGGAATCTCACCCCATCGACTTGGCACGCTGTTCAGTTCTCAAGTAACGGGCGCTTCCTTCGAGCCCCTTTCGGAGCCCTCCGGGCGTCGTAAGTTCAGATTGACCTAGGTCAATCTGGCTGTCAAGCGGATCTGCCGAAGGATCAGAGATTGACCTAGGTCCCGGTACTCTCGAAGCCATGGACCAGAGCGCCGAAGCGCCCAAGGCATCGCCCACGGCCAAGCAGATCGCGGCGGAGTTTCGCGAGAAGATCACGGGCCCCGACCGCGAGTACGAGCCCGGAGACCGCCTCCCGGCCGCTCGCACGCTCGCCAAGACGCTTGGCGTGCAGCTCATGACCGTTCAGAGCGCGTACGGTCAGCTCCGCGACGAGGGGTTGGTTCTCACGCAGCAGGGTCGTGGGACGTTCGTCCGAGACCCCTCAACGCCCCTCGGCAGCGAGCCGGGCAGCAGTCCGACGTTCACCGCGTTGGCGACGGAGCTGAGCACGATCCATGACGCTCTCCGAGTGCTCGGGGAGCGGCTTGATCGCCTTGAGCGGCTTGTAGGTGGCGGGACTCCACCTTCGCCGTGAGTTCGTCCGCGCGCCTCAGCAGGTGCTCGATCTTGGCGCGGGCCTCACTCAAACTCGCTTGTAACCACGCGAGTTCGGCAGGCGTCAGACCTTCCAGCCCACTGCCTCGCTCATTGATCCCTGGCATGGCAATCAGCATGTAGCCAGAAGCGAAGAGGGACCCGGACAGACTGTCCGGGTCCCTCTTTCTTGCAGGTCAGGACGGTTGACGGGTCGTCATTGCCGCCTCCACAGCATCGAGCACCGCCGTCCACGGGAGTTCACGCCCCGCCGGCGCTTCCCGAGGTTCGTACAACGGCCACACATCCGGTCCGTACACAACGTGCACGCCTCCCGCCCGAAGGGTCTCGATGTGGTGCTGCCAGGCCGGGTGTCGAGCGTGCGCCGCGTTCACGCGCGGGAAGACGACGACCGGCAAGCCGAGCGTGCCGATAGCCTCGCCCACCTGGGTGAGCGCCTGGTTGTCCATCACTCCGGTCGCAAGCTTTGCCACCATGTTGGCCGACGCGGGGGCGACCACGTAGCAGTCAACCGGCGGATGCGGTCGAGCCTCGCCGGGAAGGCGCGGCTCGTCACGCACGGGAAGACCGGTCAGCTTCTCTAGCCGCTCAACTTCCCCGCTCATCCGCAGCCACTTACCAGCGGTCGGAGTCAGGGTGACAGCCACCTGCCATCCGCGGTCCATCGCAGGCTCGACAAGGCCAGTGCGCAGCGCCTCTACGCCCCCAGCCGCCGACCCGACGACTCCCAGCACCCTGCGCTTGCCTGAAGTCACTGCACCGCCCTGCACCGTTGAGCCATCACGAACACTTCCGACGAACGCGAGCCGCTCGTGACCGGTGACTGTTTGATCAGGTCTCGCAGCGTCTCGCGCACCCTGGGATTGTTGCGTACGAGCTGGGGCGACGTGCGTTCAGCGGTTCGCAGCTCCTCGAATGCCTCGTCACCGCGGCCGGCGAGCGACAGGGCGCGCGCGAAGTCGATCCGGTGGGACACGCTTCGCTCTTGCGGCATGTGGTCCACGTTGATCCGGCCGTGTTCCACCACGTACGACACGTTGTCCAGGTCCAGCTCGACGGACAAGCGGTGCAGCAGGACGTTTGTGGGCCCGAAACCGGTCTGCCAGTAGTTCTCGTCCGAGCCGAGATCGTCCCCGAGTTCTTCGGCTCGGTTCAGCAGGCTCGTGGCGGTAGGGCGGTCCTGATGACGTGCTGCCGCGACGGCAGCGCGCAGGTGGATCATCCCGAGCAGACTGATTGCCGCGGGGTCGTGATCCGTCACCTGGGAGGACAGCCACGCAGCCGCCGTGTTGCCGAGTTCCAGCGCGTCGTCATACCGGCCGTTGGCCAGCAGCGCGTGCGTGCCCGAGCGGGCCGCCGACGCCAGGACAAGCGGGTCATCTGACTCGTCTGCGGCTCGCATCGCGCGCTCCGCAGCGAGCCACGAGATGTCCGACTCGCCGATCTTTGCGAGGGTCGTAGCTGCAAGATGGTGAGTCCTCGCCGACACTGCCCAGCAGTCGCCATGGTCCTCGCCGCGGCGGGCCGCTCGCTCCTCTAATTCCTGTGCGGTCTGCAGCAGGGCGGGCAGAGCGGCGATGACGCTGCCGAGCCGTCCCCCCTGGTAGTCGTCCCACGCTTGCTCCACACGCATGGCCACGGGCGCGGGAGTGGGGAGCTGCGCCTCAGCGTCCGGGCCGAAGAGCAGTCGCGAGAGCCGCCGGGGGCTCATGAGAGCGTCACGCACCGCGGGGACGTCGTCTTGCTGCCTCTCGTCCTCCATGAGCACGGTCTGACCGAGCAGGTCCCCGAGGGGTACACGCAGGATGCGCGACAGCTCCGCCAGCATGTCGATGCGGGGTGGCTTCCTACGGCCAGTCTCGATCTTCGCCAGCCAGTCAGTGCTACGGCCTACCAGGCCGGCCAGAACCTCTTGGGTGTAGCCGCGACGCTTGCGGTAGAACGCGATCCGCTCACCGATGCTGAGGTGATCTCCATGGCCACGCATTGCGTGCTGCCTCCTGCTGAGTTGAAGGGCCCGTTTAACCGTACTGAGCTGTCGGCATGGCCGGTAGGACCAGCGTGACCCTGGCCACCGGTGTGATCCGCCGATGACGAGGGGGCCCGGACGAAGCGTCCGGGCCCCCTATGTCGGGCGGTTCTACTTGCTCTTCGGTTTGAAGGTCATCTGAATGCGGGCCAGTGTCGGTACGGACCCGAGCAGCTTGATGCGCTTACTGAAGCTTCGCAGGTTGACCTTGCTGAAGGTTGGTAGATCTTGTGGAATTCGTTGAGCCCCGTCGAATGCAACGGCGTAGGTCACGAATTTGGGAGGTACGTTGGATGCCGCATCGACGAGCTCCGCGTTTATAGATCTCACAGCTTCGATGAAGGCGTCTCGGTACGCCGCATCTGAGATTATAGTCTGTGCGGACACGAATCCCTGGGAGAACAAATGGCTGAGCGTCTGGCTCCCTGAATACGGCTTGACGTGTATTAGGTAGCCACTGGCATGAAGCAAGTCGCAGGCTTCTATTTCGTCGCCCTCTACGGTGTAGATCTTATGCCTGTCCAGGCAGATGAGGTCCGAACGTCCGTCCGCCGCGTTCTTGTTGAAATGCTTCTCCCAGTTCTTCTTCGGGCCCCAGTCGTCCCAAGTTATCAACTGCAGATCGTCTGTGACGTCTTGGATTTGGGAGAGATCTTCATCAAGCTTTTCTGTGTACTTCTCTGCTAGCGCATACCACTTGCCGAGAGTCAACAAGTAGCGCCTACTTTGGTCGCCCGCCTCGAATATAAGCCAGTGCTTCAGCGGCTTTGCCGGGCTGGCAGACTCGCCGTTCGAGTCGCGAGCCTGAATCTTGATGTCGCTGAGGCAGGATACGCCGAACTTCCCTGGGAACTTCTCAAGGGTTGCGCGAAGCGCATCAACGTTCATCGTGTCAAAAACTTCTTCAAGGTCATTTCTGTAGACGATGAAGTCATGCACATTCTCCACTGACACGTCATCTGGAGGCGCGAATGAGAGAATGTGAACGTTGAGGCTGCTGACTGCAAGCTGATCGAGTGGCTTCCCCTGCGGCTTGCGGGCGCGGTCGCCGAACAGCTCATCGACTAGGAGCTTTTCTAGATCTTTGACTATATCGCTCTTAAGTCGCAGAGGCTCCAGTGAGTCGATAAAGGCAAGATCCTTGTTGGTGGTACCTCTTTGCGCAGTGTCAAGCATCTTGCTCAAGATCTGCTGAACGTTGTTCAGGTCCGTGTCCACCTTGAAGGAGACTGAATCTGTCGCTACCACAGCCCCAAGGTCAGGAAAATCTATGCCTGTGTCGAGTCTGCCGACGAGTTTCCTTGTGAACTCGCCATCTAGCTCAATTTCGAAGTCGCTGATTGCTGAGTTGGACGGGATCTGTACCCATTGTGAACGGGCAGAGGCATCGATTCTACGACTGCCGATTCCGCTCATCGCGTTGCTGTCGAATTGTCGGGCGGCGAATTTTAGGCCGAAGTTGGCTTCGACCCATGACCACTCAAGTGTGGAACTCCCGTAGCCAAAGCAGACGGCGAAAACCCGATCAGACACCGGGAGGAAAATGACGAGTCGATTCGAGTAGTTCAAGACCGCTTCTAGCTCCGTGAACACAGGGGCTAGTAGCTTTGCCCATGAAGGTTGCTTCTCCGACATGTCTTTCAGGTATGCGACGCAACCCTTTGGCGCTAGCTGTGAGTCGGCAAGCTTCCTCATGCCGTTACTATTGCCTGGCCTGTATTGCGGCCGGAAAGCATCCTCGTACGAGTCGAGTCCTTCCCGAAGGAGGAAGCAGTTGAAACGTAGCGTTGGAGCCCCATTGGCCATGACTCACACCACCCCCCAGCGACGTAAGGGGTTTTTTGTACCACACGGCGTCAAGTTAAGGAATAGTTTCTGCAGCCACGCGTTTTTATACGAACATGCATTCGCTTCTGTGGATGGGTCGGGCGGGCCTCGACGTAGGCCGAGGGTGGCGAGAGAAATCCTGCGTTCGCGCAGCTAGATACAGGTGCCGGCCGCAGCCGCGACCGCTCCGAGTCGTAGTGTCGCTGCCTCTCTGTGCAGCGGCCGGAAGTAGATGGTCCTTCAGTCACCTGCGCTGGGCAGACTGTGACTGTTCCCCGCGACGACAGGAGGGCACGTGGGCGAGGACCCGAGGGCGCTGGAACATGAGGACGGCATCGTATGGACCGAGGACATAGAGCAGTTCGACTACGTCGGGCAGTCCGTTGAGCGATCCGTGTCGACTCGTCGGGGGCGAGTCCCCTGGCGCGGCAACGGGCGCCGCGTCGGCTACGCGGTGCTTGAGGCGGATGCCCCGAGTGGCGTCGTCCCTGGGAAGTTCGTCCGACGCGTCTTTTGGGTCAAGGACCACGACAGCAGCCGACTGCGTTTTTGGCTGATCCGTCGACGCGCTTCTCATTCTTCAATTTTCTGCCCAGAGCTGATTGCGGATCCCCTTATTGAATAGGTGACGATCACGTTGAACATGTTCCGGACGCGGTCGGGCATGGATTGGAGGAGGAGTTGAGTTCGTTCCACCTCTTCCTTTGACTGGAGGTCGAACGCTCTTGTTAGAATCGGGAGGACGTCGTCGGGGGTGAACCTATGTGCCGCGTCGACCTTGCGGAGAACCTGTTCGGGTCCGTACCCCAGTCGAGTAGCCAAACTGTCGACTTGGTTGCTCCCTGCCTGCTGACCTCCTGAGGTTGATATGAAGGTGTCCGATGAATCGGAAGTATTTCGCTGATCTTGTCTTCCTTGCCTCACCTCTTTCAGCTCGGTCTCTAGGTCTATAACCCGCTGCTGAGCTGCGGTTAAGTATTCGCGCGCGATTTCATAATCGCGAATTGCCCGCTCCGCGTCTTGGTGTGCCTTTAGTCGCGCCCCTTCGGTTTCGGCATGCAGCGTTGCGGCGCCCTCTTGTTCAATTTCTGGTTTCTTTGTCTCGGTCTCTCTTCCCCTCTCGTTTTCCTTTTGTTCGGCACTCTCAATCTGGCGTTCCAATTGGTCGCATCGCTCCTCTGCGAGCATGCGTGCGTTTACCGCTTCCGTAAGCTGTTTCTTGAGTACCTCTACCTCCGCTTGAAGTTGGTCTCTTTCTGCACGCAGATTCTGTGTTTCCGACGCAAAGAGTTCAATTTCCGAGCGGGCGGCCTGCCTGTCTGCCGCTCTCGCGGCGCGCAACGCCCTGAGTTCTACGTCCAGTTGCTCTACCTGTTGCTGAGACTCATGTAGTGCTTGTCGAAGCAGTCGTTCCAAAGAGGCTGCTTCGCGTGCCTGTTCGTCAGCTTCTTCGAGTAGACGTTGGAGGTCGACGGTTCTCCTTGCACCCGCGCTTGCTCCAGCGGCGCGAACGTAGAGTTGACGCAACAGCGCGACTGTCTCATCGCTTGTTTGTGTTTCCCGCTCTTCTGCTACGTGTGCAAGCAGGTTGACGACGAAATTCCATGACGGGACTCTGGCCCCATTGAAATAACGAGAAAGGGTCCCCGGGTCTGTGTGGCAGCGGGCCGCATACCTCCGCAATGAAATCCCGAGTGAGTCGAAGAGGGTGCGGAGAGCTTCGGCAAGGGCGCGAGTCTCTTTCGGTGTGCCGTCGTCGATCTTCTCTAGCGTTCCCACGCTACCCTCCCCGTTGGGTGTTGCTTGCTTGGCAACGCTACTGTTGCCAAGCAAGCAACACTGCATTCGTCCACGTCAAGGGCATGTGGGCCCTTGACGTACGTGACTAGAACTCTGCAGCAAGCATGCCCGTTGCTGCAAGAGCAACACCTTTCCCGTCGTATCCCCCTTGTTGCCAACGGAGAGCAACACCCCTGTTGCCGCTTCTGCAACACCGTCCCTCACCGGCAAGCTGTTCAACAGATGACCCGGGCGGGTGCCCGTCAGAGAAAGGTGAAAGTGTGACTCCCCGCGTGACCTCCGACTATTCGCATGTAGCTCGTCTCTTTGATTTCCTGGCTTTTGTGGGAATTCTTTCCGTCATCCTCACTATTGCCTGCTTGGGGACGGGAGCAGCCTCCATCGCTTCCATCGCGGCTCTGGTAGGCGTCTGCGGTCGCATCTGGGTCGCCATCAGCCGCCCGGCGGGGGACGTCCCGCAAGGACAAGGCGAACGTAACCTTGACCCCTGGCAGCTGGCGGGCGAAGTTCGAAACTGAGCGACAGACGGATGGGAGCGCCGGCGAGGCCTAACGCGTCGTCCCCGCATATGTGTGGGGTGCCTGTGGGGCAGGCGGCTTCCGCGCGACACCAACGACCAGCTCAGCGCGGCATGCCCGCGCGGCCTGTAAATCTGCCGGCTCAGCCGTCCGAGGTTCGAATCTTGGCCCCGCCGCAACGGCGAGGCCCTTCTCGTTCAGGTCATCGGCCGCAGCACCTCCGGGCCGTGTCTGGGCCGTCCCGGGTCGGCCAACGACCACTGACAACGACTATCAACGACAGCGTTCCCGCTGGTCATAGCGACTCCTCGAACAGGGCTCCGAGGTAGCGGCGCCGCAACATCACTTCTTCGACGTGTGAGCCGGCCGCTGCCGCAGCACTGACACGGAGCCCCGTCCCCGCCCCCGGGTGGAGACGGGGCTCCGTCGTTTCCCCGGGACGTCCCGGAGAGATTTCAAGAGGCACTCTTTGCCTGCCATGGAGCCGTTCGGAACCGGTTCATGGGTCGGGTTGGGCGCACAATGGGGATGGGACGAGTGCCTTACTGCGGGGTACTGCGGGGTGATGCACGATGCGGAGCCGGTTCCAGAGTGATCGGCGGTTGACCGTCCGGATGACGGTCACGCTGTTTCTGCTCGGATTGCTGTACGTGGCGTTCGTCGCCGCGTTGATCGCGTTGCTGAAGTCCTGGGTGCTGGTCGTCGTGATCGCGGCGGCGGCACTGGGCGCGCAGTACTGGTTCTCGGACCGGATCGCGCTGTACGCCATGCACGGGCGGATCGTGGAGCGCGAGGAGTATCCCCAGCTGCACGGTGTGGTGGACCGGCTGTGCGCCGTGGCCGACATGCCGAAGCCGCTCGTCGCGGTCTCCGATCTGGACATGCCGAACGCGTTTGCGACCGGTCGCAACCCCGATCACGCCGTGCTGTGCGTGACCACCGGGCTGCTCAGGCGGCTGGAGCCCGAGGAGCTGGAGGGTGTGCTCGCCCACGAGCTGTCGCACGTGGCGCACAAGGACGTCGCCGTGATCACCGTGGCGTCGTTCCTCGGAGTGATCGCCGGGCTGGTGGTCCGGTTCGCGTTCTACTCGGAGCTGTTCGGCGGGCGCGGCCGCAAGGATCAGAACACCATCGCCGTCTTCGGCGCCGTCATGGGGATCTCGGCGCTCGTCTACGCGATCAGCTTCCTGCTGATCCGGGCCCTGTCCCGGTACCGGGAGCTGGCCGCGGACCGCGCCGCCGCGCACCTGACCGGCCGGCCCTCGGCGCTGGCGTCCGCGCTGACCAAGGTAACCGGGGACATCGCCCGCATCCCGACGCAGGACCTGCGGACGGCCCAGGCGTTCAACGCCTTCTACTTCACTCCCGCCTTCGGCGCCGACCCGGGCATCTCCCGTCTGTTCTCCACGCACCCGACCCTGGAGCAACGGCTCGAGCAGCTCGCCCGTATCTCCGCGGAGCTCGGCGAGGCGACGGCGCCGGGAAAGGCGGGCTGAGCGCCGATGGGGTTCCTGGACATCCTGCTCGGCCGTACGAAGCCGGTGGCACCCGACCTCGACCAGCTGTTCGCCCTGCCGTCGGCGGCGATCACGCTCGAGGCCGCCGCCGGGTTCACCCCGACGGGGACCGGCGCGGTCTGCTTCGCCACGGTGGAGGGCGGCGCCTTCACCCAGGCCAACCAGGAGGTACAGGCGCTCCTCGACGCCGACACCGACCGCACCGGGCCACCCGTCGAGCTGCAACGGGACGACTACGGCTACTCGTGGCTGGTCTCCCGCCGCACCCCCGACCAGCTGTCCGCCCTGGTCAACGATCTGCACGCGGTGAACAGCGCGATGGAGGTCAACGGCTTCGGACCGCAGCTGCTGTGCTCGGTGGCCGGCTTCCAGGACGCGAGCGGGCGCCGGCTGGAGCTGGTCTATCTGTACAAGCGGGGCACCTTCTATCCGTTCGCGCCGCTCGCCGGGCAGGGCGAGCGGCGCGACAACGCGCTGGAGCTGCAGATCAAGGCGGCCCTCGGGAACGATCTGCGGATCGAGCAGGATCTCGGCCGGTGGTTCCCCATCTGGGGCGCGCCCGGCCTGTGACGCCTGCTCCTCCTCGCGCTTCCTACTTGCCGCCCTCCCGACGGCGGGCCTCGAAGGGGCGCTCGCGGCGGTAGCGGCGCTCCCACTTGGCCTGCTGGTCACGGCGCGCGCGGTACTCCTGGTAGCTGGCCGCCGAGGCCGGGGCGCCCGGGGTGCCCGTGGGCGACGAGCCGCGACCGTACCGCACGTAGAGGACGAACAGCGCTATGGCGGCGAGCCACCAGATGTGGTTGCCGAATCCGAAGAGGACGAGGACGACGGTGCCGGCAAGGATGATGGTGCCCATGACGCCCTCCTTCGCTTGGTGAGTGGTTGTGCCACGGGGGTTGGACGGGGTGCCGGGGATCGGTGACCCCATCGGATGTGTGTCCAGCGTAGGGAGGGGGTCACTGCGGGTGCATCTGCTTTTCGATCCGAGGGAGACGGCATGGGCGGCGGAGGGCGGCACATCGGGACGGTGGAGCGGCGGGCCCGGCTCGCGGTGCGGCACCGGCTGGGTGCCGGGTCGCGGGCGGTGACGCCCGAGGAGGTCGCCGGGTCGCTGGTCGCGCTGCACGGCACGGATCCGGCCACGGTGTACCTCGCCGTCGGTGCGCGCCTCGCGGACGCGGACAAGACCGTGGCGGAGGTCGAGCGGGCGCTGTACGAGGACCGGACGCTGGTGCGGATGCACGGCATGCGGCACACCGTGTTCGTGTTCCCGGCCGAACTCGCCGCCGTGGTGCACGCGTCGACCGGCCTGGTGAACGCGGCGAAGGCCCGTGCCGCGCTGGTCAAGGACATGGTGTCCGGAAGCGGTGGCCGGCTGACGGCTCAGTGGCTCGCGGAGGTCGAGGCGTCGGCGCTGGCCGCCCTGGCCCGGCGCGGTCAGGCGACCGTCAGCGAGCTCACCCGGGACGAGCCTCGGTTGAAGGAGCAGTTCACCTACGGCGCGGGCAGGAGCTACGAGGCCCCGCACACCGTGTCGTCGCGCCTGATGCGCGTCCTGGGCGTCGAGGGCCGGGTCGTCCGGGGCCGCCCGCTGGGTGCGTGGACGTCGTCGCAGTTCCGTTGGGCCATCGCCCCGCCCCACCCCGAACTCCCGCCCGCAGAGGCCCAGCGGGAGCTGCTGCGACGCTGGCTGGCGGCGTGCGGGCCGGCCACGGAGGGGGACCTGAAGTGGTGGACGGGCTGGAGGGTCACGGAAGTGCGCGGGGCGCTGACCGCGATCGGGGCGGTACCGGTGACGCTGGACGACGGGGCGACGGGATATGTGTCGCCCGGCGACGAGGAACCGATGCCGCCCGCCGAACCGTGGGCGGCCCTGCTCCCGGGCCTGGACCCGACGGCGATGGGCTGGCAGGACCGTGACTGGTACCTGCCCCCCGAGCTGCGCCCGGCCTTGTTCGACCGAAGCGGCAACGTGGGCCCGACGGTGTGGTGGGACGGCGGGGTGGTCGGGGGGTGGGCTCAGCGGGCGGACGGTGAGGTGGTGTGGCGTGTGCTGGACGGGGAGGGGTTGGGCCGGGAGGCGTACGAGGCGATCGAGCGGGAGGCGGCCCGCCTCGGGTCGTGGCTGGCCGGCACCCGGGTGACGCCGCGCTTCCGGACACCGCTGGAGAAGGAGCTGTCGAGCTGACTGCAAGCCCCAGCCGACGGCACGGCAACGCCGGGCGCCCAAGAGCAGGAGGGCACCCGGCGCCACGCTCAACGGCTGTATCGCATCAGCGCCCGCACCATGTGGCACGTCGTGTCCGACGGCGGCCGTATCCCGACCCGCTCCGCCGTGCTCCGTATCGTCTCGTTGTGCGCCTGGTTCGGTACGTACACGCCGGAGTCGAGCAGGGCGATGGCGAGGCGCATCGCCTTCAGGCGCCGGTTGTGGGTGACGTACCACTCGCGCGGCCGCCCCGGTGGGAGCGGTCGCTTGGCCACCGGTGCGTACGGCAGGTCCAGCTGGACCTGCCGCCTCGCGGTGGACCGGGTCGGCTTCGGCTTGGTTGCGGCAGCGGGCACAGGCATCCTCCTGTCGCGGTCAGGGTGGTGCCGGACACCCCGGCGCCTCCCTCGAACACTGCTTCTATTTTACTGCCGACCACTGACAAAAGCCCCTGGCCACAGGCCATTTGAGCCAGGTTGTGACACCGGTGAGAAGGGGTGTGTCGGCTACCGTGTGGGGCATGGAGATCTGGATCAACCCGGCCTGCTCGAAGTGCCGCAGCGCCCTTACCCTGCTCGATGCCGAGGGCGCGGACTACGCCGTGCGCCGCTACCTGGAGGACGTGCCGACCGAGGACGAGATTCGCGAGGTCCTCGACCGGTTGAACCTCGAGCCCTGGGACATCACACGCACCCAGGAGACCGACGCCGAGGAACTGGGCATGAAGGAGTGGCCGAGGGACGCGGCGTCGCGCGACCGGTGGGTGCGTGCGCTCGCCGAGCACCCGCGGCTCATCCAGCGGCCGATCATCACCGCCGACGACGGTACGGCCGTGGTCGGACGCACGGAGGAGGCCGTACGGGACGCCCTGTCCCGCTGACGCCGACTCCCCTGTGACGTACGTTACTTCGCTGACTCCTGTAAACCGCTGAGTAACTCCGTTCGGTATCTCGTACATAGCGGCGTACCTATCGCGTCCGGTCGCCGGTGACGGCGGCCGGGGACAGGAGTCGCGCATGTCGCGTAGGAGAACCCTCAGTCCCAAGAAGAAGATCGCGTTGGCGGTCACCGCCGTGGCCGTGGCCGGCAGTGGGGCCTTCGCCCTCGCCGCCACCTCGAACGCGGCGAACGTGCAGAACGCGTCGACCTCGACGGTCTGTCAGGGCCTGGCCACCGCGCTCGGCAACAACGAGTCGTTCATCGCCGCGCAGAAGGCCAACCCGGACGCCCAGTCGGCGGCGCGGATCGCCAACCGCGAGGCGGTGGTCGCCGAGATCAAGCGGAAGCAGGAGGCGTCCGGCTGCCAGGTCGGGGAGTCGATCCAGGCGGGCGGATCGGGATCGGCGCAGTCCGGCGGCGCCGCGCAGGCCGGGGGGTCGGCTCAGGACCCCCAGGCCTCGCAGGCCGCCACCACCGCGCCTGCCACGACCGCGCCCGCGAACAACACGGGAGGCGCCGGCACCGCTGCTTCAGGCCAGCAGGTCTGCAAGGGCTCCACGGTGACGCTCTCCGGTGAGGGCGGCGCCCCGGCCGCGTCCAGCAACCAGTTCCCGGCGGGCACGACCCTGAAGGTCACCAACCTGGACAACAACAAGTCCACGACGGTGAAGGTCACCTCCGTCTCCGGCAGTTGTGTGCTCCTCAACAACGCCGCCTTCGAACAGGTCCGTGAACCCGGCAAGTTCCTGATCCGCCGCGCCCTGATCGAGAAGGTGGGGTGAGGCCGGCGCTTCAGTAACTCCGGGAGGCGGCACGTCACGCGGCTGGGTCCCGCTGTTCGCGGCCACGAGCAGCAGGGCCGGCACGCGGGGCGAGCGCGGCGCGGCGACGCTCGGACGCGGGCCCGTGACCGGTTTCCGGGTCGGGAAGCCGACGGTCGCCTCCTGGAGCCGCGCCGCTCCGCGTGGAGCGGGACCTGAGGTCGGCCACCGCACGGGGGGCGGTGGCCGACCTCACGTGTGCCGAGCCTCGACTCAGCGACGAGGCCGATGGCGTACGCGCCGGGAGTCGATGACGTACTCGCCAGGGGTCGGTGGTGTACGCACCCGCAGTCGACGGCGTACGCGCCAAGGGTCGACGGCGTACGCGCCGGAAGGGGACGGACCGGTCACCGAGTGATTCCCGGCACGGGAGCCCCCGGTAACACGGGGTTCACATCAGAGCAATGGCCGGGAAATCGCCTGTTGACATGCTGCCGGGCATCACCCGGCGCCCCATTGCCGCAGCGCCGCGCCCGCACGACCTCTGCGACTGCGTTGTCGACCGCGCAGTCGAGACCACCCCCGAAGGATGTGGCCCATGGCCTTCAAGGCTGAGTACATCTGGATCGACGGCACCCAGCCGACCGCCAAGCTCCGCTCCAAGACCAAGATCCTGGCCGACGACGCCAAGGGCAAGGAGCTGCCGATCTGGGGTTTCGACGGGTCCTCCACGAACCAGGCCGAAGGCCACTCCTCGGACTGCGTGCTCAAGCCGGTCTTCTCCTGTCCCGACCCGATCCGCGGCGGCGACGACGTCCTGGTGCTGTGCGAGGTCCTCGACACGGACATGACCCCGCACCCGTCCAACACCCGTGCCGCGCTGGCCGAGGTGGCCGAGAAGTTCGCCGCCCAGGAGCCGATCTTCGGTATCGAGCAGGAGTACACCTTCTTCGACGGCTCGCGTCCGCTGGGCTTTCCGGAGGGCGGCTTCCCGGCTCCGCAGGGCGGCTACTACTGCGGTGTCGGCGCCGACGAGATCTTCGGCCGTGAGGTCGTCGAGGCGCACCTGGACAACTGCCTGAAGGCGGGCCTCGGCATCTCCGGCATCAACGCCGAGGTCATGCCCGGCCAGTGGGAGTTCCAGGTCGGCCCGCTCTCCCCGCTCGAGGTCGCCGACCAGCTCTGGGTGGCCCGCTGGCTGCTGTACCGCACCGCCGAGGACTTCGGCATCTCCGCGACCCTGGACCCGAAGCCGGTCAAGGGCGACTGGAACGGTGCCGGTGCGCACACCAACTTCTCGACCAAGGCGATGCGCGAGGGCTACGACGCGATCATCACCGCCTGCGAGGCGCTCGGTGAGGGCTCCAAGCCCCTCGACCACGTCAAGAACTACGGCGTCGGCGTCGAGGACCGCCTCACCGGTCTGCACGAGACCGCCCCGTGGAACGAGTACTCCTACGGCGTCTCCAACCGCGGTGCCTCGGTCCGCATCCCGTGGCAGGTCGAGAAGGACGGCAAGGGCTACATCGAGGACCGCCGTCCGAACGCCAACGTCGACCCGTACCTGGTGACCCGCCTCATCGTCGACACCTGCTGCACGGCGCTGGAGAAGGCCGGCCAGGTCTGATCGGCTCCACACAGCTCCCGGAAGGGGCGCCCGCGTCGTGCGGGCGTCCCTTCCGCGCGTCGGGGGTGCGTGGGCACGCCGGGAAAAAGAGCGTCCAAGCAGTGAGAGGAGGCTCCTGTCACGGTCGTGTGTCTGCTTCAATGAGAACCATGGCCAGCTTCCAGAAGTTCAGCGCGACGGGTCGCCGTGACCTCGAGCCCTTCTGGCCTTCCCGTCAGCACCACGACTTCGACCGGGTGTGTTGTCGCGCGAACACCGCGCGGGCCTCGTAGAGCCGTACACCCGGCAGCCGCACCCCGGCACAGCCGTCCTTCCGGCCTTCGGCCAGCGCGCACGACGTACGTCCCCCGACGAACTTCTCGCGCGAAAGAGCTGACCTCTCATGGCGACCACTCGTTCTCTCTCCACCGCCGCCCTCACCACCACCCCGCCCAACGGCTCGGCACGGCACCGGCTGCGTGCCGTCGACCGGGACGAGGCCGTCGACGTGGCCGACTTCCTGCCGCCGGGCGCCACCTGGCTGCCGGCGCCCCCGCACGCGCTGCCGAGCCTGCCGGGCCGCCCGCCGATGGTCGGCTACCTGGTGCTCGTCCCGGCCGATCAGCAGCCCCCGTTCCCGCCCGTCGCGGTGCCCGACGAGCCGGACGCGGAACAGGCCGTGGGCGCGGACCCGCTCGTCCGCGTCGACACCGGCCGGCGCACCGCCGAGGTGGACGGGCGGCCGCTCGACCTGACCTATCTGGAGTTCGAGCTGCTCGCCCACCTGGTGGCGCACCCGCACCGGGTGCACACCCGGGACCAGTTGGTGACCACGGTGTGGGGCTACGGCCATGTGGGCGACGGGCGCACCGTCGACGTCCACATCGCCCGGCTGCGGCGCAAGCTGGGCGCCGAGCACCGCGAGACCATCCGGACGGTGCGGCGCGTGGGCTACAAGTACGTGCCTCCGAAGGGCCGTTGACCCTCTGCTGACGGCAGATCCCCGTTCCCTACGGCCGCCCGACCGGGCAGAGTCACCGGCATGAGACTTCTGGTACTGGGTGGTACGGAGTTCGCGGGACGGGCCGTCGTGGAGGCGGCCCTCGGGCGCGGCTGGGACGTGACCGTCTTCAACCGAGGGACACACCGACCCCCGGCCGGTGTGCGGGCGTTGCGGGGCGACCGCACTGCGCGCGACGGGCTCGCCACCCTCGCGGAGGGCGAGTGGGACGCCGTCGTCGACACCTGGTCGGCGGCGCCCCGGGCCGTGCACGAGGCGGCGCGGCTGCTGCGGGGCCGCGCCGGGCGGTACGTGTACGTGTCGAGCTGCTCGGTGTACGCCTGGCCCGCGCCAGCCGGGTACGACGAGAGTGCCCCGCTGGTCGAGGGCGCCGAGCCCGACGCCGGCACGACCGACTACGCGCGTGACAAGCGGGGCGCCGAGATCGCCGCCGTCGAGGCCTTCGGCGCGGACCGCTCCGTGCTCGTACGGGCCGGGCTGATCCTCGGCCCGTACGAGAACGTCGGACGGCTGCCGTGGTGGCTGACCCGCATCGCCCGCGGCGGGCCCGTGCTGGCGCCGGGGCCGCGGGAGCTGCCCCTGCAGTACGTCGACGTGCGCGACATGGCCGAATGGATCCTCGGGGCGGCGGAACAGGAGCTCAGCGGGCCGTACAACATGATCAGCCCGCAGGGGCACGCCACCATGGGCGAGCTGCTCGACGCGTGCGTGGACGTGACCGGTGCGGCGGCGGAACTGCGCTGGACCGGGCCGGAGGTGATTCTCGAGGCGGGTATCGAGCCGTGGACGCAGCTGCCGGTGTGGGTGCCGCCGGGCAGCGACATGCACGACTCCCTGCACTCCGCGGACGTCTCGCGGGCGCTGGCGACGCGCCTGAGCTGCCGTCCCGTCGGGAAGACCGTCGCCGACACCTGGGCGTGGCTGCGGGACATCGGCGGCACGGCGCCTATGCGTCCGGACCGCACCCCGAAGGGGCTCGACCCGGAGGTGGAGGCGAGGGTGCTCGCGGGCCTGCCCGGGGGTGTACCGGACACCACCCCCTGACGGGGGCTCGCCCCCGTGACCTCGCCGCCCTCCCCGGCGAGACTGCTGTCATGAACACCTGGCCTGGTCGGTGACGTGCACGAAGCCGTACCAGTACCCGCCGTACCCGGACAACGGCCGCCACAGCCCGGCCGCGACCGCGAACCCCTCCAGCGGGTAGAACAGCAGTACCGCCGGCAGCAGCGCGGTGAGGAACCCCGCCGTCATGTCCACCTGCAACCACCGCAGATCCCTTCAGGCCTACGACTTCGAGATCGCCGCCGCCGTCGAGTCCGGTCCCGAGCTCACCCGCGCGCTGGCCGAACTGACGCCCGACGTCGCCGTGGTGGACGTACGCCTGCCGCCGACGCACACGGACGAGGGCCTGCAGTGCGCGCTGCGGGCCCGCCGGGAGCGGCCCGGGCTCCCGGTGCTGGTGCTGTCGCAGCACGTGGAGCAGTTGTACGCGCGGGAGCTGCTCGCCGACGGCACCGGCGGGGTGGGCTATCTGCTCAAGGACCGGGTGTTCGACGCGGAGCAGTTCGTGGACGCCGTACGACGGGTCGCGGCGGGCGGCACCGCGATGGACCCGCAGGTGATCCAGCAGCTGCTGACGCGGCGTGCGGCGGACGACCGGCCGCTGGCGGGGCTGACGCCCCGTGAGCTGCAGGTGATGGAGCTGATGGCGCAGGGCCGCTCGAACGCGGCGATCGCCGACCGGCTGGTGGTCACCGAGCGGGCGATCGCGAAACACACCTCCAACATCTTCGCGAAACTGGGCCTCGAGGTTTCCGACGACGACAATCGGCGGGTTCTGGCCGTGCTCGCCTATTTGGATCACGGCCACTGAATGAAATTCAAAAGAGTCAGGGTTACCCGCCTCAACTCTCGTTGAGACAGGGCCTTCTGGACCTCTTGCACCCGAATTGCCCTCAGGAACTTCCAAGTTTTTCTCCGGTCCCTGAACACCCCACCGGCCTCCTGCGTATGGGATGGCGCCGCTTCACCCCTGTCGGGCGCCTCCGCCCCGAAAGGAAGTCAGAGGAGTTCCATGGGACGCAACACGAGAAAACGCCGTACGCCGCTGGCCACCAAGGCCATAGCCGCCTCGGCTGCCCTAGCGCTCGGTGGGGGCGGGTTGCTCTGGGCCAACTACTTCGCCTCGGCCCACGAGACGAACAACCAGGCGTGGGGAGGGAACCAGACCAAGGCCGCCAGCGCCCAGGTGGCGACGATCTCCTGCCCGGACGTCGGTCAGAAGCTGACGAACGTGCCGGCGGCGGCACGCAACGGCGTGGCCGCGGAGCTTGCGAACCTCGACAAGCAGATCACCGAGGCCTACTCCCGACTCGCCTCCACGCGCCAGGCCCAGGCGAACGACGCGAGCTTCGTGCAGAACGCGATCGTCGGCCCCCTGAAGGAGAAGCGGGCCGCGACGATCGACCGGATCAGGATCGACGTCCAGCGGGTCGGCGGGACCTTCGACCAGTCGCTGTCCCAGCTCGCCGCCTGTACGACGCTGACCGCCAACCAGACCAACGCCGGCCAGTCCGGCGGCGGACAGCAGCAGAACGGTGGCCAGCAGCAGGGCGGCCAGCAGCAGAACGGCGGTCAGCAGCAGGGCAACAACGGTCAGCAGCAGGGCAACGGCGGCCAGGCCGGCAACGGCCCGGTGGCGGCCGACTTCGTCGACATCACGAAGGTCGCGCCGAACGTCCAGGCCAAGCCGCGCAGGACCGGCAACGCCTCGACGGGTCAGTTCGTCACGCGCTGCGGTGTAAACGCGAACAAGAACCACAACACCGACAACGTGATCGTGGCGCCCGGCGTGGCCAACGGCGCTCACCACCTGCACGACTACGTCGGCAACCAGAAGGTCAACGCCTTCTCGAGCAACCAGACGTTCCTGCAGGGCGGCACCAGCTGCCAGAACAAGAACGACCTGTCGGCGTACTACTGGCCGGTCGTCCGCATCCAGGACGGCACGCAGGACTTCGACCAGAACAAGGACGGCGGCGGCAAGGAAGGCAACGTCGGCCGGATCCTGACCCCCGTCCAGGCGGAGATCAAGTACGTCGGCAACCCGAGCAGCAAGGTCGTCGCGATGCCGCAGTTCCTGCGCATCATCACCGGTGACGCCAAGACCACCACCAACGGTCTGGCGAACGCCAACGCGCACTGGAGCTGCACCGGCTTCGAGAACAAGGTCCAGCTGACGACGCAGTACCCGATCTGCCCACAGGGCAGCAACGTGGTCCGCACGTTCGCCTTCCAGAGCTGCTGGGACGGCCAGAACATCGACAGCGCCAACCACCGCACGCACGTGGCCTTCGCCGACCCGGCGAGCGGCGTCTGCGGGAACGGCTTCAAGGCGATCCCGCAGCTGACGATGCGCCTCGTGTACAAGATCAACCCGCCGGTCATCCAGAACGGCCAGGTGAAGAACGCGTACGCGGTGGACGGCTTCCCGGACCAGCTCCACAAGGCGGCCACCGACCACGACGACTTCATCAGCGTCACGACCGGCGGCCTGGCGAACAAGATCGCCAACTGCATTAACTCCGGTCAGAGGTGCCAGTGAGCCGACTGAGCCGGTGACCCGACTGAGCCGGTGACCCGACTGAGCCGGTGACCCACTGACGAAGGCCGGTGGCGGGATCTCCCGCCACCGGCCTTCGTCGTGTGCCGGCCCGGCCCGGCTCAGCCGCTGTGACCGGCGTGGGAGTGGTGGTCGGCGCCCACCTCGACATCGCCGCCGAGCTTGCCGCGCAGCGCCTTGACCACACCGTCGTCGCCGACGGCGACCCACTTGCGGCCCACGAGGTAGTAACCGCCGTAGTCCTTGGCGTCATTGATCCACTCACGCTGGCCGCGGTCGGTGGCGAAGGTGGCGAGCACGAACTTGCCGTCGGAGTTGGTGCAGATGGCCTGACGGATCTCGTCGGCGTCCGTCTGGATGTTCGGCTTGCAATTCACGTCCGCCGCCAGGTCCTCGAGGCTGCCGGTCGCGGCCGCCGGGACCTGGTCCTGGGCGGCCCCGGACGACCCGCCCGATCCGCCGCAGCCGGTCAGCACCAGCAGGGCGACGACGGCACCGGCCGCCAGCTTCTCGCGCGTCCACCTCATGTGTTCCTCCGGTCCTTCGGCCCATGCCGCTGGGAGCCCCCGCGAGGGACCCTGCCCTTCCGTACGGCTGTGGTGCGTCCGGTGCTCAATGGCGGCACATCTGTGCGACAGTGTGCCGTCGGTACTCGGAACTCGATACGAGGGGGACCAATGAGCGCGCCGGACTGGGAGGAGCGTTTGGCGGCCGCCTGGGCGAGCTTCGACGACTACGCCGAGGAGGACGCCGCGGACTTCCGGGCCGTGATCGACGCCCTCGTCGCCGAACTGCCCGACGACAGCCCGCTCGCGCCGTTCGAGCGGGCCTGCGCCTGGGACTCGACGGGCCACTCGGACCAGGCGGTGCCGCTCTACCGGGAGGCGCTGGCGCGCGGCCTCGACGGCTACCGCGGCCGCCGGGCCAGGATCCAGCTGGCCAGTTCGCTCAGGAACATCGGGCAGCCGGAGGAGGGCGTCAAGCTGCTCACCCCGGAACTCGACGGGCGCTCGGACGAGTTGGACGACGCGGTACGCGCCACTTTGGCCCTGTGTCTGTCGAGCCTGGGCCGCGACCGTGAGGGCCTCGCCCTGGTACTCGGCGCGCTCGCCCCTCATCTGCCGCGCTACCGGCGGTCGATGGCGAACTACGCGCGACTGCTGGTCGACCCCGGCGACTGAGCTCGCCCGGGCGCCCGGGTGCCGGTGACCAACCTCCGTCTCGCTCGTTTTGCCGGACGTGCAGCCACAGGATGTCGCCCCGCGCCCCACTCCGACCTCCGGACCGGTCGTCGACGTCGAGCAGGCCGAGGCCGCGCTCGTCGAGCACTACCCCCGGCTCGTCCGGCTCGCCTATCTGGTGCTGCCGCCGGGCCTCGGCCTCGGCCGCACCCGGCGGGTGCTGACCGCGCACGCCCTCGCCCAGCGGGCGCTGCCCCACGGGCGTGCCTCCACGTCGGTGATCCCGGCCCAGGCGACCGGCCGCGACGGCGACCCCGGGTACTCCTACGTCCGCCTCCGGGTGCTGCGCACGGCACTGGAGGCGGGAGCGCCGTTGCGGCGCGCCGCCTGGCCGAAGCGCTCCCAGCTGCCGCCGCTGCTGCCGCAGGTGTGGGGCCTGAAGCTCTTCCCGCGCTCGGGCGGCGCCGACGAACTCGCCCTCGACCAGCGGCTGTCGGCGCTCTCCGCCCCGGCCCGCGCCGCCTACGTCCTGCGCGGACTGGAGAAGCTCCCCGACGACGAGGTGCGCAAGGTGCTCGCCGCGGCGGGCGTCACGAACCCGGCGGTCGCGGTCCGACAGGCCGCGAAAGTCCCCGTGCAGGAGGCGCTGCTGGACTCCCCCGAGTTCGACCCCTGCTCCCTCCAGGCCCGGCCCACCGACCTGATGCGGCGCCGCCGGCATGCGAAGGCCGCGCTCGCCGCGGCGGCGGCCGTCGCGGTGTGCGGAGCGCTGCTCGCGCTGCCCGGTGGCGGCTGGGGCGCGGACGACGCGGCCGCCCCCTCGCCCGCCCCGAACCCGGCCGCGCAGGCCGCCCTGGACCCGGCCCGGGTGACGGCGGTGCCGCCCACCGCCTGGAAGACCTCGGCGCGCACCGACTTCTCCGTGTGGCCCGCGCGCGGCGCCCTCACCCGCGACCGGGCGCTGCTGCGGCGCGCGCTCACCGCCTGGGCGCGGCCCGGTGAGTCCGTCCGGGTCTCGATGACCCCGGGCACCCCGTCGGGCGCTCCGCCCGGTCCGCCGCGGCTGCTGTACGCGGGGCAGGTCGACACCGCGCGCGTGGTGGTCTTGTACGACGGTCTGCGCATCGTGCGCTACGCCGAGCCGAAGGACGGCTCCCGCGGGGCCGCGCTCGACTTCGCCCGGGTCGACGGGGCGAGCGGAGCCGAGGCGGACGCGGTGGTGCTGGACCGCACCGACGGCAACGTCCGCTATCTGACGGCCCCCTGGGTGACCGGTGCCGTCGAGCGGGACCTGCGCCAGCCGACGGCGAGGACGATGAACCTCGGCATGACCGGCGGGGTGACCGCGCCGCTGGCGAGTCCGGCGCAGCAGTCCGGCTCGTGCTCGTCGTGGAACGTGCTGCAGCTGACCGGCGCTTCGGGCACGCGGCTGCTGAGCGATCTCGGAGAGCTGGTGCCGGCGCACCTGACCGTGGGGCGGCCGGGCGCGCCGGGGGAGGTTTCCGGGGCGACGGCACTGCGCGCGTGGGCGCCCTTCGCCTGCTCGCTGGCGGTGGTGCGGTCGCAGGGCGTGAAGTCGGTGAACGCGTGGGAGTACGCGCGACAGGCGCTGCCGGACGCCTCGGGGGACGCGAGCTGGGCGTGCACGCGGGCGGACACCTGGCGGGGTGACGGGGCCCAGGTGCAGGCGCAGTTCCACACGCCGGGCGGGGCCTCCGGGGTGGTCGCGGCGCAGGCGGAGGACGTGCCGGCGTGCGGTGCGAAGGATGCTCATGTGCTGGCGGGCGTGCTGTGGAAGTCGGCGAAGGGCGACTGGTATCTGCTGGCCGCCGGGGCCGAGGACACCAAGTCGATCCGGGCGACGGGCGGGGTGACCGGGTCGGTGGAAGCCCGGCTGCTGGCCGTGCGCGCGAAGCAGGGAGCGCAGGCGCGGTTGAAGGGAACACTGAAGGACGGAAGGACGATCGGCGCATTGCGGTGACACGACACCTGGCCCGTGCGCTGCACCCGTTCGGTGAGAGACCTGTGATTGAGATGTGAACAACTGCTGCCGTTCAAGGCCCTGTGCGGCTGGATTTGATCGGTAAGGTGTTCGCATGACAACCGGGGTACGCCGCAGACTGGGAGTCGAGGAGCGGCGACAGCAGTTGATCGGCGTCGCGCTCGAACTGTTCAGCCAGCGCTCCCCCGACGAGGTCTCCATCGACGAGATAGCGTCGGCCGCGGGTATCTCGCGGCCACTGGTCTACCACTACTTTCCCGGCAAACTCAGCCTGTACGAGGCCGCGTTGAAGCGTGCCTCCGAGGATCTCGCGGCCCGGTTCGTGGAACCGCAGGAGGGTCCGCTGGGCGCCCGGCTGCTGCGTGTGATGCGCCGGTTCTTCGACTTCGTCGACGACCACGGCCCCGGTTTCTCCGCGCTGATGCGTGGCGGCCCGGCCGTCCCCGCGGACGGAGTCCGCTCAAGGGATGCGGTCTCCCGTACCAACGCGCTCGTCGATGCGGTGCGGCAGGCCGCCTATGTCCAGATCCTTGCGCACCTGCAGGTGCAGAACCCGCCCGCCCGCCTCGAGCTGGTGATCCGCTCCTGGATCTCGCTCGTCGAGTCCACGGCACTGATCTGGCTCGACGGCCGGCGGATCCCGCGCCGGGAGCTGGAGGCCCAGCTGGTGCGCGACTTCGCGGCGCTGACGGCGGTGAGCGCCGCCTACGACGACGAGATGGGCGTGCTGTTGCGCCGCATGCTCGGTGACGAGCCGGCCGACGGCCCGTTCGGCGACCTCGTCGCCCGGCTGGTCACCCTGACGTCCTGAAGGCCCGTCAGCTCTCGAACTTCCGGTACGAGGCGTCCAGGTCCCGCACCTCGGCGGACGCGTGCAGCGCGAGGTCCCCGGCGGGCTTGATGTACTGCCGCAGCAGCTCCAGCGTCGCCTCGGTCAGCCTCGCCTTGGTCTCCTCCGTGCGCCCGGCGAGCAGCCCGAGCGTGACGTGCACGACGGCGTGCCCGTCGGTGTCGGCGCCCACCGTGGTGTCCTCGGTACGGCGGAACTGCGTCTTGCACGCCTCGATCCGCGCGGCCGCGATGTCGACCACCCGGTCGTGGAGCGCCAGCGCGAACGCACGCCGGTCGAAGGCGTCCTGAAGCGGTGCGGAGTAGTCGACGGTGATCTGCGGCATGGGCACTCCTGTTCTAGGGTGGGACGAGGCCACCCTAGACGGTGCCCGTCAGCCGCAGTGCCAGCAGCGCGATGTCGTCCTGCCGGTCCCGGCCGAAGCAGCCGAGCAGCGTGTCGCACAGCGACGAGACGCCGGGCGGGGCGTCGGCGGCGGCCCTGCGCAGGTGTTCCATCGACACGGTCAGGTCGGTACCGCGGTCCTCGATGAGCCCGTCGGTGACCATCAGCAGCCGGTCGGTGGGCCGCAGCACCGTCTCGGTGGGCGGCGGCCGGTCGAGCCCCAGACCGAGCAACGGCCCTTTCGCGGCGGCGTAGGCGGCGGTGCCGTCGTCGCGCACGACCAGGGGCGGAATGTGCCCGGCGTTGGCGATGCGCGCGCGCCCGCTGTCCGGGTCGACCAGTACCAGGCAGACGGTCGCGGTGACGTCCGCGTGGTAGTGCTGGAGCAGCCGGTCCAGCCGCCGGGCCAGGCTCCGCGGGTCCGGGTCCTCCAGGCAGTAGGCGCGCAGCGCGTGCCGGATCTCGACCATGACGGTGGCCGCGTCCAGCGAATGCCCGGCGACGTCGCCCACCGCCGTGAGCACCCCGCCCGCGGTGGTCAGCGCGGCGTAGAAGTCGCCCCCGATCTCGGTCTGCCGGGAGGCGGGCACATAGCGGACGACCGTCTCGACGCCCCGTGTCGGGGGCGCCTTCTGGGGCAGGAAGCTGTGCTGCAGGGTGAGCGCCACATGGCGTTCCACCTGGTACATGAGCAGGGCGTCCGCGGCGAGCGCGATGGCCTCGGCGAGCCGGGTGACCAGCGGGTCGCCCTCGTCGCCCGGGCCGCGCGCGGGCACGGCGAGGCACACGGCCGGTTTGCCCTCCCGGGTCCGCGCCACCACCACGCGGGCGTCCCCGGCATGGCCGGGCCCGAGGAGCCCGGCCGGCCACAGCGGATACGGCACCACGGTGCCGCGGGCCCCGGTGTGCCCGGTGGCCAGGCCGCGGATCAGCCGGGCCACGGTGTCGTGCGCCTCGCCCTCGGGGGGAACGGCGGGCGCACGTGAGCGGGACAGGCCCCGGTGCAGCTCACCGTCCTCGCCGAGCACGAAGACGACCGCGGGGAAACCGGTGAGCCGGGCGGTGCCCTCCGCTGCGGCTCGGACGAGTCCCGTCATGCATCGCGCCGCCTGCACCGAGACGATGGTTTCCGACAGCAGCGTCAGCCGTCGTGCGAGCGCCTCCGCACCGGTGCGCATCCGGGCCCCGCGCACGGCGGCCCGTACGACGGCCTGGATCTCCTCGGGTGCCGCCGGCACCGACAGGTAGGCCTCGCCGCCGGAGTCCAGTCCCCGGCAGCGGATGCCGGGTCCGGCCGAGGCCGCGGAGAAGTGCACGACGGGCAGGGCGGCGGTGGGCGGTGACGACTTGAGCCTGCGGCACAGTTCGAAGCCGCTCATGTCCGGCAGGCCCACCTCGACGAGGGCGACATCGGGCAGGGTGCCGTCGCGTACCCGTGCGTGGAGTTCGGTCAGCGCCTCGCCGCCGCTGGCCACGGGCACGACGTGGTGGCCGGCCCGGGCCAGCACGCTGCCCAGGGCATGGCGGCTGGCCGGCGCGTCGTCGACCACCAGCACGGTGGAGCCCGGGTGTTCGCCGTTGCCGTCCATGAGAGCCGCCCCTCGGCGCTCGGGAAAGAAGATGGGGCGGAGCCGGAGCTTCCGGTCCGCCCCACCACGCTAGTGTCCTAGCGCGTGCCTCGGGTGAAGACCGCGACGGTACGACCCGGAACGGCGAACGTGCCGGATTTCGCCGCGAAGGAGGCCGTCTTGACGGTAGGGTCCGCGCCCGCTGCCTGCACCGGGTGCAACGCGTAGTGCTCGCCGGCGAGTGCGGCGACCGTCTGCTGCTGCGCCGTCGGTGTCGCGTTGAAGACGACGACCAGGTCACCCAGCTCCATCGTGATCACGCCGGGCGTCTCGTCCTTCCCGGAGAGCGGGAAGGAGAGCCGCGACTGCACCTGGTCGGCGGTGGCGAGGGAGAAGACGGGCTCGGTGGTCCGGATCCGCAGCAGGTCCCGGTAGGTGGCGAAGGCGCCCTCGATCTGCTCGCACCCCACCTTCACCGAGGTGAGCAGGGGCCCCGCGTAGGGCCACTTGGACTGGTTGTCGGCCGCCGTCGGCAGACCCCGCCCGAAGCCGTTGCCGTCCCGGCAGTCCCAGTGGATGGCGTTGAACCAGTCGCCGCTGTCGTAGGAGTTGCGGTCCAGGGACTTGGACCGCAACAGGTCGCTGCCGGCCTGGGAGAGGGACGGGCCCTGCGAGAGGGTGGCCGTGGCCATGGCGAGCACCTGCATCCGGGCCCGGTCGGCGGCGGAGGCGTCCTTCGGCAGCTTGTAGGTGAGGGCGTCGAACAGCGACTCGTTGTCGTGCGCGTCGGCGTAGGCGAGGGCGTCGCCCGGCGCGTCCGCGTACCCGGCGGGTGAGCCGTTGTAGTCGATCTCGGCGCCGGTGACCTCCTTGCCTCCCGAGTCGGTGAAGCGGTACTTGGCGAGGTTGCCGGTCAGGCCGACCTTGATGAGGTCCTGGTCGTGCAGGAGGCGGGCCTTCTGCTCGGCCGTGGTGCCGTTGGCCGGCGAGGAGTTGGGGTCGGTGTAGAGCCCGGACGCGAAGCCCTGGACCCCGGGGTCGGAGTCGAAGGGGCTGCCGCCGCGCACGGCGTCGCGGGCGCGGTCGGAGAAGGTGGCGATGCCGGTGCCGGCCATGTTCTTCTGCGTGGCCTGCACGAAGCGGGCGTCGTTGGCGACCTCGCCGAAGTTCCAGCCCTCCCCGTACAGGATGATCTTCTTGCCGTCGACGCCGTCCTTGGCGGGGGTGAGCGCGTCGAGGGCCTTGCGGACCGCCAGGATGTTGGCCTTCGGGTGGTGGCCCATGAGGTCGAAGCGGAACCCGTCGACCTTGTACTCCTTGGCCCAGGTGACGATCGAGTCCACGACCAGCTTGCCCATCATCGCGTTCTCGGGCGCGGTGTTCGCGCAGCAGGTGGAGTTGGCCACCGAGCCGTCGGCGAGGAGCCGCTGGTAGTAGCCGGGCACGATCTGGTCGAGCACTGAGGTGTCGGCCTCACCGCTCGACGAGGTGTGGTTGTAGACGACGTCCATCACGACCCGGAGGCCGTCCCCGTTGAGCGCCTTGACCATCCTGCGGAACTGGACGGTACGCGCCGTGCCGTCCGGGTCGGTGGCGTAGGAGCCCTCCGGGACGGTGAAGTGGTACGGGTCGTAGCCCCAGTTGTAGGCGTCCTTCGCGGCGGTCGCGGCGACGCAGGCCTGCTGCCGGTCGGAGTCGGGCGCGTAGGAGGCGAGGTCGCAGCCGGGGGTGGCCTGCTCCGACTTCCTCTCGGGGACCGTCGCGAAGTCGAAGGCGGGCAGCAGGTGGACGTACGAGGTGCCTGCCTCGGCCAGCTCGCGCAGGTGCTTGGAGCCGTCGCTGTCGTTGTCGGTGAAGGCCAGGTAGGTGCCCCGGTCCTCGGCCGGCACGGTACGGTCCGCGACCGAGAAGTCGCGGATGTGCAGCTCCTGGATCTGTGCGTCCCTGAGCGGCACGGCCTTCGGCTTCTTCAGAGCCGACCAGCCGCTCGGGGCCAGGGACTTGTCGTCCAGGTCGACGATCAGGCTGCGCTTCGAGTCGGCGGTGAGGGCCAGGGAGTAGGGGTCGGTGACCTTGTTGGTGACGACCTTCCGGACGCTGGGCGCCCACACCTTCACAACGTAGCGGTAGGGCTTGTTCCGCCAGGACGCGGGGCCGGTGACGGACCAGACGCCGGTGGTGCCGTCGCGCTGCATGGCGACGGTGGAGCCGTCGAGGTCCAGTTTCACCGACTGGGCCGTCGGCGCCCACACCGCGAGGGTGGGACGGCCGTGGTGGAAGACCGGGCCGAGCTCGGCCTTCGTCGCGTCGTACAGGTCGTCGAGGACGCCGGCGATCTGGACGCCCGTCGCCGCCAGGACCGCGCCGTTCGCGGCCCGCTGCGAGGCCACGATCTGGCCGTCGAGCGCCTCACGCACCCGGTCGCGGTCGCGCGGGTCGACGGACCAGGCCGGGTAGTCCTTCAGGTGCGGGAACCTCGCCTTCTGCGCATCGGACAGCGTCGTCCTCGTCAGGCGCAGCCAGCGCTCGTCGTCACTGGTCAGCGTCCCGTCCTTGACGGTGATCGAACCGTCGTGGGAGTAGACGAGCTGGGTGGACACGGCGCCGTCGACGCCGTTCCAGGCGAGAGTGTCCCGGTCGATCCAGACCGCCTTGGAGGTGGCCGGGTCGAGGGCCGCCGCGCTGCCCGCGGGCTGGGGCAGCAGGTACTTCTCCTGGCCGTTCAGCAGCCACACCTCGTAGCCGTTCGCCTTGAGGTCGAGCGACTGGTCGGCGGGGAGGTCCTTCTCGTCGCCCTTGTGGATGATGTAGCTGAGGCCGGTGGCACCGGCGGCGAGCGGCACCTCGAAGACCGCGCCGTACGCGTCGGTCCGCACCGGCTTCAGCGGGCTCGACCAGTCGGTGGGGTTCGCGGCGCCGGTCCAGACGTGGAGACCCCAGCCGTCGTAGTTCCCGTCGGCGCGGCGGTAGTGGAGGACGGCCTTGGTGGTGTCCTGTGCCGGGTAGCCGGGCCTCTGGGTGAGCACCGCCTCCTTGCCCTGCTCGACCCAGACCTCGCCGGTCCTGGTGACGTCGATGGTGCGGTCGGCGGAGACGTCCTTGTTCCCGTCCTTGTCGATGACGAGGAAGCCGACCCCGAAGGCGCCCGGCTTGAGCTTGACGTAGGCGAAGGCGCCGTACGCGTCACGGCCGATGAAGGGATGGCTGTTCGGCCAGGTCGTCGCCTCGCCGTCGGCGATGTCACCCCAGGCGTACAGGCCCCAGTTCGCGTAGTCGCCGTCGGCGCGCTTGTAGTGGACGACCACGTGGTCGCGCGAGGAGGCCGTGGGGATCTGCGGGGCGGGCGGGGTGCCGGTGGTGCTGCCGGCCGTGGCGCTCGCGGTGCGGCCCGCCGAGTCGACGACGACCGCCTTGTAGCGCAGGGCGGTCCCGGCCGGGACGTCCTTGCCGATCGTCTGGGTGACCTTGTACGGGGCGTGGTCGGCGGAGCCCAGGACCTTCCAGGCGCCGTCGCCGACCTGGGCCGCGAAGACGACGCGGTCCAACTGCCCGCCGGTGACGTCGGCGGAGACCTCCACCGTGCCGGTGGCGCCCGCGTCCGGGGCCTTGAGAGTGAGGGCAGGCTTGGCGGCGGGGGCGCCGAGCGGGCCGACGGCCTTGAAGACGACCGCCGACCGGGCGGGGACGGTGACGGTGACGTGTCTGTCGGCGTCGCTCGTGACGGAGGCGTCGGTGCCGTGGATGCCGCGGAAGGTCATGCCCGCCGACCCGGTGGCGAAGGTGGCCGTCTTGCCGTCGTCCGCGTTGTTGAAGGCGACGACGTACTCGGTGCCGTCCGTACCCGTACGGGAGAAGGCGTAGACACCGGGGCCGTCGGCGGCGTAGCGCTGGGTCTGTACGCCGTCGATGAGCGCGGGGTTGTTCTTGCGCAGCTTGGAGAGAGCGGCGATCTCCTTGTAGAGCGGCGCACCGGTGTCGTACGAGTCACTGGCGTGCGTACGGTCGGTGCCGATCTCGTCGTCGTCCAGGTAGTCCTGGACCTTGGAGGCGAACATGGTCTGGCGGGCGTCCTTGTCGCCGCCGGAGCCGGTGAAGCCCTGCTCGTCGCCGTAGTAGACGACGGGGTTGCCGCGGCTGAAGAACATCACCTCGTTGGCGAACCTGTCCTTGGCGAGCAACTCGGCGTCGGTCGCCTTCGGGTTGTCCTGCTTCAGGAAGTACCCGATGCGGCCCATGTCGTGGTTGCCGAGGAAGGTGACCTGCTCGTAGGCGTTGGCCTTGTCGGTCGTGTATTTGTAGTCGCCGGCGAAGACGTCCGCGAGCTTCTGTGCGCTGCCGCCCTGGGAGGCGTAGGTGCGGGCCGCGTCCTGGAAGGGGAAGTCGAGCGTGGCGTCGAGACGGCCCTGGGTGACGTACGGCGAGGTGATGGAGGTGTCGGCGGAGTAGACCTCGCCGAACATGAAGAAGTTCCTGCGGCCGTGCGCGGCGGCGTACCGGCCGAGCGCGCTCGCCCACTGCGTCCAGAACTCCATGTTCACGTGCTTCACGGTGTCGATCCGGAAGCCGTCGACGCCGAAGTCCCGCACCCAGCGCTCGTAGATCTTCTCCATGCCCTTGACCACCTCGGGACGCTCGGTCCACAGGTCGTCCAGGCCGGAGAAGTCGCCGTACGTGGCGGACTCACCGGCATAGGTGGAGTCGCCCCGGTTGTGGTACATCGTCGGGTCGTTGAGCCAGGACGGGACCTTGAGGTTCCGCTTGGCGGCGGGAACGACGGGGGTGCGCGGGAAGGAATCGGCGTCCACGGCCGGGAAGCGCCGGGTGCCGTCGGCGTATTCGGCGTCGTCGAAGGGCCGGCCGTCCTTGGCCAGGTACGGGAAGGCGCCCTTGGAGAGGTAGTCGTAGGACTTCTCCGCATAGTCGACGACGTCGGCGGTGTGGTTGGTGATGACGTCGAAGAAGACCTTCATGCCCTTGGCGTGCGCCTTGGAGATGAGGGTCTTCAGGTCCTTGTTGGTGCCGAAGTGCGGGTCGACCTGGGTGAAGTCGGTGACCCAGTACCCGTGGTACCCGGCGGAGGCGTTCGTCCCCGTGCCCTGAACGGCCTGGTTCTTGAAGATCGGCGCCATCCAGATGGCGGTGGTGCCCAGGCCCTTGATGTAGTCGAGACGGTCGGTCAGGCCCTTGAGGTCGCCGCCCTGGTAGAAGCCCTTGTCGGTGGGGTCGTAGCCGGTGGCCAGACGGGAGCCGGTGAGCCCGCCGCGGTCGTTGGACGGGTCCCCGTCGGCGAAACGGTCCGGCATGACGAAGTAGAACTGCTCGCGGGTGTCACCGTGCCGCGCGGGCTGCGCGGCGAGCTTCGCGTCGGACGGGGGCGCGGGCGGTGTGGCGGCGTGAGCGGCGAGGGGCGGGAGGAGGGCGGCGGCGAGCGCGGCGACGACGGTGGCCGCGACCCTTCTCCGGTACGGGGTGCGGCGCGTCGGGGGCGCCGGCCATCTCGGTATCACAGGTGTGAACTCCTTGCGAATACGGCTCAGGTGGGTCCGACCCCTACGCCGCGGGACGGCTTCGTCGCCGGGCGCCGGCGAGACCGTACCGCTCACGCAAGGTTTACAGCAAGAGACTTGAAAGCAATGGAAAGGAATTGCATCGACAGGGGCCCGTCGCCACGCATACGGCGGGCAGCGGGCCCGTCGGGGAAGTGCGGGCTCAGCAGCCGGACCTGCCCGCGTAGAGGGCGAGCGCCGTGTTCGGGGCGACCGACGCCTGGAACCAGCCGCTGCCGTTCACCGTCACGGTCCTGTTGCCCTGCACATCGCAGTACGTGCCGGGCGGCAGCGACGTCTCGAACCAGCGGTCGGCCGTCGTGCTCTCATGGTTGATCACCACATAGCCCTTGCTTCCGCGGCCGAAGGCGATGAGGTTGTTGCCGTCGTCCCACCACTTGGTGACCGCCTGGCCGCGCGTGGCGTTGCGGAAGGCGACCATCGACTTGATCTCCGGCCACGCGTGCTGGCACTTCCAGCCGTCCTGCCAGCAGGCGTTGACCTGTCCCCCGTTCGGCGGTCCGGCGTCCGAGTCGGACCACTCGTAACCGGAGTTGATGTCGGGTGCGCCGTACGGCCAGGCGAGCATGAAGACGTTCGCCAGCGTGTAGTTGGCGCCGTCCTTGTAGTTGAGGGTCGAGCCGTTGCGCTCGGTGTCGTGGTTGTCCACGAAGACCCCGGCGACCGAGCTGCTCAGGTAGCCCCAGGGCTCGCCGAAGTTGCTCAGGTACGCGAGCTTCTCGGTGTTGAAGACCCGCTTGAGGTCGTAGGCGTAGCGGAATTCCTGGACGTCGCCGTTGCCGGTGTACTCGGTGGGCTGCACCGCCTCGCCCGCGCCGTAGATGACCTCCTGCTTCCAGTACGCGGACGGGTTGGTCAGCCTGGACTTGATGTTGGCCAGGTCGTCCGCCGGGATGTGCTTGGCGGCGTCGATGCGGAAACCGTCGACGCCCAGGCCGAGCAGGTCGTTCATGTAGCCGGCGATCGTGCTGCGGACGTGCTCCTCACCGGTGTCCAGATCGGCGAGGCCCACGAGTTCGCAGTGCTGGACGTTCCAGCGGTCCTGGTAGTTGGTGACCTGGGCGGTGCAGTCGTCGAAGTCGGCGTACGAGTACAGGCCGGGATAGTCGTACTTCGTGTACGACGAGCCCCCCGTGCCGGTTCCGCTGCCGGCCGACATGTGGTTGACGACGGTGTCGACGACGACCTTCACGCCTGCCGCGTGGCAGGTGTTGACCATGTTCTGGAAGGCGGCGCGGTCACCGAGACGGCTCGCGATCCTGTAACTCACCGGCTGGTACGACGTCCACCACTGGGAGCCCTGTATGTGCTCGGCGGGCGGGGAGACCTGGACGTAGCCGTAGCCGGCGGGACCGAGGGTGTTGGTGCACTCCTTGGCGACCGAGGCGAAGTTCCACTCGAAGAGGACGGCGGTGACGTCCTTCGTGCCGGGCGGGGAGGCATGGGCGGTCCCGGCGGGTACGGCGAGTGCGACCGACGCCGACGCCACGAGGGCAAGGGCGCCGGAGAGCGTTCTGCTGGGCATGGGGGGGTTCCTTCTCCGTTGAAGGATCTGCTGAGGGGAGGGCCCGTAGGAGGTACTGAGACCTCCTGAAGGGAATTGCTGCAAGTTTTCAACTACTTGCAGTGCAGCAGACCGTACGAGTCCCGCCCCCGGCGGTCAACCCTGCGGACATGTGCCTGTCACACCCGCGTAAGAGAGCCGGAGCACGCCGCCCGGTGGATGAAGAGGCCGGTCGCCGGTTTCCCGGCCCGCAAACCACAGGGGCCCGCCGTCCCCAGCGACGGCGGGCCCCACAACGTGTCTGGTGGGCCCGTCAGGAAGCCGTCCACCACACCGTCGTGTCCGACGGCAGCTTCGCCTCCGCGTCCGCGATCGTCACCTCCGTGCTGGCGACCAGCACGCGCCCGTACGCCGGGATCGTCACCGCCTCGCCCGTCGTGTTCGCCACGCAGACGAAGTCGCCGCGGCGGAAGGCGAGGACGCCCTCGGGGGCCTTCAGCCACTCCACCGCGTCGCCCGCGCCCAGGTCGGCGTGGGCGCGGCGGGCCGCGAGTGCCGTGCGGTACAGCTCCAGGGTGGAGCCGGGGACGCCCTGCTGGGCCTCCACGCTCAACTCGCCCCAGTTCTCCGGCTGCGGGAGCCAGCTGCCGCCGCTGCCGAAGCCGTACGACGTACCCGTGCGCGTCCACGGGATCGGGACCCGACAGCCGTCGCGGAAGCCGTCCTGGCCGGCGCCCCGGAAGTAGGCGGGGTCCTGGCGAACCTCGTCGGGGAGGTCCACGACGTCCGGGAGGCCCAGTTCCTCGCCCTGGTACACGTAGGCCGATCCCGGCAGCGCCAGCATCAGAAGGGTCGCCGCCCTCGCCCGCCTGAGACCCAGTGCGCGGTCGCCTGCCTCGCGGATCTGGGTGCCGAGGGCCGCGTCGTGGGCGAAGCGGGTGGCGTGCCGGGTCACGTCATGGTTGGACAGGACCCAGGTGGCGGGGGCGCCGACCGGGCGCATCGCGTCCAGGGTGCGGTCGATGACGTCGCGCAGTTCGGCCGCGTCCCAGTGGCTGCTCAGGTACTGGAAGTTGAAGGCCTGGTGGAGTTCGTCCGGGCGGACGTAGTTCGCGGTGCGCTCGATGGTCGGGGTCCACGCCTCGGCGACGAAGATTCGGTCCCCCGTGTACTCGTCGAGGATCGTGCGCCACTCGCGGTAGATCTCGTGCACGCCATCCTGGTCGAAGAACGGCATGACATCGTTGCCCAGCAGCTTGAGCTGGTCGTGGGTGCCGAGGTCGGGCAGGCCGTCGGCCTTCACCAGGCCGTGGGCGACGTCGATGCGGAAGCCGTCGACGCCCATGTCCAGCCAGAAGCGGAGGATCGAGCGGAACTCGTCGCCGACGGCCGGGTGGTTCCAGTTGAAGTCGGGCTGTTCGGGGGCGAAGAGGTGCAGGTACCACTCGCCGTCCAAAACCCTGGTCCAGGCCGGGCCGCCGAAGATGGACTCCCAGTCATTGGGCGGGAGTTCGCCGTTCTCCCCCTTGCCGGGGCGGAAGTGGTAGCGGTCCCGCAGCGGGGAGCCGGGGCCTTCGGCGACCGCCCGCTTGAACCACTCGTGCTGGTCGGAGGAGTGGTTGGGGACCAGGTCGACGATGATGCGCAGGCCCAGCTCGTGGGCGTCGCGGATCAGCACGTCCGCGTCCAGCAGGTTGCCGAACATGGGGTCGACGGCACGGTAGTCGGCCACGTCGTAGCCGGCGTCGGCCTGCGGCGAGGCGTAGAAGGGGCTGAGCCACACGGCGTCCACGCCGAGGTCGCGCAGATACGGGAGTCGGGAACGTACGCCTTCCAGGTCACCCATGCCGTCGCCGTTGCTGTCGGCGAAGCTGCGCGGATAGACCTGGTAGATCACCGCGTCCCGCCACCAGTCGCGGCGCTTGGCGACGGTGGCTACGGCGGTGTTCGGGGCCGGGTCGGCGGAGTGCTGGCTCATGGCGTCCTTGATGCGATGGGGGTCCCCCGCTCGAGCGAAGTCGAGAGTGGGGGAGGGATGCTTCGGGTCATGGGCATGGGTACGGCGGGCAGGTTGACGAGGCGGCCGCGGTGACAGCGGGGTCGGATGGGCACCGCGGCCGCCACCCGCGCGGACAGGCGCGCGGGAGCCGTTGTCGGCGAGGCGGGGCTCAGCCCTTCGTGCCGCCCGCGGTGAGGCCGGTCACCAGGTTCTTCTGCACCAGGTAGAAGAACGCGGACACGGGTATCGCGATCAGCACCGCGGTGGCGGCCATCAGGTTGCGCTGGGCGTCGTGCTCGCTGATGAAGCTCTGGAGGCCGACGGCGAGCGTGTACTTCTTGTCGTCCAGCATGAAGGTGGTGGCGAAGGCGACCTCACCGAACGCGGTGATGAAGCTGTAGAAGGCGGCGACCGCGAGGCCCGGCTTGGCGAGCGGCAGGATCAGCCGTGCGAACGTGCCGAAGGGGGTCAGCCCGTCGACGCGTCCCGCCTCGTCGATCTCGAACGGGATGGTGTCGAAGTAGCCCTTCAGCAGCCAGGCGCAGTACGGCACCGCCGTCGAGCAGTACACCAGGATCAGGCCGAAGTAGCTGTCGATGAGCTCGAGGTCGGCCAGGATCTGGTACATCGGCACCATGAGAACGGCCACCGGGAACATCTGGGTGACCAGGAGCACCCACATGAACTTCCGGTAGCCCGGGAAGCGCATGCGGGAGACCGCGTACCCGGTGGTGGCGGCGACCAGGACGCCGAGCACCGTGGTGCCGAGCGAGACGATCAGGGAGCTCTTCAGCCAGTCGAAGAAGCCGGTGTGCTGGAGGACGAACGAGTAGTTGTCGAACGTCATCTTCTTCCAGATGCCGCCCGGGTGCAGGTAGTCGTCCTTGTCCGGACCGAGGGAGAGGAACACCAGCCAGGCGACCGGGAAGAGCGCCACGACGCTCCCGGCGATCAGGATGCCGTGGGAGGCGAGGGACGCGACGAGGCTGCGCTCACCACGTGCCTGGGGTTTGCGGGCGGCGCCCGCCGGGCCGGCCTCGGTCACCGCGGGGGAGGTGTCGACTGTGGTCGTGCTCATGGGGACTCCTGCCTCAGATCGCGAGCTGCTGCTCGTTGCGGTTCAGCCAGCGGCGGTAGAACGAGGTGAAGACGATCAGGATGGCCAGCAGCAGGATGCCGTAGGCCGCCGACTGCGCGAAGTCACGCGGCTGCTGTCCGAAGCCCAGGTAGTACGCCCAGGTGACGAGGATCTGGGCGTCGGGGGCGGTGTTGCCGAACAGCAGGAAGATGACGGCGAACTGGTTGAAGGTCCAGATGATGCCGAGCAGGACGACGGTGGAGCTGACGGACCTCAGACCCGGAAGGGTGACGTACCGGAACCGCTGCCATGCGTTCGCGCCGTCCATCTCGGCGGCTTCGTACAGGGAGCCGTCGATGGACTGCAGGCCGCCGAGCAGCGAGACCATCATGAACGGCACACCGCACCAGGTGTTGACCATGATCGCGGCGAATCGCTGCCAGAAGGTGTCCTCGAGCCACGACGGCGTCGGCAGGTGCAGGGCGTGCAGTGCCGAGTTGATGATGCCGCCGTCCGCGAGCATGAAGCGCCAGCCGAAGACGGTGACGAAGGTGGGCACGGCCCACGGCAGGATCAGCATCAGCCGGTAGAAGGTCTGCCCCCGAAGCTTCTGGTTGAGCAGCAGGGCCAGGCCGAGCCCGATCGTGTAGTGGAGTGCCACGCACAGCGCGGTCCACACGATGGTCCAGATGAAGTGCGACCAGAAGCGGTCGTAGGAGGTCGGGCCGAACAGGATGTCCTTGTAGTTGTCGAGCCCGATGAACTTGTACGTGGCGTCGATGTGGTTGACGCCGATCGTGCGGGCGGTGTTGAGGCTGTTGGCGTCGGTGAGCGTGAGGTAGAGGCCGTACACCAGGGGGTACAGCACGAGGACGCCGAGCACGATCGCCACCGGTGCGATCATCGCGTAGGCGTACCAGTGCTTCTGGTAGCCGTATCTGATGCGCCGGCCCAGGCCGGGTCGCGGTCCCGGCTCACCGCGCCGCTTGCCGGTCGCTCGGTCGATGGCGACTGTCATGGTTCGACAACCTTCTTGGAGGTCTGCAGATCGAAGGGGGCCCAGGGTCTTTCGATCGGATCAGGCCGGATCAGCGAGCCCGGCATGATCCGAACGAGAGGCCCTGGCACAGGCCGGTGGCCGCCGGATCCCTCCCCCAGGGAGATCCGGCGGCCACGGCGGCTCACTTGCTGAAGTCGGGGACCAGCTTGGCGATCGCGAGTTCCGCGTTGCTCAGACCCTTGTCCAGCGTTTCCTTACCGCCCGCGATCTTGGGCAGCTCGGTGTCGAGCGGGCCCCACAGCGAGCTGTACTCCGGCAGCGCAGGGCGCGGCTGGGCGGCGGGCAGGACCGACTGGTAGCCGGCGATGCCGGGGTCGGTCTTGACCTGGGCGGTGTAGGCGTCGTCGCGCGTGGGCAGCGTGGAGTTCTTCAGGGCGATGGTCTCCTGGGACTTCGCCGAGGTCATGAAGCCCACGAACTTCAGCGCCGCTTCCTGGTGGGCCTTGTCGGAGCCGGCGTAGACGGAGAGGTTGTGGCCACCGGTCGGGGCGCCCGCCTTGCCGGTGGAGCCGGCCGGGACGGTGGCGATGCCGAGGTTGGACTTGTCGCTGAAGGCGGAGCCCTTGTAGAAGTTCGTGATCTCCCAGGGGCCCTGGATGATCGCGGCGACCTTGCCGCTGACGAACGCGTCCTGGATGTGGGCGTAGGCGTCGGCGGTGGTGTCGGCCTTGTGCAGTCCCTTGCCGGAGAACGTGCTCAGCCAGGTGCCGTACGCCTTCTTCGCGGCGGCCGAGTTCACGGTGACCTTCTTGGCGCCGGCGTCGACGGTGTCGGTGCCCTCGCCGTAGAGGAAGGTCTGGGCGTAGTAGGCCTGGGTGGAGCCCCAGTAGCCGTCGGCGCCGGTCTTGTCCTTGACCTTGGCGGCGTCGGACTTCAGCTCGTCCCAGGTCTTGGGGGCCTCGGCGATGCCGGCCTTCTTGAACAGGGCCTTGTTGTAGACCAGGGCGAGGGTGTCGGTGACCAGCGGCACGCCGTAGGTCTTGCCGTCGTACTGGGCCTGCTTGATCAGGCTGGGCTGGAACTTGCTCTGGTCGGCGAGGGCCGCGGTGCCGTCCAGCGGCAGGAAGTAGCCCTTCTTGGCGAAGGCGGGGGTCCAGCCGACCTCGGAGCGCAGCACATCGGGGGCGCCCTTGGAGCCTGCGGCGGTGTCGAACTTGTTCTGCGCCTGGTCGAAGGGGACGTTGACGTACTTGACCTTGATGGTCGGGTTGGCCTTCTCGAAGTCCTTGACCAGCGCCTGGTACGTGGGCGCCTCATTGGTGGCGTTGGAGGTGTCCCACCAGGTGATGGTGACCGGGCCGTCGGACTTGCCGCTGCCGCCGTCACTTCCGCCGCAGGCCGTCGCCGCGAGGGCGACGGACGCCACCAGCGCGGTGGCCGCTATGCCACGCCGCATGAGTTCTCCTTGAGGGTGAAAGCCCGAGTGCTACAGGTGGCGGCCCCGTCTGCCGCCCCTGCCGACTGCCGACTGCTTCGTTGCGGCCGCCGGGCGACGGTGAACGTAACAGCGATGCAATCGCCGCGAAAGACCTTGCAGCAAAAAAATGAAAGAAGCGACAATGGTTACCGCGCCGTGACCTCGCCGTGAGGGCCCGGCGACCTGTGTTTGCGGCTGTTCTGCGGGACCACGGGCACCTGTGCAAGACTCTGCAAGCTCTTGCCATACGTCACCGGCGCGGGAATCATCCCGTTGCGGACCGGACGCCGAAACAGAACACGAGGGAGCGCGATGACGCAGCAACCCGCAGCGGGGCGTTCAACCGCCCGGGCCCGGCGTCCCTTTGGTGGGCAAGCGGAGACGCGGCCGGTACAGTCCAGTGGCGTGACCACACGCCTTGCCGACATCGCGGCGCAGGCGGGGGTCAGCGAGGCGACCGTGAGCCGTGTCCTGAACGGAAAGCCGGGCGTCGCGGCGACCACCCGCCAGTCCGTGCTGGCCGCTCTCGACGTGCTCGGCTACGAGCGCCCGGTCCGGCTGCGGCAGCGCAGCGAGGGGCTGGTGGGCCTGATCACCCCGGAGCTGGAGAACCCGATATTCCCGGCCCTCGCCCAGGTCATCGGCCAGGCCCTGACCCGGCAGGGGTACACGCCGGTGCTGGCGACGCAGACGCCGGGCGGCTCCACCGAGGACGAGCTGACGGAGATGCTCGTGGACCGCGGGGTGGCCGGGATCATCTACGTCTCCGGGCTGCACGCGGACACGACCGCCGACATGCAGCGCTACGAGCGGCTGCGCGCCCAGGGCGTGCCGTACGTGCTGGTGGACGGCTTCTCGCCGAAGGTGCAGGCGCCGTTCATCTCCCCCGACGACCGGGCCGCGATGGCCCTCGCGGTGACGCACCTGGTGTCCCTCGGGCACACCCGGATCGGGCTCGCACTCGGCCCCAAGCGGTTCGTGCCGGTGCAGCGCAAGATCGAGGGTTTCGTGCGCACCGTGCAGGAGCAGCTCGGGCTGACCGTGGAGGACATCGAGTCCCGGCTGATCCAGCACTCGCTGTACACGCTGGAGGGTGGTCAGGCGGCGGCGTCCGCGCTGATCGACCGGGAGTGCACGGCGGTGGTGTGCGCGAGCGACATGATGGCGCTCGGGGCGATACGGGCGGCTCGGCAGCGGGGGCTGGAAGTCCCCACGGACATATCGGTCGTGGGCTTCGACGACTCGCCGCTCATCGCGTTCACGGACCCGCCGCTGACGACGATCCGCAAGCCGGTCCCGGCGATGGGGCAGGCGGCGGTGCGCACGTTGCTGGAGGAGATCGGTGGCACACCCGCACCCCACAGTGAGTTCGTGTTCATGCCGGAGCTGGTGGTACGGGGGTCGACGGCTTCTGCGCCTGGGGAGCGGAGTCGTCCCTAGGCAGTAGTTCCGGCGCTTCGGATCAGTACGCCGGTTGGACAACGGGTGGCCGCAACCCTGCCGCGGGATGATCGGTGGGGGAATGCTTTTCTGGCAGACTCTGTACCTATGGGTGACAGGACCGTGACGGCGGTGGGGGGCCGGGAGCAGGCCGCTCCCCGGCCCGTCACGGACGACACGCGGGACGGCGCGATCCACGGCGCCCTCCGCCGGGTGCGCACCCCCCGCCGCCCGCGCTTCTGGTTCGAGATCCTGCTGATCGCGCTGAGTTACTGGACCTACTCGCTGATCCGCAACGCCGTGCCGGAGCAGAAGGCCGAGGCGCTGAGCAACGCGGACTGGGTGTGGCGGCTGGAGAACCACCTGGGGATCGCCGTCGAGGACTCGGTCAACCACGCCGTGAACTCGGTGACATGGCTGATCATCGGGATGAACTATTACTATGCCACGCTGCACTTCGTGGTGACGCTGGGTGTGCTGGTGTGGCTCTACCGCAGCCATCCGGGCCGGTACGCGGCCACCCGCCTCGCCCTGTTCGCCACGACCGGCGTGGCGCTGCTCGGCTACTACTTCTTCCCGCTGGCGCCGCCGCGCCTGATGAACGGCGGGGACTTCGTCGACACGGTGGTGGTGCACCACACGTGGGGCTCGATGGCGTCGGGCGACCTGAAGGACATGTCGAACCAGTACGCGGCGATGCCGTCGATGCACATCGGCTGGTCGCTGTGGTGCGGTCTGACCATCTTCGCGCTGTCGACGGTGCCGTGGGCCAGGGTCCTGGGCCTGCTGTACCCGGCGACGACACTGGTGGTGATCGTCGCCACCGCCAACCACTTCTGGCTGGACGCGGTGGGCGGCACGCTCTGCCTGGCGTTCGGCTTCACGGTGGCGCGGGTCTGGTACGGCGCGCTGCCCTACGCACTGCCGCGACGGGTGGCGACGGCGGGCGAGCCCGCGCTGGTGCCGGTACGGGTGTGACCCGGCACCGTGCGGGCGTGCTCCGCTGCCGCTGACGCGTCACGACCCGTAGAACAGCTCCTCGACCACGCCCCGCGCCCGGCGCGTCGTACGCCGGTAGTCGTCCAGCATGTCGCCGACGTGGCCCGGGCCGTACCCGAGGTAGCGGCCCACGGCGGCCAGCTCGCGGGTGTCGGAGGGGAATGTGTCGCCGGCGCGGCCCCGGACCAGCATCACCGCGTTGCGCACCCGGGTGGCGAGGACCCAGGCCTCGTCCAGGATCGCGGCGTCCTCCTCGGAGATCAGGCCCGCTGCGCAGGCGGCGGCGAGCGCGGCGCGGGTGCGGGTGGTGCGCAGGCCCGGCTCCGAGCGGCCGTGCCGGAGCTGCAGCAGCTGGACCGTCCACTCCACGTCCGACAGGCCGCCGCGGCCCAGCTTGGTGTGCAGGGTCTTGTCGGCGCCCCGCGGCAGCCGCTCGGACTCCATGCGGGCCTTCAGGCGCCGGATCTCGCGCACGGCGTCGTCGCCGAGCCCCTGCGAGGGGTAGCGCAGCGGGTCGATCAGTTCGACGAAACGGCGGCCCAGGTCCTCGTCCCCGGCGACCGGCTCGGCCCGCAGCAGCGCGTGCGCCTCCCACACCAGCGACCAGCGGCGGTAGTAGGCCGCGTACGAGGTCAGGGTGCGCACGAGCGGTCCGGACTTGCCCTCGGGGCGCAGGTCGGCGTCGATCAGCAGAGGCGGGTCGGTGCTCGGGATCTGCAGCAGGCGTCGCATCTCCGACACGACCTTGTTCGCGGCCTCGGCCGCCTCCCGTTCGTCCACGCCGTCCTGCGGCTCGTGCACGAAGATCACATCCGCGTCGGAGCCGTAGCCCAGCTCGTGGCCGCCGAAGCGGCCCATGCCGATGACGGCGAACCGGGTGGGCAGGGTGTCGCCCCAGCCGTCACGGACCACGGCCCGCAAGGTGCCCGCCAGGGTCGCCGCCGTCAGGTCCGAGACCGCGCCGCCGACGAGGTCCACCAGCGCGCCCTGGTCCGGGCGGGCGGGGATCTCCTCGGTGCCGTAGGAGCCGACGATGTCCGTGGCGGCCGTACGGAACAGCTCCCGGCGCCGTACACCGCGTGCCACCGTGACCGCCTGCTCGGCGTTCTCGGCGCGGCCGACGGCGGCCAGGATCTCCTGCTCGAGGTGGGCGCGGGAGCGGGGTTCGAGTCCGCCGCCGTCCCCGTCGCCGAGGAGGGCCACCGCCTCGGGGGCGCGCATCAGCAGGTCGGGGGCGAGCCGGCCGGCGGACAGCACGCGGGCGAGGTTCTCGGCGGCGGCGCCCTCGTCCCGCAGCAGGCGCAGGTACCAGGGGGTCTTGCCGAGCGCGTCGGACACCTTGCGGAAGTTGAGCAGGCCCGCGTCCGGGTCGGCTGAGTCGGCGAACCAGCCGAGCAGCACGGGCAGCAGGGTGCGCTGGATGGCGGCCTTGCGGGTGACGCCGGACGCCAGCGCCTCCAGGTGGCGCAGGGCGGCGGCCGGGTCCGCGTAGCCGAGGGCCACGAGCCGCTCCCGGGCCGCGTCCGGACTCAGCCTGGCCTCGCCGGGGGCGAGTTGGGCCACGGCGTCGAGCAGCGGTCGGTAGAAGAGCTTCTCGTGCAGCCGGCGTACGACGCCGGTGTGCCGCTTCCACTCGCGGTTCAGCTCGCCGACGGGGTCGGTGCGCAGGCCGAGGGAGCGGCCCAGGCGCCGCTGGTCGGCCTCGTCCTCGGGGACGAGGTGGGTGCGGCGCAGCCGGTAGAGCTGGATGCGGTGCTCCATGGAGCGCAGGAAGCGGTAGGCGTCGTCGAGCTGGGCGGCGTCGGCGCGGCCGACGTAGCCGCCGGCGGCGAGGGCCCTGAGCGCGTCGAGGGTGGTGCCGCTGCGCAGCGAGGAGTCGGACCGCCCGTGCACCAACTGCAGCAGCTGGACGGCGAATTCCACGTCCCTGAGGCCGCCCGGACCGAGCTTCAGCTCACGCTCGACCTCCCCCGCGGGGATGTTCTCCACGACCCGGCGACGCATCTTCTGCACGTCGGCGACGAAGTTCTCCCGCTCGGCGGCCTGCCAGACGAGCGGGGAGAGCGTGGCGATGTACTCCTCGCCGAGGTCGAGGTCGCCGGCCACCGGGCGGGCCTTGAGCAGGGCCTGGAACTCCCAGGTCTTGGCCCAGCGCTGGTAGTAGGCGAGGTGGCTGGCCAGGGTGCGCACCAGCGGACCGTTTCTGCCCTCGGGGCGCAGGTTGGCGTCCACCGGCCAGATGCTTCCCTCGACGGTCGTCTCGGAGCAGATCCGCATCATGTGCGAGGCGAGCCGGGTGGCGGCCTGCAGGGCCTTGCGCTCGTCGGCGCCGCTCGCGGCCTCGCCGACGAAGATGACGTCGACGTCGGAGACGTAGTTCAGCTCGTGGCCACCGCACTTGCCCATGCCGATCACCGCGAGCCGGCACAGCGCCGTGTCGTCGGGGGCGGAGGCGCGGGCGATGCCGAGGGCGGCGCGCAGGGTGGCGGTGGCCAGGTCGGCCAGCTCGGCGGCGGCCTGGGCGACGTCGGTGGTGCCGCAGACGTCGCGGGCGGCGATGGACAGCAGGCAGCGGCGGTAGGCGACGCGCAGCGAGACCGGGTCCGTGGCCTCGGCGAGCTGCCGCTCGAACTCCGCCACGCCGGGGTGCAGGTCGTGCGGCTCGTAGTTGACGAGGGCGTGCCAGTCGCCGGGGTGGCGGGCGAGGTGGTCGGCGAGCGCCGCGGAGGCACCGAGGACACCGAGCAGCCGGTCGCGCAGGGGCTTGGCCGAGATCAGCGTGTCGAGGAGCTCGCGGCGGGCGGTGGGCGCCGGCTGCGCCTCCAGCAGCCGGACGAGACCGCCCAGCGCGAGATCGGGGTCGGCGGTGGCGCCCAGGGCGTCGAGCAGGACGGGGTCGGACCTGACCGGCGCCAGCTCGACGCTCTCCAGCAGCCGCTCGGCGGCGGAGGGGTCGGTGAAACCGTGTCGCAGCAGTCGCGTGAAGGTGCTGCTTCTGCGCCCCTGGGGCACGCTCATCCCTCGGCCTCCCGAGCATCGAGATCAAGGTCCTGCGGCTTTGAGCGTAACCGGAGACGGGGGCGGGAGCGCCGGGGCGGTGCCCTTGAGGGCGCATGGCGGCAGGTACGGGGCCGTGCAGGTGCGTAGGAGCGGGTGCTTAGGAGTGGGTACGCGGATGTGCGCGCGGGCGGGCGGGGGTGGCGGTGATCTGTGGGCGCGCAGGGGCGGATGGCGGTGATCTGTGGGCCCGAGGGGGGCGGATGGCGGTGCCCGGCGGGCGCCCCGGCCGCGGATGGCGGTGCCGCGGGTGTCAGTCCCCCGACCACAGCCCCGGCAGCGGCGTGAAGGCGTGCCGCAGCTGGTGCGGCACCTGCTCCCCCAGCAGGCGCCGCATCGTCTCCGCCGCGCGGACCGCCGCTTCGGCGCAGCAGTTGTTGAACAGGACGTGCACCTGTTCCGTCCGCTCGGCCAGGCCCCGCACCCTCGGCACCCACTCCGCCAGCTCCGCCTCGGTGTACGCGTGGCGGTAGGCGTCCTCCTTGGATCCGGTGCCCCAGTGCGGGCTGCGCCCGTGGAAGCGGACGACGGCCAGCCGCCGTGTCGTGACCGGCGCGAAGGGCGGCATCGAGGTCGGCAGGTCCCGCGCCGTGTCCACGGCGACCGCGGTGGCGTCGAGATCCGCGAGCAGTGCCGCGGTGGCCGTCTCCCGGTCGCCCCGCCACCAGTCCGGGTGCCGGAACTCGACGGCGAACGGCCAGCCGCGGGCCCGCTCACGGCAGGCGCGTACGAACGCCTCCGACCGTGGGCCGGGAGTGAGCGAGGGAGGGAACTGGAACAGCACGGTCCCGAGCCGTCCGGCCCGCCGCAGCGGCGCCAGCGCTTCGGTGAGGCGCGCCCACAACTCGTCGAGCAGGCCCGCGTCGCGGCCGCCGGGATCGGGGGCGCGCCGCCGGTCCAGGGCCGACCGCAGGTCGGCGGGCAGCGCGTCCGGCCGCGTCGGATGCCCCGTCAGCATTGAGAAGGCCTTGACGTCGAAGACGAAGCCGTCCGGTGTCCGCTCCGCCCACAGGCGGCAGGTGCGTTCGCTGGGCAGCGCGTAGTACGAGGAGTCCGCCTCGACCACGGGAAACCGCTCGGCATAGAACCTCAGCCGCCCCTCCGCGTCGCGCCGCCCCCGCGGATACCAGCCGCTCGCCACCAGCGCCCGGTCCGTCCAGGAACACGTCCCCACCAGGATGTCGCCCATGGGCCCCGTGTTACCCGGGGACGTACGGCCATGTCCGGCCGTTGCGGCACGCCGGCAATTCACCGGCTCTTCATCCGCCGGGTCGCGGGGCGTGGGGCGAGGGCACCTTGGCGTGAGCATGCTCTGGCAGCGCTGTCCCCCGTAGCCCCTCCCCCCACCGGAGGTTGATTGTGTCCGGCAGTTCCCTGTACCGCCGCACCCGTGCCACCGTGGCGTCCGTGGCGGCCTTCACCGCAGCAGCGATCGGGCTGTGGACCGGGCTCGGCGGTGAGTCCGCGCACGCCGCGGGCTCCGTCCCCAGCCCGGACCACGTGGTCGTCGTGGTCATGGAGAATCACGCGTACAGCCAGATCATCGGCTCCTCCAGCGCCCCGTACATCAACTCGCTGAAGTCCGGCGGCGCCAACCTCACGCAGTCGTACGCCATCACCCACCCCAGCCAGCCCAACTACCTCGCGATGTTCTCGGGTTCCACCCAGGGCATCACGGACGACAGCTGCTACACCCCCGGCTTCTCCTCCGCCGCCAACCTGGCCTCCGAGCAACTCGCCGCGGGCCGCACCTGGGCCAGCTACAACGAGTCGCTGCCCAGCCAGGGCTCCACCACGTGCAGCAGCGGCAACTACGCCCGCAAGCACAATCCCTGGTTCGCCTTCAGCAACGTGCCGACGTCGAGCGCCAAGACCTTCGCGCAGTTCCCCACCGACTACACGACGCTGCCCCAGCTGTCCTTCGTCGTCCCCAACCTGTGCAGCGACATGCACGACTGCTCGATCTCGACCGGTGACACCTGGCTGAAGAACAACCTGGGCGCCTACGCCACCTGGGCCAAGACCCACAACAGCCTCCTCGTCGTCACCTTCGACGAGGACAACAAGCTCAGCGGCAACCGCATCCCGACGGTGCTGTACGGCCAGCCGGTGACCCCGGGGTCCAGCACCTCCACCACCTACAACCACTACGACCTGCTGCGCACCCTGGAGGACACCCAGGGCCTGACGACGCACGCGGGCAACGCCGCCTCCGCCAAGGACATCACCGGCATCTGGGCGCCGTGACATGTACGTAGCGGACAGCCGCGCCGGCTCCCCGGCGCAGGCGTCCGCGGACGGCGCCGCCCGGCCCAGCGCCGGGCGGCGCCTCACCGCGGTCGCCCCGACCGTGCTCGCGCTCGGCACGGTCAGCCTGATCACCGACGTCTCCTCCGAGATGGTCACGGCGGTGCTCCCGCTGTACCTCGTCGCGGGCCTCGGTCTGTCCCCGCTGGGCTTCGGCCTGCTGGACGGCGTCTACAACGGCTTCTCCGCGCTCGTACGGCTCGCCGGAGGGCACCTGGCCGACCGGGGCGGAGGCCTCCACAAGTGGGTGGCGGGCCTCGGCTACGGCATCTCGGCCCTGTGCAAGCCCCTTCTCCTGCTGGCCCACACCCTCACCCCCATCGGCCTCGTCCTGGCCGCCGACCGCACCGGCAAGGGCCTGCGCACGGCCCCCCGGGATGCGCTGATCTCGCTCTCCAGCACCCCCGAGACCCGTGGTCGCGCCTTCGGCGTGCACCGCGCGATGGACACGGCGGGCGCGCTGCTCGGCCCGCTCGTGGCGTTCCTGATCCTGCGGGCGACGGTGGACGGTTACGACGCGGTGTTCACGGTGAGCTTCTGCGTGGCCGTGACGGGCGTCCTGGTCCTGGTCCTGTTCGTGCCGGGCGGTCGCGCGCACGCCCCGGCGGCCGGCGACGGCCCCAGGCCGACCCTCCGTGCCGCCCTCGCCCTGCTGCACCGTCGCGACCTGCGCCGTCTCACGGTCTGCGCGCTCCTGCTGGGCCTCGCCACGGTCAGCGACTCCTTCGTGTACCTGCTGCTGCAACGCCGCCTCGGCGTCCCCGACCGCTGGTTCGCGCTGTTGCCGCTGGGCACGGCGGCCGCGTTCCTGCTGCTGGCGATGCCGCTCGGGCGGCTCGCGGACCGGGTGGGCCGATGGCGGATCTTCCTGGCGGGCCACGCGGCGCTGCTCCTGGCCTACGCGCTGCTGCTCACGTCCTGGCACGCGGCGGCGCTGCCGTACGCCGTGCTCGCCCTGCACGGCGGCTTCTACGCGGCCACCGACGGCGTGCTGATGGCGGCGGCCTCCGACGGCGTCCCCGAGGAACTGCGCTCCTCCGGTCTGGCCCTGGTGCAGACGGGCCAGGCGCTCGCCCGGTTCGCCTGCTCGCTGGGGTTCGGAGCGGCCTGGACGGTGTGGGGCGACCGTACGGCGCTGACGGCCTCCGCGGTGGCGCTCGCGGCGTGCGCGGCCTTCTCCCTGACGACGCTCCGCCCGAAGGGCACGGCATGACGGTACGCAACCGCATCCTGGTCCTGATCTGCGCCCTCGTGACCCTCGCGGGGGTGGGCACGGCCTCGGTCCTGCACGCGTCGGCGCGGGCGGAACGCAGGGACCAGGCCCAGGCCGGCGGCCCCCGGACCACCTCGGGCACGGTCACGCTCACCGAGCCCGGCCGCATGGTGTTCCGCAACATGGCCTGGGGCCCGCACCGCGACGAACTCACGACGGTCCCGGCGTCGGACCCCGCCGGGCCGCGCACCGCCTCGGGCGTGAAGTGCCTGCGCTTCTACGCCGCCGCAGGCACCGGAGTCTGCCTCCAGGCCGTGCACGGCCCGGTCTCGGACACCTACCGCGCGCTGGTCCTCGACGCGTCCCTGCACATCAGGGCGCACTACGACGTCCCGGGCATCCCGTCCCGCGCCCGGGTCTCCCCCAGCGGCCACTACGCGGCATGGACGGCGTTCGTGGGCGGCGACTCCTACGCGGGAACGAACTTCTCGACCCGTGCGGCGCTCGTGGACACCCGCACGGGCGCGCTGACCCCGTCCCTGGAGGCGTACCGCATCGTCAAGGACGGCAGGACGTACCACGCGTCGGACGTGAACTTCTGGGGCGTGACCTTCGCGTCCGACGACCGCACGTTCTACGCGACCCTGGCGACGCAGGGGACGACGTACCTGGTCCGAGGCGACCTGCGCGCCCGCACGGTCACCACGCTCCACCCGAACGTCGAGTGCCCGTCCCTGTCCCCCGACGGTACGCGGATCGCGTACAAGAAGCGGGTGAAGGGCCTGCCCAAGGACGCCCCCTGGCACCTGTACGTGCTCACCCTGCACACCATGCGGGAGACGCCGCTCGCCGAGTCCCGCAGCGTCGACGACCAGGCGGTCTGGCGGGACGACCACACCCTGGTCTACGCGCTGCCGGGCGACTACGGGGCAGACCTGTACACGGTCCCGGCCGACGGCACGGGAAAGCCGCGGCGGATCAGCACCGCGGCCGTGTCTCCGGCGTACACGCGCTAGGCGCTGTTTCTCGGATCATGAGCGGAGCCAGATGATGAGTGCTGCGAGGGTGACGGTGCCGAGGTAGATGTAGGCCCGTTTCTCGTAGCGTG